>JASEGT010000057.1 GCA_030018005.1 Actinomycetota bacterium
GAAAAAAGTCACCGACCAATATGACAAGGTGAAGTTTCTCATGGTCGGTTCGGGCGACATGCAGGCTTCGATGATAGAGATGGCCGCGCGCGAGAACCTCACCGGAAAACTTCTTTTCAGCTCGTGGATAGATGATGACATGATAGACGCCACCTATCAGATGGCCGATGTCTTTGTCATGCCTTCGGTCTCCGAGCCTTTCGGAATTGTGCCGCTCGAAGCTATCCAGAACGGCACTCCGGTCGTGGTATCAAGAAACTCCGGAGTGATCGAGGTTGTCAAGCACTGTATAGCGGTCGATTTCTGGGACATCGACAAGATGGCCGAGGCAATAGTGATACTTCTAAAAAATGAAGGCCACGCGCGCAATATGGTGCGAAAAGCGCAAGATGAAATCGAGAAACTGACCTGGGATGTCGCGGCCGAGAAGCTCTGTACGGTCTATGGGGATATGATAGAGGAGGCGAGTTATGCCTAGCGTGTGTTGTTATTTCCATGTCCACCAGCCGCTTCGCGTAAAGAAATATAATCTCTTCGACATCGGCAGCGATATCGGCTATTTCGATGACAATAAGAACAGCGAGATTTTGCGTAAAGTCGCGAACAAGTGTTACTACCCGGCGAATAACCTCATGCTCGAACTTATCGAGCGCTCGGAGGGCCGATTCAAGATAAGTTACTCCATCTCCGGTGTCTTCTTGGACCAGGCGATGGAGTACGAGCCCAAGATAATAGAGAGCTTCCAGCGCCTGGCACAGACCGGCTGCGTCGAGTTCTTGAGCGAGACCTACTACCACTCGCTCGCCTCACTCTGCTCCGAGGAGGAGTTCTTCGAGCAGGTGCTCGACCACATGCTTCTCATCGTGAGGCTCTTCGAGCAGGTGCCACAGGTCTTTCGCAACACCGAGCTGGTCTACTTCGATTACTTGGCGCACCTAATTCGTAAATTTCATTTCAAGGCGGTTCTGGCGGAAGGGTGGGACGCCGTCCTGGGTTGGCGAAGCCCGAATTTCGTCTACGAGACCCAGGGTTTCCCGGTGAAGCTGCTGCTCAAGAACTATCGCCTCTCCGACGACATTGCATTCAGGTTTTCAAACAAAGACTGGAAGGGATGGCCGCTGACCGCCGATAAATTTGCGAACTGGGTCCACAACATCAACGGAAGCGGGCAGGCTATAAACCTCTTTATGGATTATGAGACCTTCGGGGAGCACCAGTGGGAAGATACGGGGATATTCAACTTCATGCGCCATCTCCCGGAGGCGATTCTAAAGCACCCCGATACCGATTTTGTGACCGTCTCCGAAGAGGCCGACCGGTACCAGCCAGTGGGCACGCTCTCGATGCCGCACCCGGTTTCATGGGCCGATACCGAGCGCGACATCTCGGCATGGCTCGGAAACGATATGCAAAAAGGCGCGCTTCGCGCACTCTATGACCTGGAGGAGAGGATAAAAGAGACCAAAGACCTCGACCTCTTGAAAACCTGGCGCCAATTGCAGACCTCCGACCACTTCTATTATATGTGCACCAAATGGTTTAGCGACGGCGACGTCCATAAATACTTCAACGCTTACGAGCGGCCGCACGATGCGTACATCTACTTCACCAACGTGCTCGTCGACTTCGTAGGCAGGGTCGATGACAGGATCGCCGAAATATGCGCTTCACAGGCGTCTGAGATGCCCAAAATCGATTTCGATGCTCAAATCGACAGCCTTAAGCTTCCAATGCCCGGCCTCGAGATGCCGATTCCTGCTGTAGATTTACCTTTAGTCGGGTCAAAGTTGCCCGATATAAATGGTAAAACGCAGTAATCATTGGAGGCTTATATATGAGCGAGTCAACACATTTATTTGAAGTTTCATGGGAAGTAGCCAACAAGGTCGGCGGTATTTACACCGTCATCGAGTCCAAGTCCGGTCTGGTCAAAGAGAAATACGGCGATAGGTATTTCCTCGTCGGCCCCTATCTTCCGGGCAAATCAGAGAGCCAGTTCATTGAAAAACCGATGCCGGCGTTTTTGTCGAAGGCGCAGAAAGATCTCGCACCCGAGGGAGTCGTATTCCACTACGGAACTTGGCTGCTAGATTCGGAACCGCAGGTATTGTTGGTCGAGTTCAAAAACGAGTTCGATAATATCGGCGATTTCAAGGGCAAGCTGTGGGAGTGGTACGGAGTCGACTCGATGTTCTCCGGCTACGACTACGACGAGCCGCTGGCGTTTTCCTGGGCGGTGGGTCGAGTTATCGAGTCCATCAAGCGAAACGGCCTCAAAAAAGAGGAAGTTATCGTCCACGCCCACGAGTGGCTGACCGGCGGCGTATTGCTCTATCTGAAAAAATCCGACCTCGATTTCTCGACGATATTCACCACACATGCGACGTTTCTGGGGCGCTGCTTAGCGTCGTCCGGCATCAACTTCTATGCCGAACTCGGTACCTTCGACGCCGACGAGAAGGCGCGAGAGATAGGGATTACCAGCAAGCACAGCCTGGAAAAGGCGACCGCGCTCCATGCGGACGTGCTTACGACGGTCTCCGGCATAACGGGCCGCGAGGCCGAGGCGTTTTACGGCCGAAAGCCCGACGTGCTGTTGCCGAACGGCTTGAATATGGCGGCGTTTCCCGGTGTGCAGGAAATAACGTTCATGCACCGCGAGTACCGTAAATACCTGCGCAAGTTCGTGCAATACCATTTCTTCCCTCACCATACATTCGACCTCGAGAACACGCTCTACTACTTCATCCTTGGCAGGTACGAGACTCGTTGCAAAGGCATAGATCTTTTCATCGATTCGCTGGCCGAGTTGAACGCGAAGATGAAGGCCAAGCAGAGCGACAAGACGATAGTCGCGTTCTTCTACATACCGACCGGCACTTCCGGCGTCAAGAGCGAGCTAATCGAAAACAAGTCGGTCTACCAGCATCTGTGCCAGGTGGTCAACCACAACATGGACCGGATCTCCGACCGCATCACGCGCGCGTACACGGGCGAGCACTCGTTCAGCTGCGAATGGGTACTCGGTGACGACTTCCTCGACAAGACCATCGGTATACAGCGTCGGTTCAGGCGTCCGGGCAACCCGCCGCTTGTCACCCACAACGTCCATAATGAAGAGTACGATGAAATACTCAGCATGTTCAGGCAGAAAGGCCTCCTAAACAACGAGGACGACCGGGTCAAAGTCGTCTTTTATCCGACATACCTCTCCGGCGGCGACGGCCTTCTCAACCTGCAATTCTATAATGTCATGGCCGGTTCGCACTTCGGCGTCTTCCCATCGTTCTACGAGCCGTGGGGATACACGCCGCTCGAAGCGGGCGCACTCGGCGTCGCCTCGGTCACAACCGACCTCTCCGGCTACGGCCTGGCACTTAAAGAGCTTGGCCTTAAGAAGAAGCTTCCCGGCACCTACGTCATGGACCGGAGCACCTTCGATTACGATAGCGAAAAGAAGGAACTATTGTCTATTCTCTATGAGTACACTACACTCGATAGCGACGAGCGGATGGAGCTTCGTCTAAACGCGAACGCTCAGGCGAAGAACTATGACTGGAAGCTGCTCGTCAGGCATTATTTCGAGGCGCATGAGATGGCGCTGAAGAGAAGCAAGGTGTGTGGAGCGGCATGAGAAAAGATTATTTTAGGGACTTATGGACGTTCATAGCCCCTGGACGCGCACTCCGGCCCTTCGATCCGGATTCGGTGTGTGCAAGCGATAGCACGGGTTGTTTCTTCTGCCCGGGGAACGAGAATACAACCCCGCCGGAGATCGACCGCGTCGCGAAGAACGGCTCGTGGCAAGTGCGGGTCTTCCCGAACAAGTTTCCCATAACCGGCGGCGAGGATGTCAGCGAAAACGGCTGGAAGACGGCCTCTTCGCAAGGACACCATGAGGTCATTGTTGAGACGCCCGACCACAACCAACGGCTCTCGCAGGTGACCCAAGATGAGATGGTCTTGACACTCAAAGCTTATCGCGACCGCATCAAGGCGCTTGAGACGGACGCCAATGTCGGTTACGTCTCGGTCTTCAAAAACCAGGGACGCGAGGCCGGAGCGTCGCTCGACCACTCGCACACGCAGGTGCTCGCGGTATCGCAGGTACCCGTACGTATTCGCGAGAAAGCGGACCACAGCCACAAGGGCAACTGCATCTACTGCAAAATAGCCGAATCCGAGGCACATTCGCCGCGCCTGGTCTTCGAGAACGAGCATTTCTCGGCGTTCTGCCCGTTTGCTCCGCAATTCACGCATGAGCTATGGATCGTCGCAAAAGACCATGTGCGCACCCTCGACGAACTATCCGAAGAAGCTATGGCCGATTTGGCATCGATAATGCTGAAATCGCTCAACGCGGTCGAGAAGCTCAGCCCGAATTACAATATGATGGTATATTACGGACCGCGCGGCACCGACTTTCATTTTCACATCGAGATAGTCCCGAGGATACCGCACCAGGTCAAGGCCGGCTTCGAGATCGGCACTGACTATGCGGTAATCACGACGCCACCGGAAGAGACGGCGGTTTTCCTTAAAGGGTAGTTGCGCACGGTCGCGAAATGCGGTGGTGTTTCAGAGAGCGTAGCTCAGCCTTTCAGGTAGACACTCAGGGCTTAAAGTTCAGAGCTATAAGAGTAGGAAACGATATCGACAATAACGGGCGCAGGGCTTTAAGAAGCGCTGCGTCGCTTTTTAACCTAAAGGATACGACGTGGACGTTGCGCATTTTTGCGGAGATAACGCAGTTGTAAATCGGGTTGAAGCACCGGTCGCCTTTATTCTGGTCAACGACCGGAAAGATTTTGCGACGTTTTATGAGACACCGCAGACGCGCTACGAAGGATTCTTCGCCGCGCACGGAGACACCTTCATAAAAACCCTTTCGCGCATCGTAAAGCACGGAGTCGCCGACCGCCTCGAATTCTACCACGATGAGAATGTGGCCGCGCGCCGTTATGGTGCTAAAACCGAACTCTACTCAGTCATTCCCAATGAGCCGGTACTCGTCTACGAAGCATCCGGAAAAGATACCCTCCTGGTCCGCCTCGACATGCGTGACCAGTTCTACATCCCGCAGTGGGGAAGAAACTACGATTTCAGTGAGCATGGTGACGCCGTCATCGTGCGCTACAGCGATGATCGGGTCACAGAGCCCGTCTATCTAGCGGTACTTCACGACGGGAACTTTAGTCCGCTCGGCTCGTGGGTTCCCGTTGAGTACGGCCGCGACAAAGAACGTTACTCTGAACCGGCGGTCCTCTACGAGTACGAACTCGGCAGATTCAATGCCAAGCGGCTCGTCTTCGCTTTCGGCGCGAGCGAGGCGCAAGCGGTGGCGCTGGCCGAGCACTACGCCGACCATACCCGCATCGGCCTGCTCCAACAACCCCGCCCGAAGCTCAAGCGGGCCGGCGTGCGCGTCGACAGCGTGCAGAAGCATATCGCCGCGCAGGGCGCAGAGGACGCGCTCGACGCGCTCTTCATCGACGACCGGATGCTTGCAGGCATGCCCTGGTTTACCAAGGCTTGGGTGCGCGATGAACTCATATCGCTACCCGCCCTTCCGAAGGAGCGGGCGCGCGCGGTTATCGCGAAGTATATCCATGGAGACTGGGGCGGTGGGCGCCTGCCGGTTATTTTCGGCGGTCGCAATTGCTGCTCGGATGGGCTGGGCCTCTTGTCCTGGGCCGTTCTCTTCGGCAGGATTAGTCTAGACGATAAAGACAAACAAGCCCTCGCCTTTAAGCTGATGCGCGCAATCGACGAGCTTGAAGAAACCGAGAACGAGTATGGTTTTATCCCGTCACATGAGCGGGAGAGCTGGATGGACAGCCTCGCGCGGACCGGTTATCCGGTCGAGACACAGGCCCTCTACAGCAAAGTCCTCCACCTTGGAGAGTTCCTTACCGAAAGCGACTATTACAAGAAGAAACGCGCGACTCTGCTGAAGAATATCCATACCCACTACTTTATCGACGGGTACTTGCACGACCGGCTTTACGATGACACGATGCGACCCAATGTCTTCTTGGCGGCGCTCTTCGCGCCGGAGCTTCTAACCAAAGTGGAGTGGGAGTCGTGCTTCGATAAGGTGCTGCCGGCGCTCTGGCTCGAGTGGGGCGGCCTCGCCTCGGTTGACAAGCGGCACGAGTCTTTCTGTCATATTTCAGTAGGTGAGCATGATACCAGCTACCATAACGGAGACAGCTGGTTTTTTGTCAACAATATCGCCGCGCTGGTGCTCCGAAATATCAACGCCGACAAGTACGCCAAATATATCGATGCTATACTCGATGCGTCGACCAGAGAGACACTCTGGCACAATTACGCGGGCCGCCCCGGCGAGATAAGCTCGGCGCGCGCGCTCGAGTCGTGGGGATGCGGCCTGCAGGGGTTTTCGGCAGCCGCCTATGTCTATCTTAGCAACCGGGAGCCGATAAGGAGACGCTCACTCGGCTCACTCTTCGCCCAGCCCTCGAAGTGGCAGAAGAGCCAGCTCCAAAAGAGATTAACCGCTCCGTTTCACATGTTCTAAGGATGTTTGCCGGCGCTTGACAGCGTAGAGCGCTGCTTGGTAGATTATTTGGGGTTTATGACGATACAACAAGTGACAGAACTAGTTTGCCGGCGCCCGAAGGGGACACGATAGCCGGCAATCTTGCTGTACAGATGCCGGCGTTTTCGCAGCACACATAATGCTTGATCAGCACTGGATGACGAGGCAGGGATTACGATAGCACTGACGACTACCATACTATTCATAATCGCATATATATTGATATCAGCCGAGCATAAACTGCAGGTCAGCAAGAGTGCTGTCGCTATGTTCTTCGCCGGTCTCCTCTGGATTCTAATCGCTGTCGACAGTCAGCAGCTGGTCGAGGCCCACTTGAGCGAAGCGGGAACCGAGATATTCGAGATAATAGTCTTTTTGCTCTGCGCGATGACGCTGGTCGAGATACTCGTCCACTACAAGTTTTTCGAGCTGGTTCGCGTTTGGCTCGTCGCGAAGAAGTTAGACAACACCAAGCAGCTCTGGACGATATCGATTCTCGCGTTCGCGCTCTCGGCGGTAATCGACAACCTGACGACAACCATCATCCTGACACAGCTTTCACGGCTTTTCTTCAAGGGTAAGAATATTCTCGTCGCGGCGGCACTCGTTATCGTTTCAGCCAACGCCGGCGGCGCTTTCTCTCCCATCGGCGACGTCACTACGACGATGCTTTGGCTTAAGGGCAAGTTCGGCAGTGGTGATATCATTATGTACGGGTTCTTGCCTGCGCTTACGATATACCTTATCGCCGCGCCCTTGTTGATACGGCAGGCGGAAGCTGGTTACAGGTGTGAGCCCGAGGTCGACGAGTTCAAGCTGGTGCTATCGGAGAAACTGGTTATCATGTTTGCGTTTGGCTCCTTCACGTTGCCCTTTATCTTCCACGCGTTTCACCTGAAGCCGTATATGGGCCTTGTTACCGGCCTTGGGTTGACCTGGCTCGTCGTCGACGCGCTCAAGCGGGGGTTGCCGAATCACCGGTCGCACTTTACGGCCTCGATAGAGAATCTGCTGCAGAAGACCGATATCTCAAGTCTCAAGTTCTTCATCGGCATACTGCTGGCGGTTGCCGCCCTCAACCACTTGGGGATACTTGAGATGGTCTCGAACAGTCTCTTTGGTGATGCTCCCAGTCTGGGGCGTTATGTCCTCGGAAGCTCGGTGATGGGGGTGCTCTCGGCCATTGTCGACAACGTACCGCTTACCGCAGCCGCGACGGACATCGTCAAGACGACCGACCCGATAATCTGGGTCCTTATCGCTCTCGCTGTCGGTACCGGAGGTTCGATTCTCGTCATCGGCTCGGCGGCCGGCGTTGTGGCGATGGGTATCGTAAAAGAGCTGAATTTTGTCAATTACCTCAAGATAGCGGGTCTGCCGGCGCTCTTGGGTTATCTCGGCGGGATTGGCGTATGGTATATCCAGTACCTGCTGCTGTTTTGATCGCCTGCGCCGGCCGATTGAGACCTCTATGCCTATCGACTGCAATTTCTCAGGATCGCTGACGCTTGCCCGGCCGGCTCGCTGTCCGATCCTGTCTTAGTATCGGTATCGGAATCGGACGCAGGAAAGGCTTCGGCGTTGGTCGAGGGCAAAGCGAAAGAATCATGCGGTTTGTGCGCGGGCATGGTTCCACCATATACGTCAACCCTGTTTCTGCCTAAGTGCTTAGCTCTATAGAGGGCGATGTCGGCGCTGTTCACAAGGCCGTCTCTAAACGAGGAGTCGTCCGGGTATGTAGCCACGCCTATCGAAACCGTAAGCTTTCCGTTCGGCTGTTTTTCTCCGCCGGCAAAACTAAAGGCTTCTATGCCGCGCCTTATGCGCTCGGCTAAATAGGCGGCGCCTTCTTTGTCCGTCGTCGAGAGAAGTACGCACATCTCTTCACCGCCGTAGCGGTAGGCGATATCGGCGTCTCTGACCGATTTGCGAATCAAATCGGAGACCTGGCGCAAGGCTTCATCTCCGGCTTGGTGCCCGTTATGGTCGTTATAGTATTTAAAGAAGTCGATATCTATCATCGCGAACGAGAGCTTATTATTGTAGCGTTTGGCGCGGCTGAATTCATAATCGAGGTCTTGTTGGAGCTTTCGTAGATTCCACAAGCCTGTTAGCGGGTCGGTTAGACTTAACTGACCAGTTGAGGAGTGTACTCTATCGACGCCCTTTCCGACCCAAAACCAACCCAAGACAGATAGGAGCAGAAAGGGCACGAACACCAAGAATTGGTGCATGAACTCGGTTCTGGCCTGCCCTTTGATATATTCCGTATCGACTCCCGCTCTGACATACCACGGCACCCTCGACGCCCGCTCAAAACCGAAAGCGCGTTCTACGCCGTCGGGAGTGCGAGCCTTGTCTATTCCTTGTTTCAGACCGAGCATGTTTTTGAAGATAGTCTCTTTCGAGAGGTCTTTGCCGATAAATTTCTTAGGCTCGCGATTTCTCGCGACCATGATCCCGTTGTTGTCGATAACGCAGACCGTAACATAATCGGGGATTTCGGGGCTCATAAGCTTATCTTGTAGTTTGGTTAGGTTAAAAGCCGCGGCAACGAGGCCGACCCGTTTTTCCGAAGGGTCGAATACCGGATAGGTTATGTGGACTATGGGCATATTGGTGACCCCGCAGAATTTAAAGTCGCCGACGGATATCCCAGAGGCTTCTATCCCGCGCTTAAAAAACGGGAGTTCACGTACCGAGTTGTCGCTTTCATCCATGGGTTTGCTCTCGCTCGTATCCTCACGCTTCGCCATAACCTGCTTGATTCCGTTGGCATCGACAAAAGAGAGAGAGTTATAATATGGATACTTAAGGAGTATTCTCTCGAGAAGTTCTTTTGTCTTGGGGTAATCTTGGTCGCGCACACTCTCATTGTTTGCGATTGGAATCAGAACCTCGCCGGTCGAGGTTATATACTCATCTAAGCTTATTGCTACGTTTTTAGCGATTCTTAAATTCTCCTGCTGTGCTTCGCTCTCAAGGTGATTACTTATCTCAACCGCTTGATATATTGAAAAACAGACGAATGGCAGCAGCATAACGATGAGGAGGATTGATAATCGCCCCTTCAAGGAGAGCTGGTGTTTGTTGTCTTCGTTTTCAAGAGCGACCATAGGTTGTCCTTCGAAAGATTTCGTATTAATGTCATCGGTGAGAACGGGTATAGTATTAACAATAATCTTTGGGAATCGCACGCTTTATCGGTGTCATTATCGAGTAAAATATGTTGTAGGCGCTTGTGAAAACTGTTAACGTGACATTCTGCGAAGACGATAGTGTCTTTAGTCTCCAGATACGTGGTTTCAAGCATATGTGTGCGAGCAGCCCTGCGAGACACAGGGCTAAGAAGCGTCTAAGATGAAGCGAAGGACAAGTCGAGGTGCTATGGAGCAATTATTTCCTACTCTTGAGATCATATTAAGGTTAGTCCTTGCCGCGGTGCTGGGAGGGGTCATCGGCTACCAGCGCGAGATATCCGACAAGCCGGCGGGTTTGCGCACCCACGTGCTGGTATCGCTTGGTTCCGCCTTATTGATGGTCATATCGATCGAGCCGTTCAAGGGTGTCGAGTACGCGGACATCACGCGTATCGCATCGAGCGTAGTCACCGGTATAGGATTTCTTGGAGCCGGCGCGATAATCAGGCAGGGCAGCATGGTGCGCGGCCTCACAACCGCCGCCAGCATCTGGGTTGTAGCGGGCGTTGGTCTAGGCGTAGGTGCCGGTCTCTATGTGGCGTCGCTCTCGGCGACACTTCTTATACTCTTGACGCTATCCGGCCTAAAATATGTCGAGCTTCGCGGCGGGCGACGCCATAGGGCGATACAGGTTACCACACTCAATAAGCCGGAGATGCTCGGCAGGATAACCTCGGCGCTTGGCGCGATGAAAGTCGCTGTTAGCGCGGTCGAACTCGAAATCATTGAAGAAGAAGGAACAAATATTGTCCACATCAGCCTGCTGATTCCGGAAGCCATCGACCACAATGAGGTCGTTGCGAGATTAGCGTCACTCGAGGGTGTGAGAGAAGTCGATTGGATGACAAGGTCGGCGTTGTAAGTAAACGATATATAGTCAGCTCATGCCTGGCGGGCCTCGCGACCCGCTACGATGCCACCGCGGCGCCATGTGGGAGCGTCGAAGCCGCGGTCGAGCAGGGGGTCGCCATAGCGTTCTGCCCCGAGCAGGGCGGCGGTCTTACTACGCCGCGCGCCCCCGCCGAAATAGTCGGCGGCGACGGCTGCGATGTATTGACCGGGAACGCCCGGGTCATCACCCGGAACGGCGAGGATGTGACCGAAGAGTTTGTCCAAGGAGCCAGGCAGATGCTAATTCTTGCCCGGCTAACCCACGCGTCCGCCGCGATACTAAAGAGCAGGAGCCCCTCGTGTGGTGCGGGGTCTATATATGATGGGACTTTTTCCGGTAATATGGTAGAGGGCGACGGTGTAGCCGCCGCGTTGCTTAGAGAGGCGGGCCTTGAGATAATTACCGAGAAAGAGTTTGAAGATGATTGATTACCATGTCCATACCAGCCGCTGCGGCCACGCCGACGGTGAGATGGTAGACTACGTCGACCGGGCGCGCGAACTCGGCCTGCTTGAACTCGGCTTCGCCGACCACCTTCCGCTTCTCACCAAGGAAGACCCCACGCTGGCCATGACCTTAGGCGAGCTTTCGGGCTATGCTCAAGCGGTCTATCGTCTGGCGGGTAATGCTGACGGCATCGCCGTCAAGCTCGGCATCGAGGCCGATTACCTGCCGGGCTTAGAGGGCGATACCGCGGCCCTGCTCGCGTCGTGCGATTTCGACTACATCATAGGTTCGATTCACTTCATCGACGGCTGGGGGTTCGATGACAGCCGCTATCTCGAAGGTTATGCCCAAAAAGATATCGACACCATCTACGAAGAGTATTTCAGGCTGGTGGCGCAGGCTGCAGGCTCCGGGATGTTTGACATCATCGGACACTTGGACCTCATCAAGAAGTACGGTTTCCGGCCTGAAACGGATATAACAAGTTTATTAGAGGATACGGTCGCGGCGATAAAAGAGGCCGGCGTCTGTGTCGAGATAAACACGGCCGGACTTCGAAAGCCCGCGGGTGAGGTCTATCCGAGCGAGACGATTTTGGCGCTCTGCGCGAGTGCCGGTGTTCCGATAACTCTAGGGTCGGACGCGCACCGCCCCGACCAGGTCGGCATGGATTTCGATCATGCGCTGCGCCTCGCCGTCGCGGCCGGGTACCGGCGACTGGCCGTTTTTAACAAACGCGAGCGCGACTATATCGACATCCCATAGTCCTTTCGGGATGTCATCAATGGAATTTATCCGGTGGGAGGCCCGGTTATTATATGGCTAAAGCACTTGTATTGATGTCGGGCGGTCTCGACAGTATCCTTGCCGCGAAGATCCTTCAGGAGCAGGGAGTCGAGGTCGAGGCCGTTTCGTTTATAACCCCTTTTTTTACGGCTAAAGAAGCTATAAAAGCCTCGGCGATGCTAAAGATCCCGCTTCATGTGGTGGACATTACCGACGAGCATCTTACTGTGCTCCAGGAGCCAAAGCATGGATATGGGCGGTTCATGAACCCCTGTATAGATTGCCACGCGCTTATGATTAGGCGCGCGGCGCGGCTAATGCGAGAGATTGGCGCGGACTTTATCGCCACCGGAGAAGTCCTCGGCGAGCGTCCGAAATCCCAAAACAGAAAGGCGCTCGATATAGTCGAGCACGAGTCGGGCCTCGACGGCTACGTGCTGAGGCCGCTCTCGGCCAAGCGCCTTAAGCCCACCATCCCCGAGCAGGAAGGGCTCGTCGATCGGGACCGTCTTCTGGCGATAAGCGGCCGGTCACGCAAGCCCCAGATGGCGCTGGCGGAGCAGTACGGTATCAAGGATTATCCGTCACCTGCGGGCGGATGTATCTTGACCGACCCGATGTTCTCCGTACGCTTGCGCAACCTCTTTCGGCTGGAAGGACGGCCATCGGTCAAAGACATAAACCTGATAAAAGTCGGGCGTATCTTTCTTTCAACGGAAGGCGTTTTAATCATAGTCTCGCGCAATGAGCGGGAGAACGAGGTCTTGTTGGAGACGGCGGGCGAAGGGGATATATTCTTCGAGGTCGAGGACTATCCCGGCCCCCTGACCGTTGTTCCGAAGAGCGACGCGGGGGAGGAGACGATTTACTTAGCGGCCGCGCTCACGGCAAAATACGGCAAGGCGAAAGCGGCTAGCGAAGTCGATGTCGCCACTTGGGTCCATGGCTCGGGAGAGAAGCGCCTCATCCGCATCGTCGACCCCGCGAACGCTGTGGAGGTCGCCCCGGCGCAAGGCGATGAGCTGGCCAAGGTCGTTAGGGGAAAGAATTCCTAGGAGTAGAGACGGTCTACCGCCGGCACTGCCGATGTTGTCTCAGTGACTCCGCAGTGTTAACAAGCGGTTGAAACTACGTTAGACTAAGGTGTAGTTTTGCTTAGTAAGAGTGACGGCTAGAGCTGACCGAGGAGGCATGCGATGATTGAGAAGAAAGCCGACATAGGCGTATTCGGCGGGTCCGGGTTTTACGCGTTTCTCGAAAACGTCGAGGAGATGGCGGTTGAGACACCGTATGGCGCGCCGAGCGATAAGGTTGCTATCGGCAATATCGGCGGCAAAAACGTGGCGTTTATGCCGCGCCATGGACTAAACCACCAGTTGCCGCCGCATATGATAAATTACCGGGCGAACCTTTATGCCATGAAGTCGCTCGGAGTCGAGCGCATCATCGGGCCGTGCGCGAGCGGGAGCTTGCAACCCGAGATACGCCCGGGCATGTTCGTCATCTGCGACCAGTTTATCGATAGGACGAGCGCCCGCCGGGATACCTTCTATGACGGCCCGATTTCGACGCATGTCAGCGCGGCCGACCCTTATTGCCGGACGATGCGCGATTTAACATACGATATAGCTAAAGAGCAGGGCATACCGGTCGTCAACGGCGGCACGGTCGTCGTCATCCAGGGCCCGCGTTTCAGCACGCGCGCGGAGAGCAAGTGGTTCTCGTCGAACGGCTGGGAAGTAATCAACATGACCCAGTACCCCGAGGCATATCTCGCGCGTGAGCTGGAGATGTGCTATCTGAACATCTCGCTCATCACCGACTACGATGTCGGTCTCGAGGGCATGGCGGACATACCGCCGGTCTCGCATGAAGAGGTGGTCAAAGTATTTACCGAAAACAACGATAAGCTGCGGGATCTCTTATTCGCGCTCATTCCAAAGCTGCCCGAAGAGCGCGATTGCCTATGCTTTAACGCGCTCGAAGGAGCGCGATTCTAGGCAGGTGTGGAAGGGGATGAAGGAATGGTCCAAGGGTGTGCGTACAAGAGGTTGCTCGCTTGCAGCTGCAGGTAGGGTAGCAGGGTCTATATGAAGAACTAAAGTGGCCGAGAAGATAGATTCTCGGCCACTTTAGTGAACCAAGGCCCGAAGCGAGGGGCTTTACACCTCACGCTTCGCCTCCCCATTACTGAATGACCGCCTGGATAACGCTGTTGCCAGCGAAGTTGGTCGCAGTCGCAGGACTAGCGGCAACACCTAAACCAAGCCCTGCTCCAACACCGACCGCCGGACCAGACAAGGCCACGGCGTTGTTATCTACTGTTGCAACTTGCCCTGCAAGCTGGGTCTTAATGGCGGTGTTGATCAAGCCGATCTGCGTTATCGGATTGGCAAAGGCGATGCCTGCCATGCTGAGCACCAGTATGCCCACGAGAAGCACAACTACCAGAGTCTTTTTCATCGAATGCACCTCCTTTCAAACGTTTTGTGTTTGCATTAACCGTTGGGTTAATCTTGGCCGATCTTCATCTGAATGACTTGATTTCGTGACCGATTCACAGCTGTCGCGCTTCCACCATTAATCGATGTTGCATAGGCGGTATTATTAACTACAGCCTTACTGCAATTCGCTGGTATTTCGTCTGTGCCGATGTCTGCTGTCGATGAGCAGTCACTCACTGATGTTCCGTCAGAGCCGTTGTTAGTCGGTGCGTTGGCTCTTTGGCTTAGAGCTCTTTCTAAAACAATAGCCTTAAAACGCGCTATCAGCTCCAACCTCTGCGCAAGGTCTTGCTTCTTTTGAGGCATTGGAAAACCGCTCTTTGCTCTGGCTATGCCGTTAGTGTCAACGATTTGCCCGTAGCTCGCTTGAAG
>JASEGT010000058.1 GCA_030018005.1 Actinomycetota bacterium
ACCGATTCGGTAAAGGAATCGATTAACCGGGTTATCTTTGAGGCAGATGATGCAGGCGACGAGAAGAGGATTGCCTACTTAGAACAACTTCAAATGCTACCGCGCGTTGGTGAGATACTTACACAGTTGGTTCCGGAGAACTCGGCAAATCCTATAGAGGAGAGAGTATGACGAGGATACTAACACTAGGCCTTGGGCATCTCTCTAATGGTGAGATCACGATAGCAGTTAATACCTTAAAACGCCTGCACGGGAACGGATACGAATTACTATTTGTAAGCCATCCGAGCGGGGCTCGTTATATCGAATCGATGGGGCTACCTGCCGCATCCCTGAGCAATCCTGATCCAGATGGAAATCGTAGAGATTTTGACAAGTTGCTAGCGGAATGGAAACCAGAGGTTTTAGTTTGCGCTGACGCATATACCATGGATTACGCTGCCACCTGGACCGGGTTTGATTTCGCTTATCTGAAATCATGTGGGTTGCCTGTGGGAAGCTTCGATCAGTACGAGTGGGAGTCAACGAATTTTATCTGCGATTTTTTCGGCGTTCCACCTGTAAAAATGAGAGAATCGCTCATTCTCGATGCCGATTTTCTGATACGGCCATGCCCACTTAACAAACCTAACGTATCAGATCGCAGGATTTTTACATGCAGCCTTTTTGAGCCAACGCTCAGCGCACCGAAGAATACGCGCAGCCAGTGGAGGGAGCATTTCTCTGTTCCCGCCGGCAAAAAAGTGATATTTACCGTTAACTCGGGCTGGGAGTACGTTGATATTAGTAAATCAACCCACATTAGAACACTTATACACTGGATGCCGCGTATACTTCACGAGCACTTGTCTGCAGTCGGCGATTCTTTGGTAGTTATACACGTTGGTCCAAGACGTTGGAGCTTTCCCATATCGCAGAAGATCGATTATCGCTACTTTAAGAGAATGGATTCTTCGCTATACGAGGAGTCACTATTCTACGCAGACCTATTTTGTGGCACAAATGCAATATCGATAACCCTTTCTCGAGCAGTTTTCTTGCAGGTGCCGTCAATCCTTTTCCAAAATCTAAAAACGCTCGATTTTAAAGTTCTTGAGAATATCATGCCGAAGATGCCCCTCTGGTATCGAGAGATGGCTGAGTCCGTTAGAGTCGTGCATCCGTTTAGAATTTTTCCATGGGGATGGATGCGTTTCCTTGAACCGATATTTGCCGGCAACGCGTATGCCGAGACGTTCGCGACTGTACCGATGTTCGAGCCCAAGAAATGCATAAACGCTCTTCAGGAATACTTATATAATGACAAAGCTCGCACTCGGTTACGGGAGGTTCAAAGTAGCTACTTTGAAAAAGTGGTCAAATTACCATCCCCTGAAGAACTATTCGATGCATATAGCTAAAACTTGTTCATAGTCTGGCTTTAGAGAGTATGCTTAATCTGAAGATTTGAGGTGAGTCTACGATGAGACTGTTTTCAACTACAAAAGAAAAACTAAATCAAGGCGACTTAGCTCGCCTTAAAAAACTACTAAAAAAGCAGTTTTTTTTGCAGCACAATAGTAGACCTGATAGTCAAGCGCGCTTCCATATCTCGATGGATAACGACTATTTTTCACCGAAAGGGGAGGTCTTTAAGAAACAGCACTTGAGGGCTGAGTATCAGCGTGTCATAAAGCCACTATCCGGTAGATTAGCTGCACTTGAGTTTACTTGGGGAAAAGTATGCTTCACTTCTAAGGATAAGCAAACTGTTTGTGAGTCTATGGATTGGACGTTTGCTCAAGGATTGAAATTTAACCACTACAAGATCTTTCCGCAAGCGGTTTTTAGGGCACCTGGAGAGGACGAGAACTATGCGATAGATTTCAGCGATACCGGGATTCATTACGATTCGCTCATGTCAACCCCTTCCGTTAACCTTCTTTACATGCTGACCTGGGACGTTATCGGGTTCGAGGAGATGAACTCGCACATCGGGACCACGCTAGATAAGTTCAACCAAATCGGAAACGTTGCGGAGATTCAAACCGTAACCGGCACCTGCGCGCAACTTGATTTCAGGAACTGTTCGGAGAATTCATTCTTCAAGAATGGTCGGTTTGAGGCAAAGTTTCTCGGTATAGGGAACGTATCGTGTAGGCCTGCGGCAATTTTCGATTATAGATGTACCGGTGAGCTAAGCGTCGTTGCGAACAGCGAGGGACGTGTAAAGGAGCAGACAGGGTCCTCCTATTATTTTGGCAAGATTTTCGTTGACCTCGAGGATGGAGATATTCTCTCCGGCGATATGATCGAGATAATTACCGCTGTCCTAATTAACGATAAGGGAAAATGGCTTCCCCAGCAAAAAAGACGTTTAGTAAGGATGGTTAAATCGAGTGAAGGAAGCAGAGATGAATGAGGAAAAGGATAACGTACCCAATATACTCCTAGACGAAGGCAGGGAGCTTGGTGAGCGGTTTGAAGATTATCTAGTCAAAATACACGAAGGTTTTCATAATAAAAGATTCCCTGCGCCCCTCAGACCCATGGCTTTGGGTGGATTCCGAGTTGCTACTGGTCGTGATATAGCGGGCTGGCATCAGATACAAAAAGACTGGATGCGCTATATAGATGAAATAGCAGAGAACCCGCAGAGTTCATCGGCAGACGAATTATTTGAGCAGATACCTGAGTGGGTTGGTCTATTCCAGAAGCACTTAGTATTTGCCCAAAGAGCGCCCATGCAGGCATCAAGGTTCTTTCAGGACCGCCAGAGCATAGTTGATGCAGAAAAGATATTTGCCGAAAATGGTGTTAAGGTGATTGAGGCTAAAATTAATTGGCTGAAACGGCTCATGTCTATACGTAGAATAGTTGCGATAGATACCCTAGAGTCCGACACAGGGCTGAGAGCCTCTCTGGGCCTCTATCATGATAGCGATGTTAGGGGGGTGGAAAACCTGGCTGCAGTCGAAGTCGTCGACGTACGAAAAACATACGGCGACGTTAAAGCAATCGATGGAATTACGTTTTCCGTGGACAAAGGGGAGATATTCGGGCTTCTTGGTCCGAACGGTGCTGGCAAGACGACCCTGATCGAGTGCCTGGAAGGCATTCGTACTCCCGATTCTGGGGAGATTATAATTCTTGGTGAGACTTATGCCAAGAAAAACCAGATCAGAGAGAAGATAGGTCTTCAACTTCAGAGCACAGGGCTTTTTCCAACGCTGACCGTAAAAGAAACCCTCAGCATGTATATTAGTTTCTTTAAGAAGGCTTTGCCTATAGATAATGTCATTGCTTGGGTCAATTTAGCAGAGAAATCATCATCCCAAGTGAGGAACCTATCGGGCGGCCAGTACCAGCGCCTTTCTTTGGCGATTGCCCTGGTAAACGACCCCGATGTACTGTTTCTAGACGAGCCGACTACAGGTCTTGATCCGCGGGTTCGGCGTGATCTCTGGGATATCATTTTGGCGGTAAAGAACAGAGGAAAAACTGTCTTCTTAACTACCCATTACATGGATGAAGCGGAGAGGCTGTGCGACCGACTTGCGGTGGTAGATCGCGGTAGGATCATCGAGCTTGGGACTCCCGATGAGCTAATCAGGAGACACATCGGTGAAAAATCTATTGAATTTACTTATAAGGGGAATATCTCTGGGCAAGAGATCGCTAAACTACCAGGTTTACTCAATCATTGGATTAAGGGAGATAGGGTTATTGTTGTCTCTGAAAAGGAGCAAGAAGCACTCAGCTTCCTCTTAAAGGAAGGTTTATCCAACACAGAGATCGGCGATATCATCGTTCGCCGTGGTACATTAGAGGATGTATTTTTAAAGCTAACGAACAGGGGTATTGAATCATGAAAACACTGATTGAGGTCTACGTAACTCAAGCGAAAATATTTTGGAGAGATCGAACCGCTCTCATCATCACGCTTATTCTGCCCGTCGTTCTCGCTGCGTTTTTTAGTATGATCTTCTCGAAAGCCGATGATGCGAAGATTCGATTAATCATTGTAAATAACGATAATGAAGCCATTTCCCGCGCCATCGTGAAAGAGCTTCTCGAGGGGGATTATAGCGGCAGGTTGGAGGTAGAGAAAACGTCTCAAGGCAATGCTATGGAGGCTTTAAGAAAAGGTGAGGCGGACGTAGTGGCAGTTCTTCCTGATGGGACCAGCCGCGCAATCGCCCGCAACGAATTGAAAAAGGTCACCGTATTTTACGATCCAAACAGGGCTAAATCGATCGGAATTGGCGTTCAGGTGGTACGGTCTATGCTCGCGGAGATCAACATGGGTATCGCCGAAGTAAAGCCAACGCTCGCTATAAGGCCGATATCATCTCTACCTAAGAAGAAATCTCTCGCAGAATTCTATCTGCCGAACTTCCTGGCTCTATCTGTCCTATGGTTGGGCCTATTTGCTACTGCTGTCCCTATTGTACAGCAAAGGCAGAACAAGATTTTTCTTAGGATGGGGGCGACGCCGCTATCACCGACTCAGCTTATGCTAGGTTTAACGGCTTGGCGCTTGACGCTCGGAATAATCCAGACCACCTTATTTCTGGGAGTAGGGATGGCTACTTTGCATATACCGGTGCCAGATAACTTATTATTACTATTGCTCGCAGTCATTGTCGGCAATCTTACCTTTGTGGCAATGGGTTATATGATATCTGCCATCTCATCGACGGTTGAGAGCGCGGGGTCAATAACGCAAGTCTTTAACTTCCCGATGATGTTTTTATCGGGCATCTTTTTTACATCGGATATGCTGCCAGCTGTGGTTAATAAAGTCTCGTTCGTAATCCCATTGACATACCTTGCCGATTTATACAGGCAAATCATAGTCGGCTATCCCGGTATAGTCTCAATGGGGGCAAGTTTTACGGCGCTTGCCGGCTTCGGGCTGCTATGCTCTGTAATTGCCGTCAGATTTTGGCGCTGGGACTAAGGGTTACATTGATGTGGATATCGCTGTTGTATAAAACAACTTTGAATATTGGCTTTCAGGGGTGACTATATCAAAAACAACAAAGACGACGTAAAACAGCCAGGCCTTTGCGCTTGGCTGTTTTTTTGCTACAATCAAACAGATGTTCGAGTGCGCCCGGGCTATGTTCCCCCGGACGTTTACATTACAATAAAGCATTGAAGAAGCATTAGCAGATTTTGTCCAGCATGCAAACCTAACATAGTCAAAGACGGGGTCGCCGATGATAATTCTCGCAATCGACCCGGGAACCGCTACCACCGGTTACGGCGTCATCGAACACATAGGGAACCGCTTCAAGGTCAAGGATTACGGTATCGTCTCGACCGACGCCAAGACCGCGGCCGAGGTGCGCCTCCAGCAAATCTACGACGGCTTAAAGAACCTTATCGCGAGGCATCGCCCGGATTATTTTGTGGTCGAGCAGCTCTTTTTCAACGTCAATGTGCGGACAGCGCTCGCGGTAGGACAAGCGCGCGGGGTCTGCCTTCTGGTGGCCGCCGATGGTGGATTGCCGGTGGCCGAGTACACGCCGCTTCAGGTCAAACAGGCTGTGGTCGGCTACGGACGTGCCGAGAAAGCTCAGGTGCAGCAGATGGTAAAAGCCATCCTCAACCTTACCGAAATCCCGAAACCGGACGATGCCGCCGATGCGTTGGCACTGGCGATTTGCCACGCGCACTCGCACAAGTCAAATGAGATTGCCAGGAGAGTGTCGGATGATAGCGTTTCTTAGGGGACGGCTCGAAGACAAGAGCCCGGGCTCTATCGAGGTGGATGTGGCTGGAGTGGGTTACAGGCTCGCTATGTCGAACAACTCGCTGACGGCCATGCCGTCCCTCGGCGAGCCGGTCTTTATATACACCTACCTCCATGTGCGCGAAGACGCGCTCCAGCTCTTCGGGTTCGCAAGTGCGCCCGAGCGCGAGCTTTTCGAGCGTCTCATAAGTGTAAGCGGTATCGGCCCCAAGGTCGCGCTTGCGGTACTCTCGGCTTTCGACGTCGATTCGCTCAAACATGCGATAATAAACGAGGACGTGGCGCTCATCACATCGATTCCCGGTATCGGGAAGAAAGGTGCGCAGCGCCTCATTCTTGAGTTGAAAGAGAAGCTGACGTTACCGGAAACGAGCCTGATGGGCGCGGTGGCCAAAGAAGACCGCTCGGCCTATGACGAGGCGCGCGGGGCGCTCTTAAGCCTCGGGTACTCGCCGCAGGAGGCGCGCAAAGCCCTGGACGGGTTTGCGTCCGACGGCGAACGTGTCACTGTCGAGCTACTGGTTAAGCACGCTCTGAAGCGGCTTGCTAAAGCATAAAATGTGATAATCGCTAAACGCTGTCTTTTATTAGTCAGCTTCTAGTGTCTAGATAGGGAGCAGTATGGACGACCGGATTATCAGCACATCCTTTACCGAAGACGATGTCGATTACGAGCGGACGCTCAGGCCTAAGCGCCTCGATGAATTTATCGGGCAGGCGCGCGTCAAAGATTCGCTCGACCTCTTTATCGCGGCGGCGAAAAATCGCGGTGAGGCGCTCGACCATGTCATGCTGAGCGGCCCCCCGGGCCTGGGCAAGACGACGCTCGCGGGCATCATCGCAAACGAGCTTGGGGTTGGCATAAAGGTAACGTCGGGGCCGGCGATAGAGCGGGCGGGGGATTTGGCGGCCATCCTTACCAATCTCCAACCGAGTGACGTCCTCTTTATCGACGAGATTCACCGCCTGCACCGCCAAGTCGAGGAGATACTCTACCCGGCGATGGAGGACTTCGAGCTCGATATCATTATAGGAAAAGGCCCGTCGGCACGCTCGCTCCGCCTCGAGCTGCCCCATTTCACCATGGTCGGCGCGACGACGAGGCAGGGTTTGATTACCTCGCCGCTGCGTGACCGCTTCGGGGTAAACTGCCGTTTCGACTACTACGGCAACGACGAGCTGGACGAGATAATCAAGCGCTCGGCGGCGATTTTAGATGTCGCTATCGATGCCGCCGGAGCACTAGAGGTCGCTCGCCGCTCGCGCGGAACGCCGCGCGTCGCCAACCGGCTCCTAAAACGGGTTCGCGATTACGCGCAAGTGAAGGGTGACGGCCATATAACCAAAGAAATCGCCGACAAGGCGCTCGCGTTTCTCGAGGTCGATGAGTTTGGCCTCGACCGGACCGACCGCCAGATACTCCTTACTCTCATCGAGAAGTTCGCCGGCGCCCCGGTGGGCTTAAACACGCTCGCCGCGTCTATCGGCGAGGAGACCGAGACCCTGGAGGATGTCTACGAGCCGTATCTTTTACAGCTCGGGTTTATCCAGCGCACGCCGCGCGGCCGTGTTGCCACAGAGAGGGCTTGCCGGCATTTAGGGATTGAGAATCCAAATGCCGCCGCTCAATCGAGCGAGAACCAGCTATTCTAAAGGGTGGTTGAATAGTAAAAGGCCGTCTGCGGCTCGGGGTTTCTCGTAGCTCAGGGCTTTAGTGCTGAAAAGAACCATCAGTCCCAGCACATTCCTTAATGCTTCCGGTTGACGTAAATCGTCACCGACTGGCCGTATTGGAGCTCGGTGCCGGCCGCCGGGTTGTGGTAGATGACCTTGTCGCGTTTGTCTTTCGCCTCCATGTAGGGTGTCGCGGTGATATCGATAGCCTTCAAACCAATCTCCTGCAATCTATCCCTGGCTTGCTGCTCATCCAGGCCTACCAAATCGGGTACCTTTATCTTCTGCTCGGTCGAGCCCGCGCTAACAACAATCTGAACTGTGGCGCCCTGGCGTGCCCTCTCGCCGCTCGCCGGCGTCTGGCTCGCGACTATGCCGCGCGGCGCGTGGTTGTCGACAGAGTATACGACCGCATAACCGAAGTGTACTTTCTCGAGGCGCCCCACGGCCTCTTTCTCGCTGAGGCCGACGACATTCGGTATCTCCATGATGCTTGGCTTGGCGTGTTTATCGCATTTCTTTTTCGGCGTCTTTTCGCTAAGGAACGGCCGCCTCTCGATATCCGGGCAGTATTTATTGGCAAGCAAGCCGGTTTCGGAACAGACGCTCGTATAATCGATACCGCCTTTTGGTTTGGTGAAGTTCGAATACGGTCTGCCCTTAAGGGCGCTCGACATGAACTTACCCCAAACCTGAGCGGGGAAGGAACCTCCTGAGACGCGTATCCCATGAACGTTCTTCATCGATATCTGGCCTTTGGGATACCCTACCCACACGGCAACGGAAAGGTCGGGCGTGTAGCCGCAGAACCAGGCATCTCTATACTCTTGGCCGGTGCCCGTTTTACCCGCGGCCGGCCGGCTTATTCTCGCACGGGTTCCCGTTCCCCTGCGCATAACGTCCTCAAGCACATCGGTTACCAAGTAGGCGGTGGCTTCGTTTATGACCTGCTCCGGCTTGGGTTTTGTCTCCTCTATGATGTTTCCGGTCGCGTCTGTGATTTTGATGACCGATATCGGCCTGGTGTGTTTGCCGCCGTTGGCCAGCGTCCCGTATGCGCTCGCCATTTCGAGCGGTGTCGCCCCATAAGTGAGCCCTCCGAGCGCTATTGCCGGGTTTGGGTTTATCTGGCTGGTGATGCCCATTTTTCGCGCGGTCTCCACGACGTTCTCCGCCCCGACATCCATCATAAGCCTCGCGTAAACAGTGTTAACCGACCTCACCAACCCTTCGCGGATGTTCATCGGTGGGCCGCCGCTTCCTTCGACGTAGTTGTTGACCTTCCAGGGTATGCTGCCCGGGATATCGAAGACCGCCGGTGCTGAGCTGTATGTCTGGTACGGCGAGATGCCGTTTTCAATTGCCGAGGTAAAGACGAATGTCTTAAACGATGAGCCGGGCTGGCGGCGGCGCAAAGCCAGGTTGACCTTGCTCTCCTCGAAGTTATTCCCGCCCACCATCGCTCTCACATAACCGGTTTTCGGCTCTATCGCGACGAGCGCGACCGATGGGTCGGTCGGTCTGTTCAAAGCAGACCACGCGGCGTCTTCGGCGTGTTTTTGCATCTTCAAGTCGATAGTCGTATATACGCGCAAACCGCCCTTGAAGACGACGTTGGCCCCGTATTTTTTGATGAGTTGTTGTTTGACGTCTTCTACGAAGTATGGGGCGACCGTCGACGGCTTGCTTATCGGCTTGATTTGCAGCGGCGTGTCCGTTGCTTGTTTATACTGCTCGGGCGAGATGAATTTAAGGCGCGCCATCTGCGTAAGGACGAGGTCCCGGCGCGCTTTTGCCTCGACCGGTTTCGTGTACGGCGAGTAGTTGTTCGGCGACTTGATAATCCCGGCGAGAAGCGATGTTTCGACGAGGGTGAGGTCTTTAGCCTTCTTGCCGAAGTAATTGAGCGACGCCGTTTCGACCCCGTACCAGCTATGGCCGAAGTATATAGTATTGAGATACTTCTCAAGAATCTGCTCTTTCGTGTATTTCTCTTCGAGCTGGTAGGCGAGGTAAGCTTCCCTTATCTTGCGGTCGAAGGTCTTCTCGCGGCTAATCGCGGTGTTCTTTATATACTGCTGCGTTATGGTGCTCGCCCCTTCGACGACGTGCCCGCTCGAAAGGTTCGTGAAAAATGCGCGGCCGATGGCTTCCGGGTCATACCCTTTGTGCTTGTAAAACCGCTCGTCCTCGATGGCGATTACGGCCTGTTGCATATGGATGGGGATTTCGGAGAGGGATATGCTTACGCGGTCCTGCTCGTAATAGAAGTTGGTGAGGAGCGTCCCGTCCGCCGCGAAGACCTTCGTCGTCTGCCAGTCTTGGACTTCGCCGAGGTTGTTGATCTTTGGAAGGTTGGTAAAGACAGCCGCTGCGGCGACCAGGCCTCCAAGGCTCACCAGGATTATCGGGATTATAGTCAATACGGCGAGCGCTACGATTATGTGGGTCTTACGCTTGCGATGAGCGCGCTTCTTCGCTCTTTTGATTCTCGATCGAGACATTACTCCACCGGCATTGTGCTTTATGTTTTACCTTGATGGATTATAACATAACGGGATTGTTTAGTGGTTAAGTAAGCGGTTAAGAAGTCGGGTTGTTTCGGGCGGAATCCTGGAGCCGTCGGGGGCGGGCGATAACTCGGTCCAGTCATATACAGCCATGCGCGTTAGTCGCCTTCAACCTGGACATATCTATATATAGGTGTTACGATTCTAATGTTTTTATATCGCGAAGAGACCATGCACGGGGGGTTGGGATGAAATCGGTTGAGGAGCAGCTCTATATAATAGAAGACGGCGCGGAAGAGATAGTCCCGCTCGATGAGTTCAAAGCAAAGTTGGCGCGAGCCATCGAGACGAACACACCGCTAAAGATAAAGTACGGTGTCGACCCTACCGCACCAGACCTTCACCTCGGCCACGCCGTCACCCTGCGCAAGCTTCGCCAGTTCCAAGAGCTGGGCCACACCGTCCAACTCCTCATCGGCGACTATACCGCGCGGGTAGGCGACCCCACAGAGCGCTCCTCCACCAGGCCGCAGCTCGCGCCTGAGACCATCGATGAAAACGCCAAGACCTATACCGAGCAAGCCTTTAGGATCCTCGACCGTGACAAAACCATCCTCGACTACAACGGCCGCTGGTTCAGGGCGATGCCCTTTGACAGGGTACTTAAGGTCTGCGCGCAGTTTACGGTGGCGCGCATGCTCGAACGCGACGATTTTACCAAGCGTTTCACCGCACAGGTGCCAATCAGCCTCCACGAGTTTCTCTATCCCGTTATGCAGGGCTATGATTCGGTCGAACTCGAAAGCGATGTCGAGATAGGCGGCACCGACCAGAAGTTCAATATGCTCGCCGGGCGCGACCTTCAGCGCTGGGCGGAGCAGGAACCCCAAGCGGTCATCACCATGCCGATACTCGAAGGAACCGACGGCGTTGTGCGTATGAGCAAATCCAAGGGTAACTATATCGGTCTCACCGAGGCTCCCGACGAGCAGTTCGGCAAGCTTATGTCGATTCCCGATAACGTGATGGTGCGCTACTACCGCCTCTGCACCGACCTCACTCGCGACGAGGTCGACGCGCTCGAAAAAGGGCTCGCGGACGGGTCGCTCCATCCCAATGTTATAAAGAGGCGTCTTGCTAAAGAGATTATCGCGCTCTACCACTCGCCTGACGCGGCCGAGGAAGCCGAGGGCATCTTCAACGCCAAGTTCAAAAAAGTAGCAGGGGCGACCGCAGCCGAGCGTCTCGCCGCAATCGGCGCCGACATCCCCGAGATAGAGGTCACGCCCGATATGCTAGCCGACGGCGGCGGCGTATGGATAGTCAAGCTCCTGACCGCGGCGGATTTTGCAAAGAGCAACGGCGAAGCCCGCCGGCTCATCGAAGGCGGCGCCGTCAAATACAACGACGAGCAAATCACCGACGCCAACCTCGAAGTCTCACCCAAGACTGGAGACATCCTACAGGCAGGCAAGCGGCGTATCGCGAAAATCAAAGCTTAGGCGCCAGCTTGTTTTGCGATGCTGTCTTGGAGCGGCGCGTGCTTTCGATGCGGCAACGCTCACTTAAAGCTCCCCGTGTTAGTTAGGCGTACCTCCGTTATGCCTTACGCACTTATCCTTCAGCGTAAAGCTTCACCTGACTGTCCACTGTGATTGACGTTGTCCGTAGTGCCAGTTTTCAAAGCTGGGCAGCTTTTGCATAAATATGCCCATCCTGTAAATAGTGTTCATATTAACGAAACCAACACAAACTATATGCTACGCCCAAAATACTTGTTGACAAGAACTCTCTCTCTCTGGCTATATTATTACAAGCGCATGCGAGATATCAGGAAACTAATCAAGGAGGTGATTTATTGGCTAAATTCTTGATTGGCGTGCTGAACGCAACCTAGCTGAGCCCACAAATATGTCTTCGTCGAAAATTCATGCTTCGAAAGAATTAGATAATAAACAATAGCAATCGTGCAGAGATGCTAAGCGCAACAGCGATAATATAGTATTACAGATTAGCTATTGCTTGAACTAATGTGGAAGGAGGCTCAGCGCACTGGGACTCGCCTAGCGGCTTAACCCCAAAGCTCTTAAAGGTAGGCGATCTAGAATGAATCTTAATGGCTTAAATAATTGAGAACAAGGAGGTATTTTGATGAAGTTAAAAGCTTTAATGTTGCTTGTGTTAGCCGTGTTGCTAGCATTGCCGTCAACTGCACTTGCTGCCAAAAAATGGATTACCGGTACCGATCTTAGATCGGCAACATGGTATGGTACTTATGCAGATAATTATGTTGACGGTACCGTAACGCTTGGCACCAACAATGATCCCTACGATTTTGTTGTTAATTCCGTCTATCTGCTATTTGATAATTATAATGGTGTGGAGATAGGTTGGACAAAAGATAGATATTCTAATGGAACATACAAGGGGCCGTATGTATTTACTGTGAAAAAATGGAATGGAGTGCTCACCACACAGGAACTGGGATTGTGTTCTAATAACACATGGTACAGATGGAGAATTCAATCACCTTCAAAATATGGCGACGATTTTGATATCTACTTTAATACAACCTATAAGTGGACATGGTATGACACGGGTTTTCGGTATGGATATGCCCATACAGGCATGGAAAGATGGCAAGATGTAGCAAGAGTTGATACCCATTTTAAGAACTTGGCAAAAATGGGTTCAGACTACAGATGGTATTTGTGGGAGTCAATAAGTTTTGCGCAAGACGATCCTTATTATGACCCCTGGGGTTCGAGAACCGAGTGGTGGACATTAGTTCAATAGATGGAGTGATTATCATGAAGAAATATAAGCGTTCTATCCAGCCACTAGTGTTTCTAGGGCTTGGAGTGTTGATGGCAACAGGGCTAATTATTAGCCTTAATGGAATTGACGCTAAGCCTGTTGGCTTAAGCGGACAGCGGTTAGGTGAGTCGATAGCGTCCGGGACCGGAGTCGAGAGCGAAGCAAAAAATCCAGATAAATTCGTTACACCACCAGTCGAGATGTTTTACACGGAAGTGGCTACGATTGGTGTTGCTAAAGAAATGGTTGATTTTATTCCTCGTGTGCCTAAGTCACCGCCTGGCGTTACTTTAAAAGGTGTGCAGGTGAAGAAGTTTCCCAGGGCGCATAGGGGTATAAGACTTGACTACGGTAAGATTGTAATCACGATAGATCCGAGCGATAACGCTGATGATTATGCTACGGCCGCAAAAGAGATGCCCGGTATTGTGAAGTTAACCAATATTGCCGGTATGCCGGCTTTTGAAATCGAAAAGGGTGAGCAAGAAATACCCGGAGAACCAAGCGTAAAGCATCAATACAACAGCGTAATCGGATGGTATGAGAAAGGAATTAAATACACAGTTCATGGTGAAGGTGAAGACGTAAAACTAAGTGATCTAAGAACATTTGTTGAGACAATGTTCAACTAGAAGATTATATCTTTTTAAGCCGCTCGTTTTCAGCCTCAAACGGACGGGCGGCTTGTTTGTGCCCGCGTTTGTCGTCTTTTAGGGTCGACAGTGCGCCCCTTTGGTGCGTCCAGCGCCAATTGGCCAACTGGGACGAAAACAATCCCTCCCGGCGAAGCAGTGCCTCGATTTGCCCTTGCTGTGAACATGCACCGGCCCCTCGGACAATACGTGCCTTTTACTCGACTGTAAACCGGCGCCGTTCAGGCTAACAATATATGGATGGCCCGGTTTGGCGCAACACTCAACGCATTATTCGTAGCTTTCCGTAAGTTTTTGCGATAGGGTACTTGACTATTAATCTGGACGTGGTAAAGTACTCTATGCAAGGCCGTAGGGCACGTGAAAAAAGGTTCGAAACGGGTCAATAATTCGGAGCGAACCGATTGACATCGAGTGTATCCGGTGGTATAGTATTTATGCTGCCGGTGCGGCAGGCAATACTATTTGTCCGTGGAGTTGTGGGATATTGCTTACAATTTATCTCGGAGGCGACAAGTGTAAAGATACTTAGCAAGGTTGCAAAAGCAACCATGTGGCTTTACTTGTCGCTGTGTGAGATAAAAACTCCACAGCGAATTTTTTTGTCTAGGGATGGTTGACACGCTTAAAACAGCGTGGTAAAGTACCGTCTGTTGTTGACTTCTTGGTCTTTGAAAACTGAACAGTGGAAATGCCAGTAAGGTAAAGATGAATTAACACATCACGATTTTAATCGTGATACCCGTCAGCTCGCTCTCGCGGGGGTGCAAACTCCTGGGATAAGCGAGCGACAAGTTTACATGTTTTTTAATGAGCTTTCAGGCTCTTTAAGAATAAGTTTGCGGTCCTTGTGACTGCACACAATTTCAACGGAGAGTTTGATCCTGGCTCAGGACGAACGCTGGCGGCGTGCTTAACACATGCAAGTCGAGCGGAGCAGTCTCATGAAGTTCTTCGGAGTGGATTGAGAAAGTGCTTAGCGGCGAACGGGTGAGTAACACGTGGGTAACCTACCCTAAACCCTGGGATAACTCCGGGAAACCGGGGCTAATACCGGATGAGGTCACGTTGACGCATGTCTATGTGACGAAAAGTCCGCTGGTTTAGGATGGGCCCGCGGTCCATTAGCTTGTTGGTGGGGTAATGGCCTACCAAGGCTGCGATGGATAGCCGACCTGAGAGGGTGATCGGCCACACTGGGACTGAGACACGGCCCAGACTCCTACGGGAGGCAGCAGTGGGGAATTTTGCGCAATGGGCGAAAGCC
>JASEGT010000059.1 GCA_030018005.1 Actinomycetota bacterium
TGCTCTTCGAGATGTTGACCGTATCGGCGCTGAGACGCTTGGCGGCCAGCTCGAACGATGTCCGCGTGCGAGTGCTGGGCTCGAGAAAGAGCGTGATCACCGTGCGGCCCCTGAGTGTGGGAACCTTCTTGATGGGCCGCTCTGAAATCTTCTTAAACGACTCGGCCATGTCGAGGATGAGGATGATGTCGTCACTCGACAATTGGTCGATGCTGACCAAATCCTTCTGGCCTAAGCCCCGCTTCTTTTTTTCCCGGTCTTCGTAGCGCGCTTCGCTCTCTTCGTATCTAGGTGCCAGCTCCATACGTCGCTCCTGCCCTACTCCTGTTCTTCTTCTCCAATGATTACCGAGTCAACGTCGTCGACTTCGACCACATTGACATGCACCCTCTCCTTGAGGGCGGTCGGCAGATTCTTTCCCACATAATCGGCGCGTATCGGCAGTTCGCGATGGCCACAGTCTATCATCACCGCGAGCTGTATCGCTGCCGGCCGTCCATAATCCATCAGCGCATCCATCGAAGCACGTGTTGTTCGCCCGGTAAAGAGCACGTCGTCGACGAGGACGATAGTCATGCCGTTTACGTCAAATGGAATTTCGGTCTTGTATGTCTCCGGGCTCGAATAGACCGCGACGTCGTCACGGTAGAAGGTGACGTCGAGCTCTCCTACCGGCAACTCGACGTTTTCTATCTCTTTAATCTTTTCTGCAAGCCTGCGGGCAAAAAAAATACCACGATTGCGGATTCCCACCAATGCCAGGTTCTCCGCGCCGCGGTTGTTCTCTAAAATCTCATGGGCTATTCGGGTGATGGCGCGACACATCTCATCGTTATCCATTACCAATGCTTTTGCCTTAAATGTCATCTATTGCTCCCATTTCGACATAAATACTGACATAAAAAATACCCTCACTGCGTGGCTGCAGGAAGGTAGGCAAACTCGGGTTTGGTCGACCGAAACAGACTTGTATTCTATTACCATCCTTGCCAGCCTCACAGGACTAGATTTAAAGGCCTTAATCATGATAGCAAAAAGCTCGACTCTGCGCAACCGGTTTTTTAATCGACACGTAAGATCGTTTCTTCCTCATCATCATCGTCATCCATAGCACGCATGTGGCGGTAGCGCTGTATCGGGAAGACGAAGATCGCTAATATGAGAAGCGCCGTCATGACGTACCATCCGATATCGCGGAGCTGCATCAGCCAAATACTGACGCGTTGCCCGCGGGCATAATCGGTCCATGTGGTATTGAGCTCCTCCTCGCCGACGCCGAGTGATTCGACAAGCGCCCGGTCGAATGCCGCGCCCCGCTGAAGCCTGCCTATCGCTTCGTAGAGCTTATCACGGCCGAATTTGTCAACGATGAAATTTACCTTTAGATAGCCGTCGGCATACTCGCGACTGGTCGCGGGGCCATCGTCGTTGCCCCTCCCCCGCTCGATAAAATCGGGGATATCGCGAGCAAGCGCATATTTCTCCAGCTCGGCGACCTCGGCACCGGGCTGCGACTCGTAGAGGGCAAGGCCTTCGATGAACCAATGCGGCACCGTTTCTATCCTGGTGACATTACTCAAGAAGATGATGTGGTTTATCTCATGGATAAGCGTTTTGGTCGAATTCCCCGCCCCTTGGAGAATCGCTATGAGGTTGTTGCCGGGTGATGCATAACCCGCCGCCTCTGCCGATGGACTCTCTTTAAGAAACGCCGAGCGGTTCGAATAGATATAGAGATTGATTTTCTGCTGGTTAGAATCGTTGTACCGGACCGACATACCGTTATACGTGGCCTCCGCTAGGCGACCGATTTCCTCGACGTTCGCCCTGGTAGAGGCGTGGATAACAAAGTGCTCGGTCTCATAGGTCTTCCAATCGGACTCGGATTCGACGGCGAGCGCCATGCCTGTCGCCAGCACGCAAACGAGTAAGGTTAAAATCATGGTTTTAAGTAAATATTTTTCCATAATATCAGGGTATCAGGTTCATCGACCCTTGTCGCCATATCCGCGCGGCCGACCTTGGCACGCCCAGGACGCCCGGCACGGCACCGGCTTGTCCGCTCTCCATCATCCTTGACCCTCTCCATACCCTTCGGTACACTTAATCAGGTACATCAACCAATAGCTGCAGCACGGGAGCATAAGTGAAACTAAGTTATTCAGCCATTTCAACATATCAGAAATGCCCGCTCTCTTATAAATATTCATACGTCGATAGGCTACCGACCAAACCCTCGCACTACTTGAGCTTCGGCAACAGCATCCACTCGGCGCTCGAGTTTTTTTACCGTGTAGATAAGCCCGAGCCCTACAGCCTCGAAGAATTGCTCGGCGAACTCGACAGGGTGTGGTTGACTGAGGGATATGAGAGCGAGACCCTGGAGCAGGAGTATAAGACGAAAGGCCAGGCTATTCTTTCGCAATTTTACAGCGATAACCTTCCCTCTTTTGCGGTTCCTCTCGCGATAGAAAAGAGGTTTTATCTCGATTTTGACGGGGTCACGCTTAGCGGCGTCATAGACCGCGTCGACCAAGAGGAAAACGGCGATATCGAGATAATCGACTATAAGACCAACGCCAAGCTGCCGCCGAAGTCGAAGCTCAATACCGACCTGCAGCTTCCCATCTATCACATGGCGGCGGAGAAGCTCTACGGGGTGGCCCCCAAGAAACTTACCCTCTACTTTTTAGTGCCGAACGAGAAAGTCAGCACGAGAAAGACGAAGACGGATATTACTAAGGCACAGGCCACAATACACTCGGTGGCTAAAAACATCAGTGACAAGAAATTCACGCCATTCAAAAACCCACTCTGCCCGTGGTGCGATTTTATCGAGATTTGCCCGCTGCACGCAAACGATCCCGTCATGCTGGCAAAAGCGGCCAAGAACGGTAAGATTTCGGGGAGCAAAACTGCTGTGACTTCTACCGCTAAGACAACCACGCCACCGGCACCTAACAGCGTGAATGCACTTGACGAGCTTAAGAAAAGCGCGACGAAGATCGAAAAGGTAGTCGACGATTATTTCGAGCTGGTCGAGCAGATTAACACCGGCCGCGCGAGACTTGCCGGGCTGCAGCGAATCATCCATGATTACTGCGAAGCAAACAGCGTGACATCGATAAAGGGTGCGCGAGGCAGCGTCGGCAGGCAGCCTCGTCGTACCACCCACTACAACGTCGAAAAGCTGCGCGCGCTTCTCGAGCCGCGCGGTCTCTGGGACAACATCATCGACGTCAACAGCCGTCTCCTAAAAGAACTTCTCGACGACCCCGCCTCGCAGGATGAGCTGCGTAAACTAATCGGCACTGCCAAAGAAGTCGAAGAGATAAGCTACGTTCTCTATAAGAAGGATGAGCTGGCTGAGGGGTAGATCAAATTATTATAGGCCCGAACTCAGGTTTTGAGCCCACCATAGGGGTAATGGAACACTTCTTAGGGTTAGCTCACGGCTGTCGACACTTGCTCAGGAACAACCTCTTTGTTGTAGATTATGTTCATGTTAATATGATAGTGACAAACCGCTTACAAGTAAGTCACCCAATCCTTTTAGTCATAAACAACCAATCAAGGAGCACGCATGAAGCAACGGGTCTTGGGCTTACTCGTCCTTATTTCGGTCTTGACCCTCGTGTTCACCTCGACTTCTTGCACAAGCAAAGCGAAGCCCGAAAATACACAGGTGGACAAATCAAAGAACCAGAACATGACCGCGACCTTCCCTAAAACAACGTTCATCGACGATCGTGAGGTGCGGTTTGCGGTGCGAAACATATCCTATCCCAAGAGTCTACCTACCTTATCGGTAAAGACCGAAGGGTTTGCCGACGACGAGGTAGTCGGCTGGTTTACAGCGGGTGGCGGCAAAGCACAGCCGAAAACTGAAATTCTCCTGCGCACCCCGGATTTGAGTCTCTCCGGGGTGCGCAGCGACAAGCTTTCAAATGCTCAGCCAACACAAGAGATGTGGGATATAACCGGCGAGGAGACGGGAACGCTCGCTCGGGAAAATAACGGCGGGATCATGTTCTCAAACCCGAAAGAATATAGATCGTACGGAATCTTACCCAAGGGCATAATGGAGCCGGATGTGAAAATGATCTTTGCCCGGGACATGATAACCGAGAAAGATGCTGTTGAAGGTACCGAGGCGTACGTCGAGTCGCACGGCGGCATCCCAGAAGATGCCAGGCGAAAAGCAACTCCCGGCACGAGCAACATCCGTATCGTAAAGAACGGCAAAATGGTCGACCCCGTCGGCAAGACCCTCTGGTATTCCATCACCTACGACCACCGCTTCAGAGATATCCCCATCGAGTCGGATAAAATCGAGATCGTAATCGATGCGCTCGGAGTAGCGCGATATTCGAGAGCCTGGCACACGATACACAGCAGCGGCAAACCTCAAACTATCGTAAGCCCCGAAGAGGCTGTCGCCGCGGCTGTCAAACGCTATGCCCCTAAGATATAGTCGCGTTACGGTATCGTGGTCAGCCAGACCCGCCTGATCTACCAGTCACAAACCGTCGAAACCGGACGGGATGATGCAAAGACGACCGAGTTCCGGCCGATCTGGTTCATCCGCATCACCGGTCAGGAAGTTCTCGTCGATGCCCATACCGGCAAGGTCATTGGCCAACCCTGGGACTCTGCCGAACAGCGCGCATCCGCAAAAGCCATGGAGAGATTCGAGGGCAACCCATTGAGCGACAAAATCCCGGTGCCAATAAGAATCACTTTTATCGACGGCGGCAGGGAGATTTGGTGGATAATCCCACCCGATGCCGAGTTTGGGCCTATACTCATGGAAGCTCAAAAAGTGCTCAGAAAGATGCGCCCGTATTATAAGAAACAAGCCGACCAGCACGGGGCAAGCGGCGACACACCGCAGTCCAGAGCCGAAGGCGGACTGCGCCTTGATTATGACGGCGCGGCTCGCTTTGTCACAGATAGCAAGGTCGGGCGAGATATAGACGAAAAGGGCCTGCCGAAAGACGAAGAAGAACGGCGGATGCATTACTCAAGGGATGGCTATTACCGCATTTATGCCCAGCATGTCTTTATCTGTTTCAATGAAAGCTCGATCACTTCGGGCACGCAGACGGAGGCTTTACGACAGATTCAAGGTGACGAACCGCGTACAAAGATTCTCGCGTCGACGACCGGTCCCCGGTATTGGTTTGCATATGCGCTGGCATCGAACGATAAGCTTATCGAGATGACACATAAAAAGGACCCGACCTATATTCAGACGATGCTGAGGACGCGGCCCTAAAGAGACCTATCGGGTGGCGTTGATATTTCTTAGGGACGCCTAGCGCTAAGCATCGATTGGCCAGACAGGCAACTAGCTATTAAGGAGCAGCCGTGAAACGCAAAACCCATGTTGCGCTCGCCTTACTCGCACTTATAGGTATTATTGGTGCTTTGGCGCCGTGCTCGAATGCACCTTCGACGGGTGCAAACAGCGATGCCTCACGTGATGTGCGCACTGCGAATATCGATAAGGCACGCGTCGATGCCGCAAGACCATCAAAAGACTATACCGCGACCGGTGATAATATCGTTATTAAAATCAATGTCGCCGATTTCGCGCGCGGTGACAATATATACCCTAAGCGTCTGCCTCAAATTATCGCCGTCGACAAACCCATCGCAAAAGACGAAATATTCAACTGGTTTAAGCCGCTAACGGCCATTGAAGATAGTGTGACTCCCCCATCCCCGTTCTATCCCGCGGGCAACCGTTGGTTTCTTGTCGATGCGACCGGCACCAAGCGCGGCAAAATCTCAATAGACCGGTTCGGCACAGTCCACTACCTGCGTATCGGGAGCGGCGATGACCAGGTGCCCAAGAGGTTCAGAATAAGAGAAGCTAATGCGCTGGTAAAAGACTTCATTTCGTCGCATGGTGGGCTGCCGGAGGAGAAGCTAACTATAGTAAGCCAGGGATTTCGTGAGGACGCGCCGAATACACATATGGCGGTAATGTTTGTAATGGGTTTTGGCCACCAATTCAAAGGCTGGAACATCCACGACGACATACTCGAGGCCGGCATCAGCAAGCTCTACGGCGCCCACTACGTGAGGCGTTGGCATGAATTCAAGGCGCATGGCAAGGACAAGCCGTTGCTCGACGCCGATACTCTCGCCGAGCGCGTCATCCAAGAGTATCGCAGACTCTGGCAGAGCGAGCCAAAGAAATACGGCGACATCCTCTCGGGCAAGTATCTAGTAAGCGTTGATTTCGAGCGGCTCGTCTACTTCGACCCACGCCCGCGCGACCCAAAACGCTTTGACGACGCCCGCGCTATTTACCACCCTGGATGGCTTACCAGGGTTTATACATCCGAAGCTCAGACCGGTGGCTTCACAAACGCCAACGCTCCCTCAATCTTCGAAGAGCACGTGGCGGTCGGCGTGCCGCTTCTCATCGTCGACGCCCACACCGGTGAGATATTCGAGCGCAAACCGAAGGGTGACAATCTTTTTAGGTAGTCCGCGGTCTAACCCTGATAGGTATCAGATTTATTCTATGGTTAACGTTTAAGTAGAGCTTAAGCCTAGGATAATGAGGAATCCGACCCAGACCACAAAAGCTTATTATAAAACCCCCCTAAAACAATACCCGATAAGCTTATAGATGAGTTTTGCGGCCAGAAAATCGGGGGCCGGGTTGCCGGGCATCGGGCAGAGTTCGACGACATCGAAACCGATGACCTTCTTGTGGAGGGTAACTTCGCGGAGTATGTCCAAGACCTCATACCACCGCAAGCCGCCGGGCTCGGGCGTGCCGACCGACGGGACCTCGGACGGGTCGAAGACATCCATATCGATGGTTATATATACCGTATCGCTCAACGCACCGACGATGTCCTCGATGGAATAATAACCGAGACGGTGCTGTCTCGCGGTCACCGAGAAAATATCATTGCTCTTTATGAACTTGGCCTCTTCTTTGCTGGTATTTCTCACGCCGACCTGCGCGATATTTATCCCCTCGTCGTAAATGCGCTTCATAACACAAGCATGCGAATAATGCGTCCCCTCGTATTCCTCGCGCAAATCAGCGTGGGCGTCGAGCTGGAGCACACTGACATCCGGGTGATAATCTTTGACGGCTTGTACAGCTCCAAGCGAGAGCGAGTGCTCACCACCGACCATCACGGGAAATTTGCCGGCGCCAAGCACGTCGAGGAATACACGTTTGACTACCTCGGTCTGATACTTGGAACCCGCCATGTTCGGCATGATCTCACTGAACGTATGGATTCCAATTTTGTCGCAAATCTCAGTCTCAAGCTCGTCGTCGTAGAGTTCTACCTGGCGAGATGCGTTGATTATCGCCAGCGGGGCCTCACGAGTGCCTCCCCGGAAAGACGTCGTCGAATCGTAAGGAAACGGCAGAACGACAACCTTGGACTCCTCGAAGGAGCTGTGCTCGGAAATTCCTAGGAAATTAAAGGGTACCAACGTATACATCCACACCTCCGCACTGCTAGTTTAATCCGCTCGACCACCAAACCCTAAGCCCATTATACTACAGGTCGCGCATCTATAAAAAAGTCTCCCCGCCTCACGAAGGCGGAGAGATTATTCGAGTAACATAAAGTCCCCTTGTCTCGGGTTGGACTTATTAGAAGCGTGGAACGTGCCTTGCCACGACGTCCTCTTCTTTTATATTGAGCTGCCTGCAAATCGACCGGAGAATCCTCTCACAGCTGGTAGCTCCACATGTAAAGACGTCGAGGGCCATCTTGCCGTCATCGGCATAGGTGTGGACTGAAACATGGCTCTCATCGAGCATTACAAATGCCGTGCATCCGGGCGAAGAATTATGGCCAAAATGGTACCTCGACTGATTTATAATATTTGCGCCGACCTCATTCGCCGCATTAACGATTGTCTCCAAAAGCTTCTTGTCGTCAACCAGCACGTCAAACGCCTGGTTGTGGATGTCCACAATCAAATGGTTACCTTTGTTCATCTCTCAATCCTCTCTTGGTCTATTTCAACCCACTAAAGTTTCTAAATATCTAGAAATCCTTATTGGACTGCTAACTCCTGCTCAAGCTAACGGCGATCCAATGCGAAGTCTATATGCGGCTGCATACTGCGCGTCTTCGACCGCGTCACAGCCAATCCACGCTTTATAATACAAGCAACCGCTTAGACCACCCCATTTCGGATTGGAATAAGTATCGACTCGAACTTCATTTCTATTTCCGGAAACGACAACACCAGCCATGCCGGTATACTCCGCTGTCATCTCATCTCCTTTGGCAACATCCAAAACTTCCATTGATTGAGCGAGATCACGGCTTTCTACGAAAGCCTTTCTATCACACGGTCTAGCTGGTCCACACTGTTCGCTTTATACCGATCCAGAGACTGGATAGGATTTTAAACAGAGCCGGTTTTTCCAACAGACCTCCCCATAAGCTGCGACAAGTCGTTTTAACTATTAAAAGTCAACCAGATTATAATAACGCTAAAATGCCCAATACTCAATAATTTTTTATGACCGCGCAATCGTTCGAGTTACAAAGCCTGCTCTAATTTTCGAAAAAGCCTTAAGGTAGGCGCTCGAACAATTAGCGCAAGCTAACTCAGTAAACAAACAATATAAAGAATAGAGATTTATTTCGAGGTCGTCAATATTTTTTTGCGATTACGGCGACCACTTTGACGCTCATTTTTTCGCAAATCATAAGACTGAAAAAACAAGCGCAGTCATGCTAGCGCGTGGTCTGCTTCGAATACATATGGCACAGTTTGTTAATGATGAGCTGTAGCTCGGGCGGGAGCGAATCCTCGAAGTATAGAGGTTCCTTCGTCGTGGGGTGCGCCAGTTCGAGCTGGTATGCATGGAGAAACTGCCTCGTAAGCCCCAAATCCCTTTTTGCGCGACCCGACCCGTAGACGGGGTCGCCGACTACCGGGTGGTTGATGTGCTTCATATGGACGCGGATTTGATGCGTGCGACCGGTCTCAAGTTTTACTTCGACTAAGCTGTAGTCATCGCCAAAAGACTCTAAGACCTTATAATGGCTGACGGCATCGCGGCTCGCCACACCGGTTACGGACATCTTTTGCCTAAACTTCGGGCTCCGGCCAATCGGCGCGTCGACGGTGCCCTCGGGCTCCTTGAAGCCGCCGTGTACCAAGGCCAGGTAAGTACGCTTGATTTTGCGATTCTTGAGCTCACCGCTGAGCGCCTGATGAGAAATATCATTCTTGGCTACTATCATGAGGCCGGAGGTGTCTTTATCCAGGCGGTGTACGATTCCCGGCCTTACCACTCCGCCAATGCCCGACAAACCGGTGGCGTGAGCGAGCAGCGCATTTACCAGCGTCCCACCGGCATGACCATGTGCCGGGTGAACGACCATCCCGGCCGATTTCGACAGGATTATCAAATCCCCATCTTCATATTTGATGGTCAACGGTATCTGTTCAGGTATGACCTCAGATGATATAGGGGGCGGAATCTCCACGTCAACGGTTTGCGTCGCTCTTAACCGGTAGTCCTTGCCCACCCTTGTTCCATCGACTCGCACCTGGTCGTTTTCGATAAGATTCTGAGCAAAACTCCGCGAGGGAATATCTTTGTGTTTTGTGAGATATGCGTCGATTCTAACACCGGAATCCTCACTCCCGACTACCATGGAGAATTCAATAGTCCCGCTCTCTTCAACAAACATTGCTTTAGACTCCCCTCCCGGCCGTGACATTCGCCGGTCTGAGATAGTAGGCGAATATCACAATAAGCCCGGCGACCAGCATGAACGCGCTGAATAATTGTGAGGCGCTCAGGCCGAGGATGACATCGGGGTTAGCCCTGAAAAACTCGACGATGAAACGGGAGAGTCCGTAAAGCGCTATATAGAGCCAAAACAGCAACCCGTCGCTCTTTACTTTTTTGCGACTGAACCACAAGACCCCTAGAATTAAAATGTTATAACCGGCTTCATAGAGCTGCGTCGGGTGAAGCGGTACGCCAAGCGGTTGCGCTGCCGATAACGGGTTATTGAACGTAATTGCCCACGGCAGGCTTGTCGCCCGCCCATAGCAGCAGCCGTTAGAAAAACATCCCAGGCGCCCGACTGCCGAACCGATAGCGAGACACGGAGCGACGATGTCGGCGACTTTCCCAACAGGCATCTTTTTCATCTTGACCAGGCCGAGAACGGCTAAGGTTCCCCCGATAAGCCCTCCGTAAAAGACAAGGCCACCCTGCCATATAGCGAATATTTGAGCCGGATTTGCGGCAAAATCATGCAAGTGGTCGACAACATAGACCAACCTGGCACCGGCAATTCCGCCGACCATCGCAAACAGGACGAGGTCATAAGCGAAATCGGGATTGAAACCTTTACGTTTAGATTCGTGCATGACGATGAATAGACTTATCAAAAAAGCGAGTGCGATTGCGACGCCATAGGTGTAGACCGTAATCGGGCCTACCTGAAAGAGTACCGGTAACAATTGAGTAAACATCCTTTGACGGTCAGCTTCGGCTGCGCAGGCTTTACCCGCAAATCGCGCCGACTTCTGAACCGCATATAATCTTAATTAATATCCTACTACGGTTGCGCGCTCTAGGCTAGGGTTGCCCGGTCTCGACCCGCTCTTCTTTAGCGAGGCCCAAGATGATTATCCCCAGAAATATAGCGCCAATGACAACCGCGGAATCCGCGACGTTAAAAACCGGCCAAAAACGAAAATCGATGAAGTCGGTGACAGCGCCGGCGGTTGCCCTGTCGATAAGATTTCCAATGGCTCCACCCATAACCAGCCCGAGAGATAAACCTATAGCTCGATTATCTTTACCAAGACTCCGCTGGAAATAGAAGATGAGCGAGATTACTACTGCGGCCGCGATAAGAAAGATCACTTGGTAGTTTTGAAGGATTCCGAAGGCCGCTCCCGAATTTGCGATATGCGTCAAATAGACGAAACCGGGAATCACCGGTAGCGATTCGCCGATTGGCATAGCCCCGCGAACTATCGCTTTTGTGATTTGATCGATTACAACAATCAGTATTGCAACTAAATAAAACAAGTCACTACTCCAACAAGCATGAATATCGACAGAAAAAGCTTTTATCAGCTCTTCTCTTCTTTTATCTGGTCTTCCATACAAAGTTCGGCGTATGGTATGGCCTCAAGCCGTTCACTCTCTATCGGCCGCCCACAAACCACACAAATCCCGAAGGAACCGTCTTCAATCCTTAATAAAGCCCCATCTACCTTGGAAAGCATATCTCGTGAGTTGATGGAGAGCGATAAATCGCTTTCCCTGGCAAATGTCGATGTCGCCGAATCGGCTATGTGGCTTTCGAATTCGTTCTCACCGCTCCACTCGCTTTGCGTCTGCTCCATGGTGCTTTCCACATACTCGATTTCGCCGACCAGCCGGTCTCTTTCCGTCAGAAGCCACTCCTTGAACCTAGCTAGCTCTCGGTCTTCCATGGGAATTCCTCCCCCAATCATACTCCTTAGCGGCAATAAATGGTTGCTTTTATATAAATTCTACCCTTTGCCGGCTAAGAAGTATCAAGATCCGCTACGCGCCTGCTAAAACCCCGGCGCATCGCGCACAAAGTCCTCTATGCTCGGGGCTTTCCCCCACAGTATCCTCGTAACGCCAGCAACGCTCACATTTCGAGCCCCTCGCCGCAAAAACTTTAATAGCTAGAGCCTCGATTGTGTCGCTCTTGAACGCATCCTCCGGTGCCGCGTCAAAGCTATGAACATCGATGCTCGATACGATGAACATCTGCGCTAGTTGAGGCTCGTATTGCTCTAGCAGTTCTTTGGTCGCGCCATCGACATAAAGTTCTACTCGAGCCTCGAGAGAGTTGCCGATTAGCTTTGCGTTGCGCGCCTCCTCGAGGGCCTTGGACGCCTCGTCGCGAATCTTAAGTATCTTGTCCCAACGAGTTGCGAGCTCGGCGTCCAAATAGTCCTCGTTGAGCACCGGCCATTCACTCAAGTGGACACTGCTGGTCTTGCGAACCGCCTCCGGTAAGTACGACCAAGCCTCTTCGCAGGTAAATGCGAGAACCGGCGCGAGCATTCCCGTAAACACCTGCAACATCTCGAAGAGGACCGTCTGTGCCGCACGGCGCTCTCTGGAGCCCGCCGCCGACGCATACAGCCTGTCTTTTAAAATATCGAGGTAAAGCGAGCTCAACTCGTTCGTGAAAAAATTATATACGGTATGATACATGCCGTGAAAACGGTAGCTCTCATAGGAGGCCGTTACCGTCTTCAATAATTGTGTCATCTGGTGAAGAGCCCATTTATCTAACTCTAGGAACTGGTCATATGCTACAGCGTCCGTCTCCGGATTATAATCAAAGAGATTTCCTATCATAAACCTGAAGGTATTTCTTATCCTACGGTACGCGTCGCCGACATGCTTCAAGATATCCGGCGATATGGCAACATCGACCGTATAGTCGCTTGAAGCGACCCATAGGCGCAGAATATCCGCACCCGATTTCTCTATAACATCGAGCGGGTTGACGACGTTTCCCAAAGACTTCGACATTTTTCTGCCGTCCTTGTCGACCACAAAACCGTGCGTCAAGACCGCATCGTAGGGCGCGCGATGGTAGACACCGACCGAGGTCATCAATGACGACTGGAACCAGCCCCTGTGCTGGTCGCTTCCCTCTACATATATATCCGCAGGCCATTTCAGCTCTTCGCGGGTTTTCAAAACGCCCTCATGGCTGACGCCCGACTCGAACCAGACATCGAGGATATCGGTCTCTTTGACGAATTTCTTCCCCGAGCACTTCGGACAGGTATAACCTTGCGGCAGAATCTCTTCCGCGCTCTTGTCAAACCACGCGTCGGCTCCATCTTTCATAAACAGCTCGACGACCGACTTAATCGTCTCCTCTGTGACTACGTCTTCCTGGCAATCGCCGCAGTAAAACACCGGTATCGGAACGCCCCAGGAACGCTGCCTCGAGATACACCAGTCCGGCCGCCCCTCCACCATACTGTTTATGCGGCGGATGCTCCAATCCGGTATCCAGCGAACGTCGGCGATTGATTTGAGCGCTTCTTTTCTCAAGTCGTCGATGTCCATCGAAATAAACCACTGCTCAGTAGCGCGGAATACCACGGGGTTCTTACACCGCCAACAGCAAGGATACGAGTGGGTGATCTCGGTATCGTACGACAACAGATTTTTCTCTTTTAAATACTCGATAATAGCTTTGTTGGCTTTTATGATATACATGCCGGCAAACTGACCTGCCTCTTTGGTAAAGTGGCCGGCGGCGTCGACCGGCATCGGCGCCGGCAAATCGTATTTCAGCCCGGTCAGGTAGTCCTCTTGGCCGTGACCTGGTGCGGTATGGACCGCTCCCGTGCCGGTATCCAAACCGACATAATCGGCAAGGACGACCACCGATTCCTTCTCGGAAAAGAGCGGGTGCTCACACTTGAGAAACTCCATGTCAGCGCCTTTAAATTTGGCGACAACCTCATAATCGGCGATTCCCGTCTCCGTCGCCACGACTTCGAGCCTCGCTTCCGCGAATATTAGGATTTCTCCGGCTGTCTTAATAGCCACATAGTCGGCTTCCGGATGGACGGCAACCGCGACATTTGCCGGAAGGGTCCAGGGTGTAGTTGTCCAAATAACGATAAACTTCGGCTCGTCAAAGGTCTTGACGGGCTCAAACTCACTCTTTAAGGGGAATTTCACATAGATCGATGGTGAGACCTCGTCTTTGTACTCTATCTCCGCCTCCGCAAGCGCCGTCTGGTCCTTGACGCACCAGTGGATAGGCTTGCGGCGCTTGTAGACGAGGCCACGCTTGTAAAGCTCACCAAAGGTCTTTACGTTGGTCGCTTCATATTCGTGCTTGAGTGTAAGGTAAGGGTCGAACCAGTCACCGCTCACACCGAGCCGCATGAATTGTTCACGCTGGATATCGACGTACCTCATAGCATAATCCTGGCAGAGCTTGCGGAAGTCGACCTGCGAAATCGTTTTCGCTTTCTCTCCCAGTTGTTTTTCGACATTATGTTCGATTGGCTGCCCGTGACAATCCCAGCCCGGGACATAAGGGCTGTCAAAACCCGCCATCGTTTTATATTTGACTATTATATCTTTGAGAATTTTATTCATCGCCGTTCCGGCATGGATGTCGCCGTTGGCATACGGTGGGCCATCGTGGAGTATGAATTTCGGCTTGCCTTTCGAAACCGAGCGAATCGCCTTATACAAATCGATGTCGGCCCAGAACTTGAGCATTTCGGGCTCCCGTTGAGGTAAATTAGCCTTCATAGGAAATTCTGTTTGCGGCAAATTCAACGTTGTTTTGTAGTCCTGTTTCGCCTGCTCATT
>JASEGT010000005.1 GCA_030018005.1 Actinomycetota bacterium
CCAACTTCCGCTGATTGATTGCTAATTTAAGGGGGGGGTTTGCGCCACAGGCTCTAATCTGCATAAAATAATTCACCTCACCAGAGATCGACTAGCTATTATCTATGATACACCAGCGGAGTGCTACTTCGAATAGTTTATCTTTGATTTTCAAAATGATTTTGACAATCCATCGCGACCGCGGAGATGAGCGACGCATCTATGAGTTCGCACAATCATCCCAGTGGCCAGAGAACTCCTTGAAGAGACTGTAAAGAGCCTCTAGGCCATTCTTCTTGATGAGCCTCAAAAGCTCGACTAAGCCGCTATCCGGCTCGGTAAAGATAATCGCTACGTTATTCGCAGTATAGCTTGGAGTAAAGTATACAGCCGCTATAGACGAAGTGTACATAATACTGTTGACAATAGTGTATATTTGGGTATACGCTTTTTATATCGACAAAGTTTGCTTAGCTTTTTGAAAGGCATTCGATTGGCGGCTATATAAAGGTGAGGATTATACCAGGAGGTTCGTAGTATGAGCAAGATCATAGGGGTTACGGAAGCTAGGTCGAAGTTAGGAGAGATCGTCAGCGATGTTTCAAAGAAAAAGGAGTCTTATATATTAACAAGAGGAAGCAAGCCTCAGGCAGCAATAATTCCATATGATGAATACCTGGCAATCGAAGAACGAGAGAAACAACTTTGGGATGAACGTTTTGAACTGGCTATAAATAAATCTCGCACGCTGTTTAACGAGTGGTTGCGCAGTAGAGGATACGATCCGGAAAAATTGACTGAGGAAGAGGCAGAAAGGATAATCAAAAGTGCCTGATAAGCCTCGGGTTGTTCTTGATACCAATGTTTTTATCTCTGCCGTTCTTTTTGGGAAAACGCCGGGTGAGATTATTAAATTATGGCAGGAAGAGGCTTTTTACCTTATCGTTTCGCCCGAAACTTTGGCTGAGTTAATTGGGAAGCTTAAATTTAAGTTTGGTTTACCCCATGATCTTGTTGAGGAGTGGCAAGATCTTATAAGTAAGCGCAGTATCCACGTTATGCCGGAATATCAGACCAAAATCTGCCGCGATCCTGAAGATGATAAGTTCCTTGATGTGGCTTTGAATGCTAAGGCAGATTTTTTGGTCACTGGGGACGAGGATTTGCTTGTGCTTAAGAGTTATTCCAATGTAAAGATTTTAAGACCAGCTGAATTCCTGGACATTCTAGCCAAATAAACTTCAAACTCGTGGCTTTTCATAGAGCGGATACCTTTTTGACCAGTTCTTTGAGGGCTTCAGTCGTAAGCGGATTGATTTTGCCGGCTGCGGGGGTCATGACCGTCTTAGGGTTGAACTGCTGCAGCGTGTAGCGTTTAGCCCCCGCGCTCCGTAGATAATTAGCGATAGCTAGCACGTCGTCTTGCTCGACGATAGTCGGGACAACGGTAGTTCTAAACTCGACCTCGAGCAATCCTTTCGCTTCGGCCTTGACCAGAAGCCCGATGCTCTCCCTCGCCCGGTCCGGCGCATCCTTCGCTTTTGCCACGAGGTTGTATTTATCAAAGGATGTTTTGATATCCATAGCGACTGCCGAGATGAGAGACTCGTCTATGAGTTCGCTCAATACATCCGGGCGGGTTCCGTTAGTGTCGAGCTTTGTTTCAAGCCCGTTCTGCTTGATGAGCCTTAACAGCTCGACCAGGCCGCTATCGAGGGTCGGCTCGCCCCCCGATACGCAAACCCCGTCTATCCAGCCGGCTTTTTCCGCTAGCACCCTTTCGATGATGTCCCAGGGGACATCGGGCAGCTGCCCCGCGCCGGTCACGAGTTCCGCATTATGGCAGAACGAGCAGTGGAAATTGCAGCCGCCGAGAAAGAGGGTCGTAACGAGGCGACCCTCCCAGTCGAGCATGCTAAGCGGGATATAGCCTTTTATGGCGAAATTCTGCTCAGTTTTTACAGCCATTCGACAATATCCTTCTTGCTCGGGACCTCACCGCGCCACGCGGCGAGTTCCTGGCCTCCACTGTTGGTCACGATGATCGACGGAGTCGACATTACGCCGTAAAAGGCGCCCTCGGCCATCCCGTCGACCTCGTCGAGATTGAAAAGCTCCGCGTTGCCGCTCCCCGATACCAGAGCTTTGGCCGCCGGACATTTAGGACAGTTGTTTTTCCAAAAGACTTTGACTTTCTGCGACATTTATTGCATCCTCCAGCCTAACAGCCACATCCGTTGCCGGAGACGCTCGTCTCCGCAATCAGCCCGGTTCTTATTCTATCAATCAGTTCGCCCGCTTTGCCCTTGTTCCAAGTCGGTATCTTCGAGTAATACCCTACAATCCTGGTTATGCCGTAGACCTCTTCCGAACCGCACTCCGGGCAGGCATCCATGAGTCCTCTTGAGGTGCGCCGGCAGCCTTCGCATACCGTAAACTCGGGGCTGAACGCGATTTGCTCGGCGTGAGTGCCCTTAAAGGTCTTTAAGACGAAGTTCTCGATCGATTTCGCGGAAGGCTCTTTCTCGCCTAACCAAACATGTATAATCGCACCCGCCTCTATCAGCGGATGGAACAGGCTCTGCTTTCTCACGCGCTCGACGTAGTCTACCGGCGCCTCGACCGAGATGTGGATGCTGTTCGTATAGTAATACTCGTTGGTCTCGAGCTTGCCTTTGATGACTTTCTTGGTCTGCGTCGGATAGTACTTCATATCGAGCTTGGCGAGTCGGTAGCCGGATGATTCGGCCGGCGACTCCTCGAGAACCATCTTGATATCATACTGCTCGGAGAGTTGCCTGCACTTCAAATTCATGTGCGAGATGACTTTGAGGCCAAATTTCAGGGCTTCGTCCGAGTCGTGAAGCTGCATGCCGGTGTGCGTCTCGACCAGCTCGTTTAGCCCGAGAAGGCCGCAGAGGTAGGTTAAGCGATCCATCCTTAGGTACGGCTCCCCGTCGCGGGATGAGCACAGCATCGCAAGCGGTCCGCGCTGACCCAGCTCCATCAACTCGCTTATGAAGGCCTTCTTCTGGACGTGCGCCTTGGCCACCATCTCCATAGTCCGGTTTAGCTCGGCAAAGAGCAATTCGTCGCTGCCCATCGCCTTATATGCGATTCTCGGCAGGTTGATAGTGACATTTTGCAGTGCCGAGAACCTCATCTTCTCGGGCGCTTTGGCTTCCACCAAGTCTTGTTCGCCCAACTTTAGTTTGAGGCGGCAGCACTGGCTCACGGTTACCTCATCTCCACGGTCGAAGACGAAGTAGGTGATGCCCTGCTTCGACGCGACATGGCACGCCAGCTCCAGGAATTCTTCCCAGCCGTTCGTTTTAAAGAATTCGTCGTTGATGTGGAGGAGCGGCTTCGGAAAGACGAAGGTCTTACCGTTCGCATCTCCCTCGAGGTAGACCTCGAACATGGCTCTTACGAAAGCCTGCGCCTCTTTTTCATACTCTTTATAGGTCTTGCCGGTGTACTCCCCGCCCGGGCCTACGGCCGGCGTGTCCGCAAAGTGTTTCGGGATGTTCCAATAGAGGTTGAAATCGGTAAAGGTGACCTGCGAACCTCTAGCACCGGCCAGCTGGTTGAACTCGTATATCAGCATCTGCGCGAGCTGCTTGATGTTATCGTATGTCCGGTCGACGAGATACGGCGCAAAGAACATGTTGACGGCTTCCCAGCCGACCGCGCCGGCGTAGTGTGCCTGCAGGCTCGAGGCCATCTTTACCATGTGTCCAATCAAAACCTCAGGGTGACGCGCCGGTTTCGATGTGCTCGTTATGTTGGGAAGCGACAAACCGAACTTCTTGATATATTCGAGCGAGTGGCCTCCGCAGTATGGTCTGATTATGAATCCGAGGTCATGAAGGTGGAGATCGCCCATCAAGTGCGCGAGCGCCACATCCTCGCTGAAGACCTTGCGCAGCGCGAACTCTTTGAGAATCGTCTCGGCGAGCGTAAGGTTTATAGACTCCGGATTATGGGTCGTGTTGCTGTTTTCGTTGTTGGCGTTGTTGATTATCTCTTCCACATCGAACATCGGCAAGCCGAGGTGCGAGTGTTTCTTGTGCATGATGGTCAAGTTTCTCTGGAGTAGCTCCAAATCGACAAGCTCTCTGATGATGCTGGTAGTTATAGAGCTGAAGTTGCTCTCAAAGAGCTTGCGCTCGACCGCATCGGCTATCTCTCTCGCGAGGCTCTCGCTCGCACCGGTCTCTTTGATGAGCGAGTTCGTTATCTTCTCTTTGTCCCAGATGTTTATTTCGGCTTTGGATGATGTGCTGACCAGGAGCGCGATATCGGTAGCGCTGCCCTCTTCGGGATGGGTTTTGACGACATTTATGATTCTCTCGTTCTTCAGCTTACTGTCAGGCTCTCTCGATTCTTCGGTCTCTGCTGCGACGCTGAACTTGGACATGACGACTATTACCTCCTGTGAAACCGCCTGTACATTAAAAATACGCTTTGCCTCTGTTCGACTTCGAATATCACTGCGACAAGTAGTGCGATAAAATAGTATGTCTACGGCTGATTTTTATAACAAGGATTACTGCGTTATGATCTTAATTTTTGCTTCTAATCGGACTACGTTAGTATCTTCAATTCTTGTGTGAACTCTTCTAAATCTTTAAAGTCCCGATAAACAGAGGCAAAGCGAATATAAGCCACTTTGTCTACTTCCTTTAGAGCCCTGAGAACCCGGTCTCCGAGTTCTCGAGATGCGACCTCGTGCCTAAACTCGTTCCTTAGGCTACTTTCGATATCGTCGACTATCCGCTCGATTGTCTCCCTTTCTACCTGCCTCTTAACAAGCGCTCTCAAGATACCTTCCAGCAGCTTAGTTCTACTGAACGGCTCGCGTTCCCCGTTCTTCTTGATGATGGTAAGCGGTTGCTCTTCTATTCTTTCAAAGGATGTTACTCGTTTGCCGCACTCCAAGCATTCGCGCCTCCTCCGAGTCACGTCGCCCGCTTCGTTCAGCCTCGAATCGATCACCTTTGAATCAGCATAACCGCAGTAAGGACACCTCACGCTCGCACCTTGTTCACTTGTTATCCACAGGTTTATCCACAACATATTGAGTGCTTTTTATAAGTATACCACTATATATGGTGTCGGCAATCCATATTCGGAAGAAACTTTTGCGCAGCCAAAATAACCGCTGGATAGAGTGGTCGAAAAATTTCAAGCGCTCCCTTGCCAATCATATACCTGGACGGGACGCCACCGTTCAATCGAACCTATGTTTGTGGGGAACATAGTTTTGTGTTATAGTCTCAACAACTATCACAACGCGTTGGAAGGAGCCCGACGGTGCTTTAAGCCATTGCGCATGATGTCGTTAGTGGAGGCGTTCAGGTGTTGTTATAGATATCACGACAAGATAAGTCGAGCTGCAGCATCAGCACTTATTTCAGCAGAGGAGGCACTATGGAGCGCAACGATTTGACCCAGCGTCAGCAGCAGGTATTAGACTATATTCTTAACGAGATAAGCAGAATCGGATATCCCCCATCGGTTAGAGAGATAGGCCGGGCGGTCGGGTTGACGTCTAGTTCGACCGTCCATAGCCACCTGGCCGCGCTTGAGAAGAAGGGCTACATCAGGCGTGACCCAACGAAACCGCGCGCCCTCGAAGTCTTAGATTTTCGAGCGGGCACGGCGGGAGTGAGCCCGTCCAAGGTAAAAAGCCTTCCGCTAGTCGGACGGGTCGCGGCGGGTATGCCTTTGTTAGCCCAGGAGAACATCGAGGATATTATCGCGGTTCCGGTAGAGATAGCCGGCGATAACAGCTTCCTTCTTAAGGTCACCGGCGAGAGCATGATAGACGCGGGCATATTCGATGGCGATTATCTGGTCGTGCGCCAGCAAAAAAACGCTGATAACGGAGATATCGTAGTCGCGCTCGTCGAAGACGAGGCCACCGTCAAGCGTTTCTTTAAGCGAGAAAAAAGCTTCATGCTCAAAGCCGAGAACCCGCGAATGGAACCGATCATCGTCGACGATCTTACAATACTCGGCAAGGTTGTCGGCTTGATGCGAAAGCTCTAGCAAGAAAGCTAAAGGGATGAGCTATGTTTTTAGGTGCCAACGCTCGTAGCTCAGGACTTTAGCCCTGATTGCCGGCCCTGACAGTTGCTATTTAGCGCCCGCTAGTTTCTGCTCCAACATCGTCAATTCATCTAACGTGAAGTTGTACTTTTTTATGATACCGATGACGACGTCGGCACTGACATTGCCCAGCACCTTGTTGACGACAGAGTTTATCATGCTCTCCGCCATCTCCTCCTGGCCGACTTTCGCCTTATAGTAATAGGTTTTGGCCGTCCTATCCTGTTCGAGAACGCCTTTTTCGGCGAGCCTTCTCATGACTGTCATTATGGTTGTATATGCAAGACGTTTCTTTGGATATAATTCTATAAAGACGTCCTTGACCGTATTGATGTTTTTTTCCCAGATTATCTTCATTACCGCAGCTTCGAGTTCGCCAAGGCCGATATCGGCCAGTGCCGGTGTTTCTTTGGTGTTAGAACGTCGCGCCATAGTCATCTCCTTTTAGATATAGATGATAAGTATTTACATACTAGATGAGAATGCATGTACTATGCAATAGCTAATATTCCCGTTCCTGAGCGATATCTTCGGAAATTGCTGTCTTGAACATGGAGTATTAGCCTTTACTCACTCTTTTGGGTGAAGGCGGTCATTGTTGCGGTTGTTCGGCTAACTCCCTGCATGTGCGAACTGCGCGTATTCGTCGAGGTCGCCTTCGGGCACATCGACTACGAGTTCGGTGCCTTCGCCGGTGTGAGTCTCCGATATGATGGTTCCGGTGCTGTATAAACGCTGAAGAAACGCTCCCTTTGTATATGGGACCAGCAGGTGGAGCCGGACTGTGCGTTTGCGCAACTCGTGCTCGATGGCCTCCTGTATCCCTTCCAGCCCAGTCCTGTTGACCGCCGAGACAAGGACGCTCTCGGGGTAGATTCTTTTAAGCCGCTCGCGATCCGCATCGTCGAGGAGGTCTATTTTGTTGAAGACGAGTATCTGGGGTTTATCCTCGGCCTCGATCTTGGCCAAAACGTCTTCGACCGCCCTTATCTGCCCTTCCATGCGCGGATGGCCGGCGTCGACGACGTGCAGGAGCAAATCGGCCATTCTCACTTCGTCGAGGGTCGAGCGGAATGCCGCCACCAGCTGATGCGGCAGCTTCTTGATAAACCCCACCGTGTCTGAGAGCACGACCTCTTTTCGATGGTCGACACTGAGTTTACGGGTCGTCGAATCAAGCGTGGCGAAGAGTTTGTCTTCGACGAGCACGTCCGCTCCGGTCAGTGCGTTCAATAGTGTCGATTTGCCCGCGTTTGTGTATCCCACTAATGATACGCTGAATATTCCCTTTTTTTGCCGTCGCTGCCTCTGAACCGAACGGTTCTTTTTAAGCTCCTCTATCTCGCTCGTAAGGCGTTGAATGCGCTTGCGTATCATCCGCTTATCCGACTCGAGCTGGGTCTCACCCGGCCCTCTGGTGGGCCCTCTGGTGCCGATTCCGCCCGAGAGGCGCTCAAGGTGTCCCCACATCCCTTTAAGGCGTGGTAGGATGTAGTTCATCTGCGCCAGTTCGACCTGGAGCTTGCCTTCGGCCGAGCGTGCGTGCTGTGCGAAGATGTCGAGAATCAAGCCGGTGCGGTCGAGAATCTTTATATTAGCCATGATGTCTTCGAGGTTTTTCTGCTGTGACGGTGAGAGGTCCACATCGAAGAAGACGATATCCGCGCCCGCGTTCTTTGCGGCCTCGAATATCTCCTCGGCCTTGCCGGGTCCGATAAAGGTGCGCACGTTAGGTTTTGAGAGCCGTTGGCTCACCCTGTCGACCACCACGGCACCCGCTGTAGAGGCGAGCTGTTCTAGCTCGTTTAGGGTCTGCTCAGCCTCCCAGTCGCTCTCGGTGCCAACCTGTACCCCCACTATGATCGCCTTTTCGACTTTCTTTTCGGTCTCAAAAATCGTCTGCTTGATGTTTTCCCCCCCTAAACAAGCGTCTTTATTCTATCGAGCGCCTCGACTAGGCGGTCGTCTTTGACGCTCAAGCAGATTCTCACATATCCCTCGCCGGACGGCCCGTAGGCGTTGCCCGGCGATACGATGACGCCGACGCTATCGAGCACATGTGTAGCGAAGCTTGCCGAGGTGTAGCCCGCCGGGACTTTGACCCAGACGTAAATCGTCGCTTTCGGTTCACGCGCCTCGAGACCCAGCTTGCCGAGTGCGTCCATGACCAGGTCGCGGCGCTTCTGATAGATGTCGCACATCTCTTTTATAATGCCTTGCGGGCCTTCGAGCGCTTCGATTCCCGCATACTGTATGGCGTTGAAGATGCCCGAGTCGATATTGGTCTTGACCCTGCCTAGAGCTTCGATGACTTTGGCGTTTCCGCAAACCCAACCGATTCGCCAGCCGGTCATATTGTACGTCTTCGACAAGGAGTTGAACTCGATGCCGACCTCTTTGGCGCCCGGGTACTGCAGGAAGCTCGGCGCGACGTACCCGTCGAAGGTTATTTCTGAGTAGGGGTTATCGTGGGCGATGATTACCTGGTTCTTCTCACCCCAACCGATGAGGTCTTTGAAGAAGTCGTCGCCGGCTATGGCTGAGGTCGGGTTGTTCGGATAGTTCAACATCAGCATCTTTGCCGCTTTGCTGGTGCCCGCGTCAATCGCATCGAGGTCTGGAAGGAAGTCGTTCTTCTCGACCAGCGGCACGTGAACCGGGTTGACACCTGCCAGAATCGCGCCGGTATTATAGACTGGATAGCCGGGATCGGCAATGAGCGTCGTATCGCCGGCATCGAGCACGGCGAAGTTTATATGTGCGATACCCTCTTTCGAGCCAACGAGCGGCAGGACCTCGGTGTCCGGGTCTAGGTCGACATTGAAACGCTTTTTGTACCAGCCGGCAATCGAGCGTCTGAAGCCGGGCATGCCGAAATAGGATGGGTAGCGGTGGTTCGCGGCGTTTGCGGCCTGCTCCGCAAGTTTTTCGATTATGTTTTTCGGCGTCGGCTCCACCGGGTCGCCTATGCCTAGGCTTATGACATCTACTCCCAGCGCCCTCTTCTCCGCAACCCTTTTGTCGATTTCCGCAAACAAATATGGTGGAAGGTTGTCGATTCGCTTTGCAAGTTTCATTACCGCTACGTCCTCCTCATTCCTATCCGAGAGCTATAGCCCACTCGGTCCGCATAACAATTTGCTTTTAAAACTAACATATATTGCCCTGGTAATGCTAGGCATTAATGGTAAATTCGGGCAATAAAGGATTGCTGCACAAAGAAATGCTCGATTAAGGTTGAGAAACGCCGGATGCTATGGTTTGCGGGGCGACCCGGCATTGTAGTATGTATAAAGCCTAGCGTTACTTAATGTCTATGGTTCCTGTGAAGACCTTTTTGGCGGGCCCCTCCATCAGTATGCGGTTATCGTCATTCCAGGTAACAGAGAGGTCTCCGCCGAGCAGGTGTACGACCGCGAAACGGCCGGTCCTGTCGTTGAGCGCGGCGGCGACCAGCGTAGCGCAGGCACCGGTTCCGCAAGCGAGCGTTTCCCCGCAGCCCCGTTCCCAGACGCGCAGCGCGATTTCATCTTTCGATATGATTTGTGCGAATTCGACGTTTGTTTTCTGTGGAAAGTAGTCACTCGTCTCGATAACCGGACCTAGTGTTTGAACAGGCGCTTCTTTTACATCATCGACAAAGATGACGCAATGCGGGTTGCCCATCGAAACACAGGTCGCTCTAATAATGGTATCGCCGAAGGTAAATTGCTCATCTATCGCCCGCTCGACTTCGACACGAACCGGTATCTTCAGCGTTTCAAGTTCGGGTGCGCCCATGTCTACCTTTGCACCGATCGCCTTTCCGCCGTCAAGGATGAGCTCGACCTGTTTGTGTCCGGCTCTGGTCTCGATAATTAGAGTGGACTTATCGGTCAACCACTCGTCTACCAGGTACTTAGCGTAGCACCGGATACCGTTGCCGCACATCTCGGCGAGCGAGCCGTCCGAATTATAGTAGTCCATAAAGAAATCGGCGTTGACCGAAGGCCTGGCGAATATCAAGCCGTCGGCACCGATTCCGAAGTTGCGGTCGCAGAGGAGCGCTATTTGTTCGACAGTCAGAGCAATCGAGCCGTCCAAATTTTTTATTATTATGAAGTCGTTTCCCAAACCCTCATATTTGGCGAAATTCAGTAACATGGTTATCCTTTCAAAACAAATCGGCCTCCGAGCTGGGCTAATATCTCTTCGGCAGCTACGCCGGCGGATTTCTCCGTCATGTCGACCCACCTTATGCGCGGGTCGGCCTTGAACCATGTCATCTGGCGTTTAGCGTATTGCCTGGTTCTTACTTTTATCGTCGAAATCGCGTCTTCCAAAGACAGCTCGCCATTTATGTGGCGAATAATTTCTTTATACCCTATGGCCTGCTGTGATGTCAAAAATTGTTCATAACAGGCCTCGATGAGCGAATGCACTTCTTCGAGCAAACCATCCGCGACCATACGGTCCACCCGAACGTCAATGCGCTCACGTAGCAATGCCCGCTCCATGGTTAAGCCAAACATCGCCAGGTCGTAATGAGAGTTTCGGTCCGACCAAGCCTTATGAAAATCGCTAAACGGCCGCCCGGTCTGCTCGATTACCTCGAGTGCGCGGATGATGCGGCGTTTGTTTTTGGGGTGGATGATATTTTCGGCCGCCGGGTCTTTAGCGAGCAGCTCGCGGTAGAGCGTCTCGGGCTCTGTGCCGGCCGCGCGGTCCTCCAGGCGCTCCCGTATCTCGGATTTGAGGTCTCCCGCCGGGAACTCCAAGTCGTCTATGACAGACCTGATATACAAACCGGTGCCGCCTACCAGGATAGGCAGTTTACCGCGCGCCGTGATTTCTTTTACAGCAGCGTCCGCGAGGAGCTGGTACGCGGCTACGCTAAAAGGCTCACTCGGCTCGATGATATCGATGAGGTGGTGCGGCACTCCGGCCATTTCTTCTGCGGTTACCTTAGCCGTCCCGATGTCGAGGTGTCGATAAACCTGCATAGAGTCGGCTGATACGATTTCGCCGTCGAGCTTTTTCGCCAGTTCTACCGATACGGCGGTCTTGCCGGTCGCAGTCGGACCGGCGATTACCATCAGTTTGCTATTCATACCTGGTCACTTTGAATCTGTATAGGTCGGTCTCGTCGTGTATCGGGATGCCCGCTTTTTGCTTAGCGATAGCCAGTTGATGCTCGACCGTATCGACGCCCTCTATATTGGGCAAGAGCAAGCCGGTCTTCGAGCCTTTCCTGACGATCACTCCGTATAGCTTGGGGTCGAGGTGCGAAGTCGAATCTATTTTTTCCGGCGCGTCCAGAATATCCACCGAGTATTGAAGGAACGGCAACTCCGCTTCGCTTACAGGGGCAAAACGGGGGTCGGCATGGGCGGCCTGGATGACATTGACCATTATTTCTCGCGCGATGTTCTCTTCTGTAGGCTGAATCGTTCCGATGCAGCCCCTGAGCTCGCCATCGATTTTGATACAGACAAAGGTCCCCGCACGTCTGTCGAGCAATTCCTGGAGGGTATTAGCGGGCGGCTCGACGATATGCCCAACTCGAATATAGTGCTCAAGACCGAGTTTGGCCAGCTTGACGGGCTCGCTCAAAGGCTCGTTTGTCCGGAGAGAAATGTCGGCCGCATCGTCAATGCAGGAGTCCGGGTCGGATTCCGCAGGAGCCGGCGGAGCCGTATCATCCTTGGTAGCCGAAGCGCCGCCGGCCGCTTCTCCGAAATCCAGCACCATAAATTCGCGCTCGGGGTCGGGTTGACCAGGGAGGATCGACGCCACCAGGTAACCGACGCCAAACGGTCCCTCATAAGAATGGATATCGGTGTGAACTTGCCGCCCATTAAAGCATCCCGCGAGCGCGTATATCGATCGCAAGCCGCATTCGCCGGCATCTTCGACGAGCATCGGGTCGAGTTCGAAGAGTTCATTGAAGTCTCCGGTGTCGATTATCCCGTCTATCTTCGCGTCGAAGTCGATTCCGCGCGGGTTAAAGCCGGCAGGCGCACCCGGGGTGAGCCGGTGCGAGAGGTCACCGCTGGCGATGACGGCCACTCTCCTGTCGACGCGATTAGCGGCTTTCTCGATAGTGACGCCAAGCGCGTAGTGCTCGTCCGCTCCCGCGTAGCTCACAGCGAGCGATACCATCGGGACATCGACATATCTTTGAAGGAAATAAAGCGGCACCAGGACACCGTGGTCGAGTTCCTCCGACTGGAATAATTTGATGTGGTCGTTTCCAATTTTGGTCAGGGATACGCCATACCTCTCGGCCTCGACAAACAACGCAGTGAGGAGTTCTTCGTCAAGATTTGCCGTCAGGCGGATATTCGGGGCACCGAAATCCTTGAATGAGCCGGTCAGAATCCGGGTCGCTTTGACCGCAATACTGTCGGCAAATCCGGCGCTGTGCGGCGATATGACGACGAGTGCCTCGGGATTGGCTTGGGCGACAGCGGCGCATATGACATCCATCGCCCGCACTGTCGACGATACGCGATCGATATTGTCCCTTCCTATCTCGGGGATTATGATAGGCGGGTGAGGCATCAAACAACCGATTACAACAGGCATTAGCTCCCCCTTTGCCGCTCAAAACGGCATGACCACGACACTAGCTTTTAACTGCTACTTCGAGCAGCTCACCGCGTAAAGACCACGTTTTGGCTTGGGTTATTCGGATAACCGCCTCGGTATGGACTAAGTCGGCGGGTCCTTCGAAATTGACTATTTTATTACTCCGGGTTCTCCCGGTCAGTATGCTTTCGTCCCTCTTGCTGACGCTTTCGACAAAGACCTCTAGCTCTTTGCCAAGGAGCGCCAAGTTGTTCTCGAGGTTTATCTGGTTGAGCAAGGCCAACAGCCGGTCGAATCGCTCCGATTTTATGCCTGGCGATACCGTGTTCTCCATTTTAGCAGCCGGCGTGCCCTCGCGCGGCGAGAAGATGAATGTAAACGCGGAGTCATAACGCGCTTTTGCGACAATATCCAGGGTGTGCAAAAAATCTTCCTCGGTCTCACCCGGAAATCCCACCATAATGTCGGTTGTGATGCTGACCCCAGGTATCGCTTCATATATCTTCGAAATCGTCGCCAAATATCCTTCTTTTGTATATTTTCTGTTCATGGCACGAAGAAGCCTGTCCGAGCCTGCCTGTACGGGCAGATGAATATGTTCGCAGATATTATCACCGTTTGCGATGGCATAGATGATATCATCGGTCAGGTCTTTCGGGTGTGACGTCATAAAGCGTATCCGGCGCAGCCCGGCTACATCGTTGAGTCTGTTCAAGAGCTGCGCGAACCTGCTTTCGCCATAGATGTCGCGCCCATAGGAATTGACGTTCTGGCCCAGAAGCGTTATCTCGATGACTCCTTCGGAGACAAGTTGTTCTACCTCATTGACTATATCCTCTTGCGTACGGCTCGTCTCGCGCCCGCGCGTATACGGAACGATGCAATAGCTGCAGAAGTTGTTGCAGCCGATAATGATAGGAACCCACGCACGGTGGGCTTCTTCGCGCGAACTCGGCACGGCGGTCGGCAATATCTCTATCTCGTCGGCGACCGCGCAGACCGCGCGCCTGCCTTGCTCCGCCGCGTCGACCATGAATCCGAGATTGGGCATATTGTGCGTGCCGAATACAATGTCGACATGGGGGGATTTCTCTAGGATGCGCTCGCGTTCGGCTTGCGCGACACATCCGCCCACCGCGATGATGAGGTCCGGGTTGGCTTTCTTGTCGGCTTTCAGGTTGTTCAGGTTTCCAAAAAAACGGTCTTCGGCGTGTTGGCGGACAGCGCAGGTGTTGAAGATGACGACATCCGCTTCTGTGGGGTCGCCGCAGGGCGCGTAACCGCGCTCTATGAGGAGTCCGGCCATGCGCTCCGAATCATGCTTGTTCATCTGGCAACCAAAGGTCGTTATATGGAATTTCTTCATGGCAAATATTGTAACAAATGTACGGTAAAACTTCAGCAGCCAGGCGCTGCTTCCGGCAAGGCCGCGCTCTATGTCAGCGCTTAGCAGCCGCTGAGAGAGCATCGATGACCTCGTCGGGGACGAGAAACCGGCCAAGTCGCTGACCATGCGTCGAGACCGGTCCATGGCAATCGGACCCACCGGTCACCAGCAAGCCCTTTTTCTCGGCAAGCCTCAAATAGCGCTTGGTGTCTCGCTCGGAGTGCTCGACATGGTATGCCTCGAATCCGTCTAGGCCCATGGCGATGAATTCATCGATATGCTCGTCGAGTTTGGCCAGCCCGGGGTGAGCGAAGACGGCAAGGCCCCCGGCGTCGTGAATAATCTCTATCGTCGCCTGCAGCGGATAGACGAATTTCTCCAAGAAACAAGGTGCTCCTCTTTTTAAAAATTGCGTGAAAGCCGCTCTGAAGTCGCTTACGTAGCCACTTCTAACCATTGCTCTTGCGATATGCGGTCTACCGACCGACGAGTTCTTCGCTTGTTCAAGCACGTTCGAGAAGTCGATATCCACGCCAATACCTTGGAGGCATTCGACGATACGCCTGGCGCGTTCTTCTCTAGAGGCGCGAAGACGCTCAAGCGATGCCAGCAGTTTCTCGTTCGTGTCATCGACATAGTATCCGAGGACATGGATATCTTTGCCCTTATAGCGCGAGCTCAGTTCGATGGCGGGTATTATGCCCACACCGAGTTCGGCTCCATAGCGCCGGGCGTCCCCCAGCGCCGCTACCGTATCGTGGTCGGCGATGGCAATCGTCTGCAGGTTCGACGCGGCAGCGATTTCAACGACTTCTTTCGGCGTGAAGCTTCCATCTGAAGCCGTTGTATGAATATGTAGGTCAACCGGCATGCGCGCCCCTTAAATCGAGAGTGGTCAACAGGCTTGGTTTTTGCACAAAAAAAAGGCTGTGCAAAGATTATCTTAGCACAGCCTTATACGCTTTATTAAACCGTTAACAAACTATTAGATATTTATCTAATAGTCGATTGCTACTTAGGTTCTACAAGTAACTTGATAGCGGTTCGCTCTTCGCCATTGATCGTAATGTCTGCAAATGACGGCTTGCATACCAGGTCGAGTCCGCCGGGCGCAACGAATCCACGCGCGATGGCTATGGCCTTTACTGCTTGATTGAGTGCGCCGGCTCCTATTACCTGCATTTCCGCGGCTCCGCGCTCTCTTACCACTCCAGCTAAAGCGCCGGCCACGGAGTTGGGGCTCGATTTTGATGAAACCTTTAGTACTTCCATAAATTCCTCCTTAGCGGTCTACGTCTAAATATTATGACACGCTGTAATACTGTTATTCGATGCGGTTCTAAGAAAGTCCTGCTATAATTTTGCAGATATGTTAATAATTCCCTTTTGATTGTAGCTTAATCGTTACCCTAATACAATCCCTATCTGCACAAACCTCTGGGTCAGGCGATATTTCCATAAAATACTTATCGCCGATAATCTTAAGTTCATCGCTAACCTTGTGCGCGATATGCTCAAGGTCTGCTTGTGATATCCTTTTTGCAAGAGGCTCCGTCTTCATAAGGTCTATTCTTTTGCGTTCGGGCTCTTCTTGCTCTTCCGGCTTGGCCATGAGCGTCTCGAGTAATGGCTTGAGCATGACGATGCGCTCGCTCATGATCCGTTGCGCGTTTCTTATAGAGACCTTAAGGCCGAGTCTGCGTTCTGCGATATCCGATAGAATGCCGGCCGCTTTGATCGGTTTTAAACACCGCCAGATCTTGTAGTCCTCGGACTTCGCGCTAGTCCCGCGCGCCTTCTCGTCGAGGCACATCTTTTGCATTGTCGCCAGCACTTCTGTCGGTGAACCGAGATATATTTCAAGGTGCTGGTGGTCGAGGTTGAACTCGAGCACCGTTCGTATTATGTTATGCGGTCCCTTGATGATTATCGGCTCGCCATTGCGATACTTTATAGTCGGATATGTAGACTGGTCCTTTCTCTCGCTAAGGAGACCTGTGCTCGTCTGCACTCTAAATACAGTACCCCTTCCGGGGGCCGAAAAAACCAAGTCGATCTCGTCGGAGACCTGTTTTATCGAGAAGAGCGCCATGCCGCGGCCGTGGATTCCGTACCTGTCGGTAATGAGGTTTTCGAGCTTGGATGTGACCCGTGGCTCAAAGACTCTATCGTGAAGCTCGGTGGGGATGCCGGCCCCGTCGTCGATTATCGTCACTTTGCGAATAAGGTTGTCTTCTTTGGTCGACGCGATGAAGATTCTTGACGCTCCGGCGTCGCGGGAATTTCTGAGCATCTCGAGGACGATATCTTCCATCGATTGGATATCGTGTTTAGCTTGCCGCCGCTCCGCTTCGCTTATGTTGAGGCGAACAAAACCCTGACCCAGGTCTTCCTCTACTTTGAGGTATTGATTTCCGGTTAGGTTTGCTACGAAGTTTATTAGGGGATTGTTCTCGTTATCTGCCATGATGATACCTACCGCTAGCACTATGTATTTGTCTCTATTGTCCTGCGTATATAGGGCTTTGTCAAACACTAGAACGACGAGCGGGTGCGCTTTTGGCGTGTTCTCGCACCGCTATTTCGAAGGCCATAAGACATTTTACCGGACTTGATAACCTTGTAAGCATTGAAAGAGAGCAGAAAAAATAGAGGGCCGTTGCCGGCCCTCTATGCATTCGTCTTTATCCTACTTCGCGTACTCTATAGCCCGGTGTTCTCTGATGACTATGACCTTTATTTGTCCCGGATACTCGAGTTCACCCTCGATTTGTTTGGCGATGTCTCTGGCCATCAAGTCGGCCATCGCGTCATCGATTCCCGCCGGTTTTACCATGATTCTCAGCTCACGCCCTGCTTGCATGGCGTAACATTTCTCGACGCCGCTGTGTGACTCGGCGATTGCCTCTAGTTTCTCAAGACGCTTGATATAGCTCTCGAGAGTCTCTCTGCGAGCGCCGGGTCGTGCGCCTGAAATCGCGTCCGCCGCCTGAACGAGCACCGCTTCCACAGTATTCGGGTCTATCTCCCCGTGATGAGCTCCGATTGCATGGACGATTTGCGCATGCTCGTTAAAGCGCTTTGCAAGTTCGGCGCCGATTACCGCGTGTGGTCCTTCGACTTCGTGGTCGATAGCTTTTCCAAGGTCATGGAGTAGTCCCGCTCTTCTCGCAAGCTTTACGTCCGCGCCTAGCTCTGCCGCCATGATGCCTGCCAGATGCGCTACTTCAATCGAGTGCTGCAGGACGTTCTGACCATAGCTCGTCCTGTACTTGAGCCTGCCCAAGACCCTGATAAGCTCGTGGTGCAGACCGTGAATATCGGTGTCGAATGTCGCTTGCTCCCCGACTTCGCGGATATGAGCGTCGACCTCTTCACGCGCTTTCTCGTACATCTGCTCGATGCGTGCCGGATGAATCCGTCCATCCGCGATAAGCCGCTCCAGAGTAAGCCTTGCGATTTCGCGCCTGACCGGATCGAAGCTCGACAAGATGACCGCCTCGGGAGTATCGTCGATGATCAGGTTGATACCGGAGATATTCTCGAATGTGCGGATATTGCGTCCTTCTCGTCCGATGATACGTCCCTTCATCTCGTCGCTTGGCAGGGGCACAACCGAGACGGTCGTCTCAGCCACGTGGTCTGCCGCGCAACGTTGGATGGCGAGCGCGATAATATCACGCGATTTCTTATCCGCCTCATCTTTGGCTTTCGCCTCGATTTCGCGGACCATCATCGCTGTTTCGTGTCTCGTCTCATCCTCTACTCTCTTTAAGAGCAGCTGACGCGCTTCTTGTGCTGTCAACCCTGCGATTTGCTCCAGTAAACGCATTTCTTTCTCGTAAATCTCGGATAGCTCACCCTCGATTTTCGCCATCTCTTTTTCTTTGTCGGTCAAGCCTCGTTCTCTTCTGTCGAGCCCGTTAGACCTTGAATCGAGCGACTCCTCTTTTTGAGTAAGGCGCTTCTCTAATCGCTGGATTTCGTTCCGCCGATCGCGCATCTCTCGCTCATTATCTGAGCGGATTGCATGAATCTCGTCTTTGGCATTGATTAAAGCCTCTTTTTTTCGCTGCTCAGCTTCCTTTTCTGCGTCAGACAATATTCGTTTTGCGGCTTCTTCGGCGGAGGCGATTTTAGCTTCGGACGAAATGCGACGGATAGCATACCCTGTCGCGACGCCGGCTGCTGCGGCTATGATGCCTACTAAAACATAAATTAGCACTTGGTCCATTGCTGCCTCCTTCCATTTAAATAAAAAATACCGAGCTATTGCTCGGCAAAAATCTCTCTAAGTTAAAATTGCGCCCTTCAGCCGGCTGTGGCTATGCACTCGCCTCATTGCTGCACCATACAGGCTGTTTATCGTTTCTTTAGTTTTTATAATCTATGTAAAACTAAATATTTTTACTTAGTAGAGCATTTTTGCCTTCTACAACTACAACTACAACTATATACTAAAGCTCTAGCATTTTAGTGTCAAGGAATTTGCCTTTGGCGGCGGCGCTACCGTTCTGGGGAAACTTTAGATAGGAGGCGGCAATCGACGTCAAGTCCGGTTCAATCGGGATTGGGCAAAATGTTTTTGCAGACCCGATAAGCGATTGCCGCGCTATAGCCTCTTCGCATCAGAAACCGGCTCAGGCGCCGTTGTGACTTTTGGGCATCAGAGCTCTCATAGGAGCCTACTTTTCCTTGTGCCAGCTTAAATGCTCTCGCATATTCGCTATCGTCGGAAGAGTGCGGTGCCAGGTGCTCGTCTATCATGTCGTCGGCAATCCCTTTTAGCTTAAGCTCGTGTTTTATGCGGTTTTTGCCGTATAGCTTAGTTTGTATGCGATTTTGAAGCCAGGAATTCGTGAAATCGTTGTCATCGAGATAATCGAGGCTCTGCAGCCTTTCGACGACCTCCGCGACGACCGCTGCCTCAAAGCCTGCTCGGCCGAGTCGTTCCGACAGCTCTTTGGTACTGCGAGAACGATGCGATAGCAGATTAAACGCCCGCCCCAGAGCTTTTTTAGTTTCGAGCGCGTGGCCCAGTCGGCTCAACTCATCATCTGAAAGACGCTGCCCCTCACGGAGCCCGAGCTCGGCGACGATTTCCGTGTCGAGCGCGCGCCAGAAACTACCATCTATAAATATCGATGTTCGCCACGCCCTTCGCTCTTGTTGAGCCAGTGCGGTTATCGCGTAAGTCTTTTGCCTCTCCATTTGACGGTCTATTCTTCGGTCGGCGCCTCAGCGGCCTCTTCGGACGTCGCCGGCGGCTCCGCGAGGCCAACCTTCTCTTTGACTTTAGTCTCGATCTCATCCGCGAGTTCATTGTGGTCGACGATAGTCTGCTTTGCCGCCTCTCGGCCTTGTCCGAGCCGCTCTTCGCCGTAGGTATACCACGAGCCGCTTTTCTGGACGATGCTGTGTTCGACCGCTAAATCGAGCATGCTGCCGGCCTTGGAAATCCCTTCGCCGAACATGATGTCGAATTCTGCTTGCCGAAACGGCGGAGCCATCTTATTCTTGACTACTTTTACACGGACTCGGTTGCCCATGATATCGGTTCCCTGCTTTATCGAATCGATTCTTCTGATGTCGAGGCGGACCGAGGCGTAGAACTTGAGTGCACGACCACCGGGTGTGGTCTCCGGACTGCCGAACATCACGCCGATTTTTTCCCTGAGTTGGTTGATAAAGATGGCCGTGGTCTTGGATTTATTGATAGAACCGGCGAGTTTTCGCAGCGCCTGGCTCATCAGGCGCGCCTGTAAACCGACATGCGAGTCTCCCATTTCACCCTCTATCTCGGCTCTCGGCACAAGCGCGGCGACCGAGTCGATGACCACAACGTCGAGCGCGCCCGAGCGTACCAGCATATCGGCTATCTCAAGGGCTTGCTCGCCGGTGTCAGGCTGCGATATGAGCAACTCTTCGGTATTGACACCGAGGTTGCGCGCGTATATCGGGTCGAGGGCATGCTCCGCATCTATAAACGCGGCTACACCGCCGGTTTTTTGCGCTTCGGCTACGATATGAAGGGCCAACGTCGTCTTGCCGGACGATTCCGGGCCGTAGATCTCGACTACTCTGCCTCTGGGGACGCCCCCGATGCCGAGTGCGATATCGAGGGCGAGCGTGCCCGTCGGTATTATCGCGACATCCATGCGTGACGGGTTCTCGCCGAGCCTCATCAGAGAGCCCTTGCCGTATTTCCTCTCTATCTGTTCTTTGGTTATCTCGATTACTTTGTCGCGATCCATATATCCTGGTTTACCAAACCTGCCTAAATCGCAAGTCTGGACGGCTGCCTTTCTTCAGCCATATTTTCACGTTTCAACGCAGGTTGCTCTTCAAGAGTCTGACACCCGCTCCACGCGCGTTTTACCTGTCCGTGAACCCACTCCGGCCAGGGTTCTTAATGCTTCTGTCTCAATATTGCGGGCAGCGTTCAGGTCACGATCGTGTACTGCGCCGCAATCGCAAATCCAAGTTCTATCTGATAGAGTGAGTTCGCCGTTGATTGTTCCACAATACGAGCACAAGCGGCTACTCGGAAAGAATCTGTCTACCACCATCAACTTCGACCCGAACCATGCGCATTTGTACTCCAACTGTCTCCGAATCTCACCAAACCCCACGTCTGCGATGGACAAAGCCAGGCGATGGTTTCTCAGCATCCCGGACACATTTAAATCCTCTATGCCCACGACCTGATAGGTTTGAGTAATCTCTGTAGTCATCTTGTGCTGGTAATCTAAACGCCTATCTGCCACACGCCGATGCAACTTTGCCAACTCGCGCTTGGTGCGTTGCCAGCGACCACTTCCTTGTTGACGGCGGGACAGTTCACGACTGAGACGCTTGACCTTGCGTAATTCTAACCGTAGCAGCTTTTGATTCTCAAACTGCGCGCCATTAGAAAGCACGGCCAATGTCTTTATGCCTAAATCAACTCCAACCGATTTCTGTTGACACTCGTGTTCCGGTGTTTCTACTGCTACATTGATAGCAGCGTACCAGTGTCCTGCGTCTTCGGAGATTGTGACCGATTTGATCGTGCCATCAAATCGCAAGGTTTCAGTCATATTGATCGGCGTATCCAGCCGCTCCAACTTGAGCCGGCGCCCATCAATTTTGATTCGTGATCCATCCATCCTAAATGACTGTCGGCTCTGCTTCTTGCTCTTGAAATTCGGGTAGCCTTTCTTGGCCTCGCCACTCTTACAGCGACGGAAGAAATTCTTGAACGCAGCGTCAAGATTACGAAAGCCGGTATCTGCGGCACATTTGGTCACATCATAAGACCAAGGAAATTGCTCACGCTTGGTGGCGTTAAACTGCTTTTTGAGTCTATAGGATGAGGACTTCTCGCCAGCCTCATATTGCCGTTTCCACTCAGACAGCCCCCAATTAAAGCAGAACCTGGCCACGCCACAGGCTTGCCGTAGGTATTGCTCTTGCTCCGGTGTTGGGTTTAACCTGATCTTATGCGCTCGGGGAGCCGGCATTATCAGCCACCTTGCGTTTGGGCCCACCATGCGCCTCGTAAATCCGCGACGAAAAGCTTACAATCATAGTCAGGATGTTCTCGACCAGTTCTTCGTGTTCGCTTTTGTCTTCGGTCTTTTCTAAAACCTCTACTGTGCAGCCTACGCCGTTGAAAAACCGCTCTATGGTTCGGAAACCAAAGCGGGTAAATCGGTCTCGACGCTCTACCACAACCCGTTTGACACCGCCCTTGCAAGCCGCATCTACGATTTTGAAGAACTGATGGCGATTGTCGTTTAGGCCAGAAGTAATCTCAGAACAATCCAAGACAATGCGATAGCCGCGCTCGCCGCAGGCTTCAAACAATCGCTCATGTTGACGAGTAAGGTTCTCGGCCTGTTTTTGCGTACTGACCCGCGCATACAACGCGACATCCTTCTCTGTGGCCGCAACGCCATCAGACACAGACAGGAGTGTTTCGATTTCTGCTCGATTTCCGATTGCCTTAACAACATCAACCATTACCTCATTCAACGGGGTTTCATATTCTTGCTTATCAGGTAAGGTTTCAAATGGCGGGTCAACCTTGATTCGTTCTCCGTTGACCACTACGAAATCCTCACGAATCTCGTCAATGGTATAGAACATTTCTCACCTCTGTCAAGCGGTATGGTCAGTTATTCGGAAACTGCTTTCACCTCCTCAAGGTTAAAAGGCTATGATTTCTATCACTACCATAGCATATGCGAACACGTGTTCGCTGTCAAGACGTTTAAGCCAAAAATGACGCAGGCGGTACCGGGTGTGAAATATTCTGCTTTCCCTGCAAGGCCCGCGGTTTGGATCCATCCTGCAAGAGCCGGGCTGCCGACTATTTGCACAACAGCATACTTATACATATCATAAATTTGAGAGTCGAGCAAGAGCTATGTGATGATATGTGAGCTATGGCGCTGAGCTATTCTTGCAGCGGGATAAACGCCCTTGAGGTGTATTCCACGCCTGTGGGTTTTAAGTGGCTTTGATATATTGTAATGCCTCTTACAGGGATGTTTCGCCCTTGATATGGGGTCTCTGTAACCGTTCTTAAGGCTTGTTCTACAGGCTTGGGTGGATTAAGGCGTGCCAGCGTTATATGGGGCTTAAACGGCTTATCGTCGCGCGCAAAACCTAGGGGCTCAAGAGCATCTTCTACGAGCATACTAAGCTCGACAAACTCCCGTTCGCCGCGGTCGACGCCGACCCAGAGTACACGCGCTCTCTTTTGATTCGGAAAAGCGCCGAGCGCTCCGCACTCGAAGGAGAATTGATTGAAGGCGGCGGCTTTGCTTAGCAGGGCTGTTTCGGTTTCGGCCAACTGCTCTTCGGTTATCGAGCCTAGGAATTTAAGAGTGAGATGGATGTTGTCCCTGGCGACCCACCTCGCACCCTCGATGGTTGCTTTGAGCTGGTTGGAAACTTCGAAAAGTTCTCCTTTTAGCCGGCCCGGCAGGTCCAGGCCGATGAAGATGCGTAACATTAAGACGCGTCGCCTCCCGCCCGTTCGAAGTTGTCCAAGATGTAATAGCGGAGCATGTCGAGCGCCGCGTTTGCGCTCTTTATCCGCACGGTGTCACGAGAGCCGAAGAAGACGAAGCGGTTGCTGTAATTGGTCACCTGATTAGATAGGGCGACGTAGACCAAGCCGACCGGTTTTTCTTCGGTGCCGCCATCGGGGCCCGCGATACCGGTTATCGAAAGACCGACATCCGCGTTGAATCTATCGCGGACGCCGAAGGCCATTGCCAACGCGGTGGCCGCACTGACCGCCCCGTGACGCACGAGTGTCTGGCTCGACACGTTCAAGAGCGATTTCTTGGCGTCGTTGTTGTAAGCTATAATGCCACCGCTGAAATACTCGGAGCTGCCCGCGATATCTGTGATTTTCTTGCCGACCAGGCCGCCCGTACAAGATTCGGCGACGGCGAGAGAGAGGTCGTGTTTGAGCAAGAGTTTGCCTATGACCTCTTCGAGTGTCTCGTCGTCGTAACCGTAGACGATATTGCCGAGGCGTTCTTTGAAAAGCGTCTCGGCACGGCCGACTATTGCTTTTGCCTCACCCATGTCCGCGCCTTTCGCGAGGAGCTGGAGTTGTATCTCGCCCGGATAGGCCAGTATTCCGACGTCAACGTCTTGGAGGGACCGCACCAGGTCTTCTATGGATTCTTGGAGGGATGCCTCGGACTTGGCGGTGGTGCGCAGCACCCTGACCGCATGGGCGACCCCGCGACAAAATCTTGTCTCTAGCCACGGGATAACGCTATTTTGCAACATATCCGCCATCTCCCGGGGGACACCCGGCAGGGAGAACAAGAATTTCTCGTCTTCGCTGATGATGATACCCGGGGCGCTTCCAATGGTCGGGTCAATCGCCTCGGCGCCTTTTGGCAGGTAGGCCTGGCGATAGGTTATCTCGGGCAGCGGAATCGCGCGGTTTCCGTAACGCGCCTCGATGATTTGGGCAAGCCGTTCTTGATACTCGAGTTCGCGGCCGAGTGCCTGGCCGATAGCATTCCTCGTCAAATCGTCTATGGTCGGTCCAAGCCCTCCGGTTATGATGATACCGTCGGCCTGCGCGAGCGACTCGCTTATGGCATCGGCGATGAGGTCGATCTTGTCGGGAACGCTGACATGGCGCACGCAGGTAAACCCGTGTTTTCCGAGCGTCTTAGATATGAAAGCGGCATTTGTGTCGACCGACAGTCCAAGAGTAAGTTCAGAGCCGACTGTTATTATCTGGTACCTCATGCCACCACCCTTTTAGCTGTTAAAGCGCTATTTCAGTTGCGCGCCGCCGTTTAGGACCCGCCAGGACTTCAAGAAGTAGTCGGCGCCCGATATTATCGTCAGAACAACGGCTATCGCCATAAGCCACAGACCCAGTGTCATTCCGCCGAAACTAATAGGTATATTAATCATAATAGCGATAATTGCCACAATCTGGGAGATAGTCTTTATTCGGCCCCACAGGCTTGCCGCGATTACCTTGTTCCCGGTCAGTGCGAGGAGCCTTAATCCCGAGACGGCAAACTCCCGCGCGATTATCAGTACCGCGACCCAGGCCGACAACAAACCCAGTTGTACTAGCGATATTAGAGCCGCAGACACCAGAAGTTTATCGGCTAAGGGATCCATGAGCTGTCCGAAGACGGTTATCTGGGACTGGCTGCGCGCTACATATCCATCGATGGAGTCGGTTATCGCCGCTATCGTGAAAATGGCGGCGGCGATATATGCACCCATCGGCTGCGGGGCCGAGAGCAGAAAGACCATGAATAACGGTACGAAGAGGATGCGGGCTATAGTTATCTTATTTGCCAGGCCCACTTATCAACCTCCCGTGGTGGTCGCAACCGTCGAACTCATCGAGCGTTACCGGCACTATGTCACCAATCGTCGGCGTCTGTGTCTGCGCGCCGACTTTCGCCCCGGCAATCGTTCGGAAACGGATGAGGCCATCGATCTCCGGTGCCTGCCAGTAGCCTCTGCCCTCGAACAAACCGGGCTCGATTTCGGCTTCGACCAGCACAGCGACTGTCCGGCCGATTTTCTCTTTATTTCGCTCTTCGCCGATGGAATCCTGCAAGGCCGTCAGTTGGTGATAGCGCTCTGTAATGATTTCTCGGGACAGGTGGCCCGCGATGCTCGCAGCTGCCGTCCCCTCTTCCTGGGAGTACTCGAAAATACCGAGATGGTCGAGTTGCGCCTGCTCGACGAAATCGGCCAGCTGCCGGAAATCATTCTCGGTCTCGCCGGGGAACCCGACGATAACGGAGCTGCGCAGAACGACACCGGGTATCGCGGTGCGCAGCCAGGCGATCTGCGCGAGAAAATCAGAGTCCTCGCCGGTGCGGTTCATGGCCCTAAGTATTCTAGGGCTCGCATGCTGGAACGGGATATCGAGGTATGGCACGATAAGCTGGTTTGCCCTGACAGCCTCGATAAGCTCCTCGTTGATGTGCGGTGGTTGTAGGTATAACAGCCGTATCCAGCGAATATTCGAGAAGCCGGTGAGCGCGTGCAACAGGTCATGCAGTCTGAGTCTGCCGTAGAGGTCATAGCCATAGCGTCCGGTGTCCTGTGCTATCAGGTTGACTTCGACGACCCCGCTCTCGTCGAGCATACGGGCTTCCTCCAGCACTTTTTCCAGCGGTTTACTTTTGAAGCGGCCGCGAATGAGAGGGATCGCGCAGTAGGCGCACCAGTTGTCGCAACCGTCCGCGACCTGCAAGTAGGCAGAGGGATGGCCGGTGAGCTTGCGCGCCGGATAAGAGGCGAAATCACGACCGACGGTGTTGGGCGCGATGCTTGCGAGTTCGTCGCTCGCGATCATCGCCGCGATGTCCCATTCGCCGGCGATGCCGGCGAGCATATCTACCTCCGGTATCTCGCGCGCTAGTTCGTCGTAGTACCGCTGTGCCAGGCAGCCGGTCACGATGATCTTCTTAAGGTTGTTCTTGTCTTTAAGTGCTATCGCCTCAAGGATGGTATCGATGGATTCCTGTTTGGCCGCCTCGATGAAGCCGCAGGTGTTGATGATTATATAATCCGCGTAGCGCGGGTCTTCGCAGACCTCGATAGCTTTTTCGAGCAGTGAGCCCCGGATGTGCTCACTGTCGACCGAGTTCTTCGCGCACCCCAGTGTTATAACGGCGACTCTCTTAGACAAGATAAATTACTCCTCCCGACGTATTGCTTGGATACGATTATACGGGTGTGGTGACGGGTGGTCTAGTTGCGGGTCTGTAGTCAAGAAAGTATGACGCCGGGTGGAGCGAGACACTCCGGGCGAATGAAGCTTATTGGATTCTACTCCCGGGCGCGGCGTGTCTCAAGCAGCGCCGTGCGTCGCGGATGCCCCGAGGTGTTTGACAAACCAGTCGCGGGCCAGGCTTGCGACCTCCTCAAGTGCTCCCGGCTCCTCGAAGAGATGGCTTGCCCTGGGGACGATGACTAGCTTGTTGTTCTTCGATGGCGGCATGTTCTTGAGTGCTTGTTCATTGAGCTGGATGACGACCTCATCGTAACCACCGACTATGAGCAGCGTTGGCGCTGTGACCTGTGATAGGGCGTGCTCGGCTAGGTCGGGGCGTCCCCCGCGCGAGACGACCGCGACGACCGTATCCCTGCGCGCCGCCGCTATGAGCGCCGCCGCCGCGCCGGTGCTGGCGCCGAAACAGCCTATCTTCAGGTGGCGCGTCTCTTCATTAGTCGCAAGCCAGTCGATGACCTCGACGAGACGGTCGGCAAGGAGTCCGATGTCGAACCTTAGCTCGGCGGTTATCATATCGACGGCTTCTTCTTCCACGGTGAGCAGGTCGAAGAGGAGCGTAGCGAGGCCGGCATCGTTGAGGGTTCCCGCCACAAAGCGGTTTCTGGGGCTGAATCGGCTGCTGCCACTTCCGTGCGCGAAGACAACGATTCCGGATGCCCCATCAGCAATGGTAAGGCTGCCCATCAACTGTACGGCGTCTATCGGTATCGCTATCTCTCGTGACATTGGAGACACGGGTATCACCTCATTAATCGTGACCGATATGGTGTCGATTTGCATCGCTTTGGTGCTTGCAAGCGATACTGTCAAATTTATGTTGTGTTTTTATATACCCGTTTAACGGCATCATCATATAAACCACGTGAAAAATATGGCTCAGCGAGCGCGCCCGTTCCACTGGAACTCAAGAATAATAGTTGTTCCGGCCGGGCCGGTAGCGAGGTAGAGATGATCCGCGAACTCCAACATAATAGTAAAGCCGAAGCCGAGCGTACCCTTTGTTGAAAACCCGAGCATAAGCACAGAGCGCGGTAGCATCGCGAAGTTAATCCCAGGGCCGGAATCAACGACCTCGATTTGGAGGACTTCGTCGGCGCGAATCTCTATTCTGCCACCAGCAGCGTATTTTACTATGTTTCCAAGTGCCTCGGTTGCCGCAATCTGGATCTCGTATTTTCGACCAATATTTACGCCGCGCTTTAATAGGTATAGATCCAGAAGTGCGCGAACCGGGTGTATCTCCTCCGGCTTAGTCACATCATGGCTAAAAACGACTCGGCCTCGGCGATGATCTCCGATATTCTCGTGTGCGCAGAGCATGAACTGTCCGCCCGTTACGGCCGCCATTGCATCCGCATAGATCTGTTTTTCCTGTTCGCGTCTTCTTTCAAGCTCTTCTTCCATTCGCTTCCGTTCGGTAATATCCTGAAACGCTGTGACCGATCCCACAACACGCTTATCTTCAATAACGGGGGTGGAAATGTAGGAAACCGTAAACGTTGTCCCGTCTTTTCTGGTAAAGACATCAGCTTCGGTTCGGTAGACGCCACCAGAATTATTTATTTCGAGGATGTGGCATTCCTCGGGAAGCACCCGAGTTCCGTCAGCTCGTTTGCGGTGAATCGTTTCATGTAAGTCATTGCCGAGCAGCTCTTCTGCAGGCCAGCCCAGAAGGCGCTCTGCAGCCGGATTCATAAAAATGACCCGGCCGTTTATGTCCAACTCATATACGCCCTCACCTAGCGCCGATGCGATGTCACGCAGCCTTCTCTCGGTTGCCTTAAGAGCCTCCTCGGCCCGCTTGCGCTCCGTGATGTCTCGTACAATATTTATGACTATTATCCTTCCTTCAAATTCGACGACGCGAGCGTTGACTTCAACAGGCATGACAGTCCCGTCCCTCTTTAGGTGAGCGGACTCAAAACTAGCACTGCCGATTTTTTCTAGAAATTTCATCCTGGATCTTGTCAAGCTCGCATACTCCGGCGCTTCAAGCTCTAGAAGTGACATGGTCATAAGTTCTTCTCTCGTGTATCCCCTAGTTTTATAGGCTGCCTCGTTTATGTAGATCATCTTTCCTTCAAGATCATGGACGATCATCGAGTCCAACGCGCTATCGAGCAGCAAAGATCTAAACTTTAATTCTTCCTCTTCTCTTCTACGCTCAGTGACATCTCTAAGCGATAAGACCGCACCCTCGGGGGTCCCGTTTTTACTATGCAGTAGTGCGGTGTTTGTAGACAGGACAGCCGAGGTCCCATCGGGACGTTCGTATGCGTGGTCGACACCAGATGCCAGCAAGCCCGCCTCAAAAACCTGAGTGAGCGGGTCGTCCGTTTCAGGGAAGGAACTCTCGTCAGCCAAAGGGCGTTTCAATAGCACATCTTCTAAGGTCCGTCCAATAATTTCGTTTCTTTTAAGACCAAGGAGTCTCTCTGCTGCTGTATTAGCAGACGCAATGCGAGCATACCGGTCTATGACAACGATGCCGTCAGGAAGGGTCTCAAACATGTGTACTACCTTTTCTCTCGATTTAGAGAATTCCTTGTGCAAACTTCTACCACAATGCAACGTTTACTCGAACCTATCTCATACATCGGATCCCACGCATATTATTACCCAATATTAACCAAGTTATTCTAGTGAGTCAGGCTAAAAACGCGGTTTTTACCGACAAGGCGAGTACCAAGCGCAAAGAAAAAGGCTCTAGGATCTTCCTAAAGCACTAGATAGACGATTAAACTAATTTGTAAAGAAATCGAGAGCGTATTTAGTCAATACGTTTTTGCAGTTAAGATCGGCGATTTTGCCTTCGGTGCGACTTTTCTCATGAATGTGAGGAATTATCTCATCACGAATGTTCTCGATCGCCTCGTCGATTTCGTGAATGCGCGCAGTTTCCTCTGTCGTGAAATCGTAGACTTCTTCATCCTCTTTGTCTGCGAGCGCAACCCTGGACAGCTCATCCATCCCCGTTTTCATCTTGTGGCGTTCGTAGACTACTTTATAGATGGCTTGCTTAACTTCGAGAAGACCATTGGCTTTGGACTCTAAGGCATCTATTGTTTCTGTAGCCTCTTTGTTTATCGCCATGTTCTCGCGCAGCTCTTTATCGATAAGCGCGAGCAGCTTTAGCCCCTGCTCTTCGATGAGTAACCGCATGCCTTTCCAACCGGCTAATTGTTTGAGTAAAATACGGCATTCCTCTTTCGCAAGCTCGAGCTCTTCCCCTGTGGCGTCTTTATGCCTCATGCGGAACCCTTGCGTATACGCCATGGCAAACCGTATGCCGACATAAGGCTCCTCGGGCCGCTTCCATAGCTTTGCCGCGAAGCTAGTCCAGAAACCACTGGTTTCGCTGTCTTTTGACAGAAGCTCTCCCATGTCGGGGTTTTCAACCAAGCGCGCCTCAAAGAGATTCTTGGGGCAATGATAGTCGAACTTGATTCCATAGAGGTCGGTTACGACATCTATGGCCGCCGGAACACTCTCGATGATGTCGTGCCAGTATTCGGAATCGGCGAATATCTTCGCCACATATCCCTCTTTATAGGTAAACCATGGAGAGTACGCGATGATCCTGTTAAGGCCGAAGTTGTTACCGAAACAGCCTCCGTCGGTAGCCAAGAGGTGTCCCGTCGGCTCGCCTTGACCAAAAAATCCATCGACGGCATCTCTGATTATCAATTTTTCTCCCGGTTTTACCTTGCCTTTATCGATGAGGCCTTGCCTGATGTGGTCCATAAACGCCCAATGCGCTACTCGCTCGCTCTTACGGACAATGCTGGTTTTTGATTTCTTTACCGTGTTTGTAGCCATAGCCCCCGCTCCTTAATCGATCCCCCAAACCAAGCTCCCACTTGACAATTTATAAGCATACCAGTAGAGAGGTGAATATTCAATCGAGGTTTAGCAGGTGCGCGCTGTGCGCGAATGCTGTATAAACGGATACAGAGTTGCGCAGGCGGCTTACGCGAGAGCACTGGGGGGTGCGACCCGCTGACGGCTTTGCAAGCGCCGCCAGGCTTTCTCCATCTCGACCGCAAAGAAGACGATGGTGGAAGCGACAAGGGTGATACCGAGCTCTGTGACCGTCAGGGCTTGGGTTTTAAAGATGGGTTGCAAGAACGGGACGTACACGGTAGAGAGCTGTAGGAGAAGTGTGAGGCTCACGGCGGCCAGCAGCGGCTTGTTAGAGAACAAGCCCTGAGTGAAGAGCGACTGGTTTTCGGATCGCACCGCCAGAACATGGCCCATTTGAGAGAGGGTCAAAACAGTGAAGACGATGGTCTGCCAGTGGCCGAGGCCCAGGTGTATCGAGCCCGCCTGCATTATGAGGGAGACCGCGCCCATTAACAAGCCGACCCAGAGAATATGCGAGGCCATCCCGTGCGCGAAGACGCTCTCCTGGGGGTGGCGCGGCGGCCGGCGCATGATATCGGGCTCGTGTCGCTCGGATGCGAGCGCCAAGCCGGGCAAACCATCGGTGACGAGGTTTATCCATAAGATGTGGATGGGCAGGAGCGGTATAGGCAACCCGAGGAATGGTGCGAGAAATATCGTCCATATCTCACCCGAGTTGCTCGTCATAGTATAGCGGATGAACTTGCGGACGTTATCGTAGATGCGCCGCCCCTCGCGCACCGCCGCGACGATAGTGGCGAAGTTGTCATCGAGGAGTATCATATCACTCGCCTCTTTGGCGACATCGGTGCCGGTAACACCCATCGCCACCCCGATGTCCGCGTTTTTTAGCGCCGGTGCGTCATTGACACCGTCGCCGGTCATCGCGACTATCTCACCGCGATCCTGGAGCGCCGTGACGATTTTCACCTTCTGCTCGGGCGCGACTCGCGCGTACACCCTGATGTGCTGGACGTGCTCCTCGAATTCGGCAAGCGGCATGCGCGCGAGTTCTTCGCCCGTTATTATCTCGGCACTCTCGTCGATAAGGCCGAGGCGGGTTCCGATGTTTTTGGCGGTCAGGGGGTGGTCGCCGGTTATCATGACCGGATGTATTCCGGCGCTGCGGCATATCTCTATCGCCTCACGCGCCTCGGGCCGCGGCGGATCGACGATGCCTACCATACCGACAAAGACGAGGCCTTCCTCGATGACCTCGCTTGCGGCCGGTGGCAGCGAGTCGTGGAACTTGCAGGCCAGCCCAAGCACGCGTAGCCCCTGCGACGCCATCTCGTCGCCGATAGCGGCAAGTTCGTTCGCGCGCTTCCGACTCAATGCGGAAACCGTAAGTGACGGTGTGAGTTCTCCCGCGGCGCGTCCCAAGATAACATCGAGCGCCCCCTTGGTATATGAGACGAACCCGCCGCCCTCCCGCGCGTGTACCGTGGTCATAAGCTTGCGCTCAGAGTCGAACGGGATCTCCGCTAGTCTCGGGAACTGCTCCCCGGCATCTTCCTTGGTAAGCCCCGCTTTGGCCGCCACGACTAGGAGCGCGGCTTCGGTAGGGTCACCGAGTATCTCATGGGTTTCGCCATGCTGTAAGAGCGTAGCGTCGTTATTGAGGGCAAGGCCTCTGAAAAAAAGGCGCCATTGTTGGTCTTCCACGAACACCGCCGGTCGATCATCCGCGTCCACAAACTCTCCGGTCGGTCTATAGCCGGTTCCTGTCACATGGTAGCGCGCAGTGCCGACGTAGACCTCCTCTACCTTCATCTTGTTTTCGGTGAGTGTCCCGGTCTTGTCGCTGCAGATAAAAGTGACCGAGCCGAGGCTTTCGACCGCGGGTAGCCTGCGCACGAGCGCCCGGTTTCTGACCATCCGCTTTGCGCCAAACGCGAGCGCGATGGTGATGACTGCCGGCAAGGCCTCTGGGATGGCGGCAACCGCGAGACTTATCGCGGTCAAGAAGATGAGGCCGAGCGGCTCTCCGCGAATGACGCCAACTGCGAAGACGATGAAGGATATGGCAATGGCGGCGAGCGCCAGATACTTGCCGAAGATAGCGAGGCGTTTCTGCAAGGGGGTCTTGATCTCTTCGGCCTCCTGGATGAGCGCCGCGATCTTGCCGAACTCGGTCTTCATGCCGGTGGTGACGACAACGCCTATTCCCCGCCCATATGTGGCAAAAGTGCCGCCATAGGCCATATTGGTGCGGTCCCCTAAAAGGATGTTCTCGCTCTTGATGCTCGCGCTTGTCTTCTCGACCGCAACAGACTCACCGGTTAGCGCCGACTCGTCTATTTTAAGCTGCGCGACCTCGAAGAGGCGCGCGTCCGCCGGGATGATGGCGCCCGCTTCGATGGTGACGATATCGCCTGGGACCAGCTCGGAGGTGGTGATGGTGCGGGCTTTGCCGTTCCTAAGGACGGTTGTCGACGGCGCAGCCATCACCTTGAGTGCCTCTATTGCGCGCTCGGCCCGGTATTCCTGGACGAAACCGATGGTCGCATTGAGGATGAGAATGACGATGATGGCGATGGTGTCGACTGCCTCGCCGACAAACCCTGAGACCAATGCGGCGGCAATGAGGACGATTATCATGAAATCTTTGAACTGGTCCATAAAGAGGACGACTGGACTCCTGGCCTTTTTCGTCTCGATTTCGTTCGGCCCGAATTCGACGCGCCGCCTCAAAGCCTCCTCTTCAGTGAGGCCGCTGGGGCCGGTATCGAGTATGTCGAAAGAGGCTTCTGCCGTCGCTTGATGCCAGTTCAAATCTGTTCCCCGGATGATTGAAGTCTAGGCCAGATGCGCCAGCTTCTCGAGTTCGAAGGGGCCGATGACGGTGAGGACCATTTTCTCCGGTTTGAAAAGCTCCTGCGCCAGCTCGGTTACCCCATCTCGCGTTACGGCGTCGATCTTTTCGACTAATTCGTCGAGCGAGAGGATCTCGCTATCGGTTATCTCGAGTTTACCGAGCCTGGTCATGCGCCTACCGGTACTTTCAAGGCCGAGGACGAGATGGCCCTTGATGCTCTCTTTGGCTCTATATATCTCCTCGTCGGTCGCGCTTCCGCTTGCCAGGCCTTCAATTTGCTCCTGAACGAGTTTAATAACCTGTTCCGTATTGTCCGGCGCGGTGCCGGCGTACGCCGCGACCATTCCTGTTTCGGCGTAGAGCGAATGGTAAGAGTAGGTACTGTAAGCAAGCCCTCGCTTCTCTCTTATCTCTTGGAAAAGGCGCGAACTCATCCCGCCCCCCAGGATGTTGTCGAGAATCGATAGAGTGTACCGACGGCCGTCATTTGCCGGGATGGCTTCAGTGCCGAGGCATATGTGCGCCTGTTCGGTCTTCTTGGTGTAGACGTCGAGCTTCTTCTCGACATGCGGAGCTATGTGCTTGCGCCCGACTCTATCCCTTCCCGAACTCGTAAAATGCTTCTGCGCGAATTCGACTATCATATCGTGGTCGACGTTTCCGGCAACAGCTAGAATCATGTTTTTCGGGATGTACTCCTGTCGGTAATAGCCGAGGACGTCTTCGGCCGTGAAGCTGTCGACAGTCTCGGCGTGGCCGAGTATCGGCTTGCCCAGCGCGTGCGTCGGCCAGAGCGCTTCCATAAACAGGTCGTGAATTCGCTCGTCGGGGCTATCCTCGTGGAGATTAATCTCCTCGAGGACAACCTTACGCTCGGATTGTATGTCGTCCGGCGCGAAGAGCGGGTTTTGTATCATATCCGACAATATCTCGATGCCTGTCTCGACATGCTGGTCGATCAAGCGTGTATAGTAGCAGGTATACTCTTTGGCCGTAAACGCGTTGAATTCGGCTCCTAAAGTATCGAATGCTTCGGAAATTTCGCGAGACGAGCGGTTCTTCGTACCCTTGAAGAGCAAGTGCTCGATAAAGTGTGACATCCCGCCTACACCGTCGACCTCGTCACGAGAGCCGACGCCGAGCCAGTACCCGAGCGCCACGGAGCGTACCTGCGGCATATGCTCACTCATCACGCGCAAACCCGACGGCAGTGTAGTTTTTTTGAAGAACGTCTCGCCCGGCATCCTATTGGCCCGCTTTCGGCTCTTTATATTCGAGATTTAATGCCTTCAAGCCTATCTTGCCCTGGTCGGTTATTTCTACGACCTCGACGAGGATCTTATCGCCGACATTGACAACCGACTCGACCGTCGGAACGCGCTGTTTGGTCAATCGAGAGATGTGAACGAGCCCCTCTTTGCCGGGGAGAATCTCGACGAAGGCTCCAAAGCCGGTCGTTTTGGTGACCGTTCCCATAAATTGCTCGCCGATTTTAGCCTCTCTCGTGATAAGCTCGACCAGCTCGCGCGCCCGGTCGCCGGCCGCGCCGTCGGTCGCTGCGATGAAGACCGTGCCGTCCTCTTCGATGTCGATAGTGACGAGGTTCGAACCGACCTCCTCGATAATAGCCCTGATATTCTTGCCCTTCGGTCCGATAAGGTCGCCGATTTTATCCTGCGGTATTTTGACGGTCATGATGCGCGGCGCATACTTCGATAGTTCGGCGCGCGGTGCGGGGAGGACCTCCAGGATGCGGTCGATGATATATAAGCGGGCCTGGCGTGCTTGCTCGAGCGCTTTAGCTAAGACTTCTCCGCCGACGCCCGCGACCTTCATATCCATCTGAAGGGCGGTGATTCCCGCGGCTGTGCCTGCTACTTTGAAGTCCATGTCGCCGAGAGCGTCTTCTAGGCCGAGAATATCGGTTATGACCGCTACCTCGTCGCCCTCTTTAATGAGACCCATCGCGATACCCGCGACCGGAGCTTTTATCTTGACGCCCGCGTCCATTAAAGCGATGGTGCTTCCACACACGCTCGCCATCGACGAGGAGCCATTCGATTCCAAGACCTCGGAAACGATACGAATCGTATATGGGAACTCGTCTTCTTGCGGGATTACCGGGAATATCGAGCGTTCCGCCAGCGCGCCGTGGCCTATGTCGCGCCTTTTCGGGCCGCGCATGAAGCCGATTTCGCCGGTGCAAAACGGTGGGAAGTTATAGTGGTGCATAAAGCGCTTGGAGTCTTCGACGCCAAGCCCGTCGATCATCTGCTCTTCGCGAACCGTTCCGAGGGTCACGATGGAGAGTACCTGCGTTTGGCCGCGTGTAAAGAGACCCGAGCCGTGCGGGCGCGGAAGCGCGCCTGCCCTAATCAGAATCGGGCGGATATCGGTCGTCCCGCGGCCGTCCGCGCGCACTCCCTCGTCGAGGATCATGCGGCGCATTTCTTCTTTCTTGATTTGCTTGAGCGCTTTTGAGACATAGGATTCCTTGCCCTCGACCATTTCCGCTAGCTCCGCGAGCACTTCCTCCGCGATGAGTTCTTGTTGGCGGTCGCGCTCGAGCTTGTCGGCGTTTCTCAGGGATTCCTTTATTTTGCCGGTAGCGAGTGCGCGGACGCGCTCCTCTATCTCCGCATATGCGGGATCGGGCTGTGCTACTTCGATTACTTTATTTGAAGGCGGCTTGATGTCGGCATATGCCGCTTTGAAGCGCTCTTGAAAATCACAGAGCTTGACGATAGCGTCGTGCGCCAAGTCCAGCGCCTTAACGACGTCGGCTTCGATGACCTCACTGGCTCCTGCTTCAACCATGAGAATAGCGTCACGGTTGCCCGCGACTATCATCTCGAGGTCGCTCGCGTCGAGATCCTCGAATGTAGGATTGAGGATAAACTTGCCGTCAACCCTGCCGATTCTTACACCGGCGACCGGGCCGCTAAACGGGGCATCGGCCAGCAGCAGCGCCATCGACGCTCCGTTGAGGGCCAGGATATCCGGCTGGTTGGCGAAGTCGACCGAGAGTATCGTTGCCAGCACCTGAATCTCGTTATAAAATCCTTTGGGGAACGATGGCCGAAGCGGCCTGTCGATTAGGCGCGCGGTTAGCGTTGCTTTCTCGCTCGGCCGGGTCTCGCGCTTGATAAAACCGCCCGGAATCTTGCCGGCGGCGTACATCTTCTCTTCTACGTCTACGGTTAAAGGCAGAAAGTCTTTGCCCTCGGTTGCCTTGCTTGCGATAACGGCGGTTACCAGCGTTATCGTCTCGCCCATTTGAACCGTTAGCGCGCCGTCAGCCTGTTGGGCCAGCAGGCCAGTCTCAAAGGCTATCGTCTTTCCGTCCAGGTCTAACTCTTGCCTCAAAACTTCCCTTACTTGCGTACCATTTTGTTGATTAGGCTCCATAAATTTTGAGAACCTCCTAAAATATTCTTTAATATAGATTTAGGGCAACCTATGGAGGTTGCCCTTCAAGCTTGACTATTACGCTCTTAGCCCCAGTTTGGCTATGAGCTCTCTGTATCTCTCGATATTCTTGTTCTTGAGATAGTTGAGCAGTCTTCTGCGATGGCCGACCATCTTCAGAAGACCACGGCGCGAGTGATGATCCTTCTTGTGTTCTTTCAGGTGTTGTGTAAGGTCATTGATTCGCCTGGTGAGCATCGCTACCTGCACTTCGGGTGAGCCGGTGTCTCCGTCGTGGACTTTGTGCTCATCGATGATGCTGGTTTTGAGTTCCTTATCGAGTGCCATGGTGTCACCTCCTTGTTTTACCCGAGCAAATCGACGCTCGACGCCGAAGCTTTTGCCCGGCGCCGCCCCGATATCGGGTTTGATTCACCGCAAACCAAGTAACCGTTGGTGAATCGGTAACCTAGTGAGCGGTAATTACTCATACTTTACCTATCAAATATTAACACAAAGTCAAACCTGCGTAAACGCAATTAAGGTCGATTTGCGAGCAGGTCTTTTGCGCGCTCGATATCCGTCCGGATGTTGGCCTTCAGTTCCTCAATCCCAGAGAAGGTCATCTCGTCGCGCAGGCGGGCTCGTATCTCGACGTCTAAAGTATTACCGTAAATGTCTTTATTAAAACCTAAAATATGGACATGTATCTCCGCTTTACGTAAGTCGCCAAATGTCGGCGACCACCCGATATCTATGACACAGGGGTAGCGCTCGCCGTCGGTGAGCGCATATCCGGCATATACCCCCGGTCTCGGCGTCAACTCGTTATGGAAGATCTCGATGTTGGCGGTGGGGAACCCGATTATTGAGCCGCCGCGCCCGAAGCCCCGGGCAACCTGGCCCCGGAATTTGGGATATCGTCCTGTAAGGGCTCGCACGCCTTCGATGTCACCTTCTTTAAGGCGCCTTCTCACCTCGGTGCTACTGATGATCGTATCGCTCTCTCGTACATGCTCGACAGCGATGATATCGAGCCCCTTCGGAGCACCGTAGGCGCGCAGGAAATCTACGGTGCCTTGACGGTGCTTACCGAACGAGAAATCCTCTCCTATTACTACATATAGTGCGTGCAGCTTACCGAGAAGGACGTCGTCGACAAAATCCTTGGCTTTCATATTGGCGATCTCGCCGGAGAAAGGTATTACCAGGAGAAAGTCGGCGCCCAGCTCCGCGATATACTCCGCCTTAAGCTCGGTAGAGGTCAACAGGGACGGCTCGCTTCCCGGCTTGACGATGGCGAGGGGGTGCGGGTCGAAGGTGACGACGACGCTCTTCCCACCTATCGAGGCCGCGAGATCGATGGCTTTTCGAATAATCGTCTGGTGCCCAAGATGAACGCCGTCGAAGACACCGATGGTGACGGCGGTCGGACCCCCGATATGTTCGATACTGTCGATTCCTTTTATGATTTCCATCGTTCTTGCTCCCGGACTAAATCGTCGCATAATATAGCACCCGCAAGCTCGCGGATCCAATACATAAGAGTTATTGTTCCCCCGTAACAGAATAACCGATATTTATAAAAACCGCAGCTGCTTGATGGCAGTTTGTTCTTATTGGGCCAAGACCACCTCGGGCGCTACGGAGAAGCCTTCGCCCATGCGCACCCGTCCAAGTCCCAAAAACTCGCCATCGGTCGTCTTTATTCGAAGGTATGATTGCGGTGCGGCGCCTTCGGGGTACGCTATCAGCACGTCTTCATCGAGGAGTCGGCCGTTCTTGACGAAGGAGACAGCATCCGTTTTGATCGTGGCCTCTGCCAGGTGATCTAGCGCGCTGTCGATGCTGAGTAGGTGCTCTGTGATGGCGTTTGAGTCGTCGTGCAAAGCGTCTATCGTAAGTGCATGCTCCAAGTTGAACCGGCCTACCCGTACCCGTCTGAGAGCGCTGAGCGCGGCCCCGCTGCCTGCCCGCTCGCCGAGGTCGTGGAGGAGCGTTCGCACATAGGTACCTCCCGAACACTCCACCTCGAAGACGGCTTTGAGACGACCTTCCGCTTCGTACGACTCGATCAGCTCGAAGCGGAAGATGTGAACGCTTCTCGCGGGACGCTCGACTTCGTGACCTGCCCGGGCTAATTTATATAGCTTCTGACCCCGGATTTTTACCGCTGAGACCATAGGTGGAACCTGAAGTATGTCACCGGTAAACCCCGGCAACAGCCGCTTTATAGTCGCTTCATCCGGCATCCCGGCGGATTCGCTTAAGACTTCTCCGGTGATATCCTGCGTATCCGTGGTGATTCCGAAAGTGGCTTCTGCGATATATGTCTTGGGCTCCAGCTGCAGAAAACGGCTGACCCGGGTAGCTCTGCCGACTAGGATGACCATGATTCCGGTCGCCATGGGGTCGAGCGTGCCTGTGTGTCCAATTCTTTTTATGCCGGACTTGCGCCGCAGGATATCGACTATATCGTGCGAGGTCGGCCCGGATGGTTTATCGATTACTAAAATGCCTTCCATGTCGTCTACGATGGAGTCTGTGCCGAAATGCGCGCGGATATCCATGCGACAGCTTCGTCGAGTGACTTGTCTGTGGTCAGGCCTGCGGCATTGCGGTGGCCTCCACCGCCTCCTTCTCTTGCAATCGAGCCGACATCTACCACGCCTTTTGAGCGCAGGCTTACCTTCAGCTTGCCCTCGGGAGTTTCCTTCAGGATGGCAGCGACCTCTGCTTCTCTTGCCACCCTCAAGTAATCAATGAAGCTCTCGGTGTCGCCGAGCGAGGCTCCGGTAGCCTTGAGGTCTTCAGCGCAAACATATGAAAAGACGAGGCTCGAGGCATCGATGAATACGGCGCGCTCCAGAATGGCCCCGAGCCATTTGAGTGAAGCAAACGACATGCTCTCATAGACGCTTTGGAACACCTCGTTCGGTTTGACCCCCAAGCGGATGAGGTGTGAAGCGGTGTCATGGGTCTTTGCGGTCGTGTTGGAGTATTGAAAGCGTCCGGTGTCGGTGACTATGCCGGTATATAGCAGCGTCGCGCTTACCTCGTCGATAACCGACCCCATCAACATGAGGAGGTCGTAGACTATCTCACAACTCGCGGACGCCTCAAAATCGAGGACATTGAGCGTTCCGAATGCCGAATTATCGATGTGGTGGTCGATGTTGACCACGGTTTTGAAGAGCGGTAGTTTCTCCGCCATAAAACCGAGCCGTTGTTCGTTTGCGCAGTCGAGCGCGAGAAGCAGGTCGGCTTCGATACACGCCCCATACTCGACTATCTCATCGATACCCGGCATCCACTGGTAGTGCGCGGGTACGCGTATCTCCTCGCCCCAGGTCACACAGACCTTCTTCCCGGCTTGTCTGAGGTGGCGGCTGATCGCCAAGATGCTTCCGAGCGCATCGCCATCGGGCTGAATATGCGTTGTGATCACAATTGAAGAAGCGTTAGCGAGCGCTTCGGCGACCTCCCCCAACACCTTTCTATCCATTATTATCCTCGTCTTTATGGAGATTTCTTAGCAGTTTCTCTATCCGCAGACCCTTTTCAATCGACGGATCGAAGTGAAACTCGAGTTCCGGCAGATATTTTATTTTGATGCGCTTGGCGAGGAGCGTTCGCAAGAAGCCGCTTGAGCTGGTCAGACCCTGTAATGTGTTCTGCTGCTCTTTCTTGCTCCCCAGAACGGTGATATAGACGTCGGCATGTTTGAGGTCGCCGGTGACATCGACACCGGTGATCGTTACAAACCCGATTCGCGGGTCTTTCATCTCTTTCTGAATGATGTCGCTTATTTCTTCCTTTATCAGCTCGCCTACGCGACGAATGCGGCCTGATGCCATGACGGACTCCCGTTCTCTTTCCAGCAAACTTAGGTTGTTAATCAGAAAATCCAGGGCGGCGACTTTATATCTCGGCCCCGGACTTGCCATGAAATCGTATCATCTATGTCTCGGGAGAGAACAGCAGAAGCTCCCGCTCGGTAATGACTGCTTTATCCAGGCCTTCGACGTACCGATCGACGCTGTCCAGAACCTTCTTGGTCTGTTCGCCTTTCTGGGCTACGTGCGCTATGCCGATAGTTACTCGCTGCCACAGCTCGTGATGGTCGACCTCGGAAACCGAGACATTGTACCTGCTCTCGACTTTACCGATGACGCTCTTGACGATTTGGCGCTTCTCTTTAAGCGTGTTCGTCCCGGGTAGATAAAGTTCTAATCTGAGCAGACCGACGACCATAGTTATTCACCCAACTGGCGTTGCCTTTCAACAAGCTTATAGCTCTCCAAGATGTCGCCTTCTTTGATGTCCTGGAAGTTTGCGAGCCCGATACCGCACTCGAAACCTTCCTTAACGACTTTGACATCGTCCTTGAAGCGACGGAGAGAGACGATGCTTCCGTCATAGATTATTTGACCCTCGCGGACCAGGCGAATCCGATGGTTTCTATCGACTTCGCCCTGTTGGACGTAGCAGCCCGCGATAACGCCGAGTTTTGGTACCTTAAAGGTGGCACGCACTTCGACACGGCCGGTATCGACCTCTTTTATCTCAGGCGATAGAAGGCCGCTCAGCGCCTGCGTAATATCTTCAACGACCTTGTAGATAATCCGGTATACGCGGATATCAACAGTCTCTTTCGCCGCCATTGCCTGCGCGTTTACATCAGGTCGAACATTGAAGCCGATAACTATCGCGTTCGACGCGGCCGCGAGCATGATATCGGTTTCGGATATACCACCGACACCGGTATGGATGATTTTAATCTGAACCTCTTCGGTGTTGAGCTTGTACAGGGCGTCTTTTATAGCCTCGACGGAGCCTTGCGTATCCGCCTTGATGACCAGGTTAAGGTCCTTGATCTCACCCTCTTGGATTCTCGCGAAGAGGTCTTCTAGCGTTACTCTGCTCCGTTCCTCCTGGGCGATCAAGCGGCGTTTAAGCGCCCGCTCTTCCGCTATGTGACGTGCTTCTTTCTCGTCTCCTACAACTTTAAGCTCCTCACCGGCTTGTGGCAGCGACGATAGTCCGACTACCTCTACCGGTTGCGCGGGTGTAGCCTCCAAGACCGTTTTGCCTTTATCATCGCTCATCGCGCGTACTTTGCCATATGTGGCTCCGGCGACTACCGCATCTCCGACATGGAGCGTGCCCCGGTAAATCAAGACCGTCGCTACCGGGCCGCGGCCGCGCTCGAGTTTCGCCTCGATACACGTCCCCCGTGCCCTGGTGTTCGGGTTGGCTTTCAGTTCTTTTATATCCGCAACGAGCAGAACCATCTCCAGCAGGTCCTGGATGTTGAGTTTTTGCTTCGCCGATACGTCGACGAATATCGTGTCCCCGCCCCACTCTTCGGGGATGAGCGCATATTCGGTGAGTTCCTGGCGTACTCGTGTGGGGTCCGCGTTCTCCTTGTCGATCTTGTTGACCGCGACGACTATGGGAACATTAGCGGCTTTCGCGTGGTTTATCGCCTCAACGGTTTGAGGCATAACACCGTCATCGGCGGCGACTACCAGCACGGCGATATCCGTGACTTGCGCACCGCGCGCGCGCATCGCGGTAAACGCCTCGTGACCCGGGGTGTCTATGAAAGTTATTTTTCTTCCATCGAGGACTACCTGGTACGCTCCTATATGCTGCGTGATGCCGCCCGCTTCGCCCGACATGACATCGGTCTTGCGGATGGCGTCCAGCAGCGACGTCTTCCCATGGTCGACATGGCCCATAACCGTCACGACCGGCGGCCTTGGAACGAGCTTCGACAAATCCTCCTCGAATTCTTCCTCTTCTTCCAGCTCTTCCGGGCTGATTATTTTAGGTTCGTAGCCGAGGTCGTCCGCGAGTATTTCTATAACGTCGGAGCTTAGGGACTGGTTTATCGTTACCAGCTCGCCCAGCTTGAGCAATGTCTTTATAATGGCTGTCGGCTCTTTGCCGACTAGTTCTGCGAATTCCTTGACGGTCGCGGCTCGCGGTATCTCCAAGATTTTGGCTTTTTCGACCGGAGGAGCTGCCGCTACCTGCGTCTCTTTCGCAGGAGCCTCGACTTTTGCTTCCGGTCGCAGCTGCGGCTTTTGCTCTGGTGCAGGTTTCGCGACCACCGGAGCAGGTTTTGTCTCCGGGCGCTGCGCTTGCGGCCGCGGCGCCGGCTCAGGACTCGTTTTTGGGCCGGCTTTCGGAGCCGGTTTTGACTGTGTCTTCTGGGCAGGCTTAGGAGTCGGCTTTGCCGGAGCCTTCGCGGCACCGGCGGCAGGTTTAACCGCCTTGTCACTTGCCGCTACCGGCTTCGACGCCGGTTGTGCCTTAGCGGGTTTCGCCGCTGTCGCCTCTTTAGTCACGGCAGGCTTCTTGTCGCCCACCGGTTTCTTCTTCTTGACTTCAGCTTGTGGTGACGAACCGGCAGTCTGGGCAGCCTGAAGCTCCTTTACCACCGATGGTTCGATGGCGGCAAAGTGATTCTTTACCTCGACACCTAGTTTTTGAAGTCTGTTCATGAGTTCAGTGCTCGATACGCCCATTTGTTTAGCCAGCTCATAAACTCTCATCCGATCACCACCTAATCTATTTCGTGCCCTTATCCCCTAGAAGGGCTTGAACATCATCAATTATTCGCTCCAGCGTCTCTTTCGCAATGTCCGTATCGAGCGCCTTGGCAAGCCTTCCGCTTTTTGTAGCCGCCGTAAGGCAATCTTTGCTCGGACATACATATGCTCCCCGCCCGTTAGCTTTTCCCGTCGGGTCGACTATTATCTCTCGCTCAGGTGTTCTTACGATGCGTATCAAATCCCTTTTCGGCATAACCTCTCGGCATCCGATACACATTCGCTGAGCGGGACTCCTCGTTTTCGCCAACGATTACCCCTCGGCTTCCTCGAGCTTTTTGTGGACACCGCAATAAGCGCTGCCTGGGCGGGCTTTGTTTGTACAGCGCTCTCCTGAAGACTTTATGGCCTCGCAGAACACATCGGCGTCCGCCGCCGATTCGGCTCCGGACGGTGTCTCCACAGGCTTTTCGCCGGCGTTGTATGCAAGTATTTCATCAGCCTCGCCCGAGTCCGTTGCTTGAGATTCACTCTTAATATCGATGCGCCATCCTGTCAGTTTTGCGGCAAGGCGGGCGTTTTGACCCTCTTTACCGATAGCCAGCGATAGCTGGTTATCCGGGACGACGACCTCGGCGGTATGATCTGCTTCATTTACCTTAACACTTTTTACCCTCGCCGGGCTGAGTGCGTTCGCCACGAATTGTGCGGGGTCCTCGTTCCATTCCACCACATCTATTTTCTCGCCGCGCAGCTCACTTACGACCATACGCACCCGGGAACCCTTAGGCCCGACGCATGCCCCCACCGGATCGATGCTTGCGTCTCTCGACGCGACGGCTATTTTCGAACGATAGCCGGGCTCGCGAGCGACCGACTTTATGTCGACGTAGCCCTCGTAGATCTCCGGTACCTCGAGCTCGAAAAGACGTCTCAAGAGGCTCGGGTGGGTGCGCGATACTATAATCTGCGGCTCTTTTGTCGTCCGCCTGACTTCGACGATATATGTCTTGATACGCGTTCCATGGTCATAGCGCTCGGTCGGAACTTGTTCTGTCGGAGGCAGTAGCGCTTCAACTCTTCCCAGGTTGACCAAGGTGTAGCGCTGATCGCTCTGCTCGACAATGCCGGTAACGATGTCGCCTTCGCGGTCGATGTACTCCTGGTACATGTTTTCTCGCTCCGCTTCGCGAATTCTTTGTAGAATAACCTGCTTAGCGGTTTGTGCGGCGATTCTGCCGAAGTTATCCGGCGTTATCTCCTCTTCGATAAGCTCAGGCTCGGCGCCTTCCTTCTCGACCCACTCCTGTGAAAAAACGCTTATCTGCCCGGTTTCGGGGTGGATGTCGACCCTTATCTCCTGTGTGCCGTAGTTGCGATTGTATGCAGCCGCAAGAGATGTCTTAAGCGCTTCAAGGACGGTTTCCGGAGCTATCTGTTTTTCGCGTTCAAGTTGTTTGAGAGCTTCAATCAACTCACCGTTCACGTTATATGGCTCCTTTCACATGCCTAAAACTTTATATCGACTTGGAGGCGTGCCCTTGCCACGTTGTCGTAGTTTATCTCAAATCTCGCTTCGTCCACCTCGACCACGAAACCGGTATCGCCGGCCTCTACGAGGCGACCTTTGAAGTTCTTCCTGTTCTCTATCGCTTTATCAGTTTTAACCGACACGTTCGAACCCGCAAACCGCTTAAAGTGCTCAGGTTTGGTAAGCGGCCGCTCAATGCCGGGAGATGAGACTTCGAGCGTGAATTTCTGCTCTATCAAACCAGTCTCGTCGAGCAGCTTGCCGATATCCTTACTCGCTGTCGCGAGGTCATCGAGACCGACTGCGGCTGCTGTGCCGTCCAGCAAGATTCTAAGTACGAGCCCGACGGCTTCGCGCTTTAATTCGATATCGACCAGCTCAAGGTCACTTCTGTCTAAAATGGGCATTAGTAACTGTTCGACCTGGTCGATTTTTGCGTCGCGCTTCATCAGCAGGCACCCTCATAAGTAAAAGAGTGGGTATCTACCCACTCGCAAAATTACCCATACTCAGTTCTGCCATATCATATCACAAGGTAATATATTGCGCAATTCACACAAACTAGCCTCTTAATATATTTATTAAGAGGTAAAAAGTCACTTACTATATACCCTAAAGTGATTCGAAGCTGTAGAAGCTTGGCTTATGGGAGCTGCTCTTTAAGGTCGAAATCGTAGATGGATTTCTTGAGGATGCCGATATACGGCAGGTTGCGGTATTTTTGGCGGTAATCGAGCCCATAACCGACTACGAAGGCGTCCGGGACATCGAAACCCTTGTATTTAATGGGCAGGTTGTCGAGTATACGTCGCGCCGATTTGTCGAGCAACACGCACACGTTAAGGCTCGCGGGCTCGCGTGACGAAAGGTTCTTCAAAAGGTAGCCGAGGGTCAGCCCGGTATCGATGATATCTTCAACGACCAGGACGTGCCGGTCGTTGATGTTCTCCTCAAGGTCTTTGACGACTCTGACCACACCCGATGATTCTGTCGACGGACCGTAGCTGGAGATAGCCATGAAATCGACAGTGACGGGTATCGACATTTTTCGGATGAGGTCGGAGACGAAAATCACGCCTCCTCTAAGAACGTTGACAATGACGAGGTCTTTGTCTGCATATTCAGCTGAGATCTCTTTGCCGAGCTCTAGGACTTTTGCTGCGATCTCATCTTCGCTTATGAGTATCTTCTCGATATGGTCGTCGAGCATTATGCCTCCTGCGCCTGGTATCGTTTACCTAATATTATATCGGAAACTCCGGCGCGCAATAAAGACCTTACTTACGGCGTCTCTTCGTGAGGCATTCCGTATTTTAGAAGAAGGTTCTTAAAGTCTTTTTGGTAGAATATCTTGATGTTGATTTCGGGGTGTAGCTCGCGCAAGCGCCTGACCTTGCGGTTTTTCTTGGTAACGAGCTTCTGGCTCATCGTCGTAAGCTCTATGTAAAGGTCGAGGTCGGATAAGTAAAAGTCGGGGGAAAAGCTTTGTGTCACGTTTCCTTCCTTATCCCATTCGATTGGAAACGTACGCGGCTCGTATTCCCACTTAATCCCGTAGAAATCGAGTATTCTTGCGCAGTGCTCCTCGCTGGGGTGAGCGAACTCGATTCCATTGTATACGATTTTCTCGGGAGGGGTGCTTACATCATCCCCAGCCTTGTTGTTTTCTATTTCTTCTTCTCTTATATCGTCGCTCATGAAGTTCGCACACTGATAGCTTTTTCATTATAATGCTCGCGCCCATAGAATGCGCTCGCATGCCCGCAGCTTATCGTTGCAGCTTGTAGTTGCACCGCCATCCTTCAAAATATACGGTTTTATCGATTGCAGTGCAATACGCCAATTCATTCATTATATCAAAAATTCAGCTGTCGTACCTTTGCGACCGGCTCGAAGTATAGCCTGTGAATAGGCGACGGCCCATGCTTTTCGAGCGCTCTGCAATGGTCGTCGGTACCGTATCCCTTATGTCTATCAAAACCATACCGTGGATATAGACGGTGTTGCTCGACCATTATCCGGTCTCGCGTCACCTTGGCCAGGACCGACGCCGCCGCTATGGTCAACGATAAGTCGTCGCCCTTGGTGATAGCTAGATGCGGAGTCTCCAGTGATGGAAGGGCGAAAGCATCTGAAAGAACGTAGTCCGCTTGCGGGCTCAACCCGAGAACCGCTTGCTCAAGCGCATGCAGGTTCGCCCATTGAATTCCGTTTGCATCGATGAGACCGGCGTCGATTTCTACGATATGCCATGCGCGGGCCGCTCCCTTTATCGGCTCGAACAAGCTGTCGCGCTGTTCCGGTGTTAAGCGCTTGCTGTCACGCAAGCCACGGAGTTCGGTGTTTTTGGGGAGAATAACAGCGGCGGCTACCAGCGGCCCGGCCAAGGCCCCACGCCCTGCTTCATCTACGCCGGCGACGAACTCGAAGCCTTGAGCGCCAAGATTGCGCTCATATTTGGTAAGCTCGGCCAAGCGACGTTCTTCTTGGGCTAAACGCTCTTTCCTGCGGCTCCAGGACAAGGCAAGCGACCGAAGACCGGCCCTGCCGTCGCGCTCTATAAGCCGCAGAAGCTCCTCGGCCTTGGAATCGTCAACCGAAGCGAGGTGCGTTTTTATTTCCGCGATAGTCATCTTCGAAAGGCTCATAATGATTTAGCTTGGTCGACTTATTCGAAAAGGCTTATCCGGTCCAGGGGCCAATATATCATGAACGCCTTGCCGAGTATGGCGTCTTCGCGCAACTGGCCGAATACGCGCCCGTCCGCGGAGTTGGGTCGGTTGTCGCCCATGACCATGACATGGTCTTTTCTGATTACTTCCGGGCCCCAGTTGCTATAATCGCCCGGCATCGTCTCGTAATCTTGGGGCGCCGGTTTATCGTTGACGAGCAGGTCGCCTTCGCGCACCTCGACCTTGTCACCCTCGACCGCTACGATTCGTTTGATGTAGTCGCGGTGACCTTGCGTGGGGGCTACGAACACGATTATGTCACCCGGTTTAGGTTCGTCAAACCGGTATATGAATTTGGCGACCAGAACGCGGTCTTCAGGTATGAGGGTCGGCTCCATCGATGGCGATGGAATATAAAAAGGCTGCAATATAAGCCATTTAATAACATAGGCTATCACCACAGCCGTGATTATAAGAACCGGCAATTCCTTAAGGAAAGAAATGAAAGATTCAACCTCGTTGTTGCGCGCCGGTAACTCGTTCCTATGAGCGCCTGAAATTTTATCGCCGGTATTTTCTCCGTCACCAACAGTATTATCCGAGCGTTCTTCTCCGTTATTCGCTGTGTTTTCGCTCTCATCCGGCATATCTTCAGACATCCATATCAGATTCTTCTCTAAAATCTCTTTTCTTTTATGCGGGCCTTCTTGCCGATCTTCTCTCTAATGTAGTAGAGTTTCGCGCGCCTTACTTTTCCTCTCGATAGAACCTCTATCTTTGCGACCTTCGGTGAATGCATGGGGAACGTGCGCTCAACCCCTACCCCGAAAGACATCTTGCGGACCGTAAAGGTCTCGCGAATGCCGCCATTTTGCTTCTTGATTACCGCTCCCTGAAAGACCTGGATTCTCTCGCGGCCCGCTTCAACAACCTTATAGTGAACCTTGACCGTGTCACCGGCTCTAAAGCTAGGGATGTCATCTCGAAGCTGCGCCCTTTCAATGCTTTCAATAATATCCATGATAACCTCCTTTTTGGCACAACATTAGAATTATAGCTAAAGAATATGCATATATCAATAGACTTATACTCAATCGCCGGTGTCTTTCATCGCCGCGAGCTGCTTCTTGTCGGTATCGCTTAAGTCGGCATGCGCCAACAGGTCCGGCCGCTTGGATAAGGTAGCGCTCAATCGTTTCCGGTGGCGCCACTTCGCAATTTCGCCGTGGTGTCCCGAGAGCAAGACCTCCGGAACCTGCCAGCCCATAAACTCTGCGGGGCGCGTATAGTGCGGATATTCGAGAAGCCCCCCCGTAAAACTCTCCTCGGCCAGCGACTCTTCGCCCCCAAGGACGCCGGGCAACAGGCGCACTACGGCTTCGGTTAAGGCCATCGCGGGTATCTCCCCGCCCGATAGGACAAAATCTCCGAGTGAAATCTCGTCCGTGGCGATATGCTCGTGAACCCGCTCGTCGATGCCCTCGTAACGTCCGCAAAGCATTACAATCCGCTCCGAACGCGTAAAATCCTCAACGGTTTTCTGATCGAGCACCTTTCCTCGCGGCGTAAACAAGACAATCCGGGAGGTCGCGTGGACCTGCTCCAGGTTTTCGGATGACGTAATATCGAGGACCGCCTTGTAAATCGGCTCGGGTTTCATAACCATGCCGTTTCCGCCGCCATAAGGGATATCGTCTACCTGCCGGTGCTTGTTATCAGTCCAATCCCGCAAATCGTGTATGAGTATTTCGACTATTTGTTTCTCGCGCGCGATTCTCACCATGCTCTCGCCTAAGACCGCTTCGAGCATAGCCGGAAATATCGTCACAATATCTATTCGCATCTTTTCACCACAATAAAAGGATTAGCGCAAATAGTCTTTGCGCTAACTGCCTGTTGCATTTGCATCACTATATACATTTACCATGCTTTACGGGTTAGATGCAACGTCGCATGAAGTTGATAGCATAGACGGATAAAAAGATATGTCGATAGTAGACATGTCGTAGCTTCGAACACAGAGTTGGAAAGCTAGAGCGGAGAACATTCTCTCAACGAACCGCTGTGAGCCGATAGTCGACGGTTTTCCATATCAACTATAGCTTGCCGCTATTCCGCCTAGGAACCCTGGATGACTGTTCCGGGGTAACCCGCCTTTTCGAATGTCTGTAAAATCTTTTCCTTGTCCATCGTTTTAGCGTCATATTGGACGTTAAATTGTTTTGTGGTCATGTCGCATTTTATTTTGCCGATACTCCCCAATGCGGCCAGGGCGTTTGCGATATTGTTGGCGCCGGCCTCGCCGTCGAGTTGATTGAGCTGGATTGTTAGATACTTAGCGGACGCCGGGTTCACAGGCGTGATTTCACCTTCGAGAACGCTCACCGACTGTTCGGAGTGGTCTTCACCGCAGTCATCCCCCGTGACTTTGGGCGGTGCCGACGCGTAAGCAAACGCTATCATCGCTGCGACTGCCATAAATAGTACGGCGAAAAATATCGCTTTTTTCCTCTTATCCACAGACAAACTCCTTGCTCCAACAGGCTAGCTATTCACTAATGATGATTTTACAATATTATGCTGTTATTTCCAAGGATTTCGGGGTAGACGCCTGGTTCATCCGGCGGTTTATCGTTAATTCAATGATGCGGTCTGGTGGCAACCGACGCAGATATTGTCGACCTGTATGGGGCTGCTCCCTGCCTTCAGCATAGCGGGCGCCGAACCCGAAGTGTGCGGAAACATAGCGGCGACCGCAGGGTTTCCGCCGTCAGACGGGTGGCATTCTCTGCAAGTCGGACCGTTGTTGGTCCCGTCGTATGAGTTCACAATGACCTTGCCGGCCGTATTGGTTGTAGTGCCGGCGCCCGATGACGCGTGGCCGGCAGCGCGGCCGGTAAGCGCTCCCATCGGAACGATTTTGTTTTCGATGTCACTGCTTGCGCCGAAATTCGTGTTGTGGCATGTCGAGCACCACTGGCTGAGTGTCTGGGTGCTCTCCCCAACGACCGGTGTGTAATATAGATAGCTTTTTCCCGGGTTCGGGTCCGACTTGAGGAGCTTGTTAGAGCTATAGCCCGCCGGCATGATGCTTTGGTTGTCATGGACCGAGTGGCATTCGAGACAGCCCCACATAGTCGATGAGACCGTGTACGCCGGGTCGGTGTCACCGGGCGCGATGACGGGTTTGCCGATCTTATCGGTGCTTATGCCGTGACCGTTGGCATCCAAGATAACCGTTTTGGCGGCGGCCCCGCTGATCCCATGGCAGAAGTTGCACGCGTCTCCCCTGATATCGGCCCTGGTGAGCCGATACATGCCGAGAGCTCTGTGCCCGGCATGGCAGTCCTTGCATCGATTGGAGGCGCTGGTATATTGTCCATGGGGGCCGGACGGCGTATCGGTATTGATGATAGGGTAGTTATAGCCGCCGATAGCTGTCATGTCGGTGGCGACATATCCCGAAAATTCGGTGATACCGTCATAGCTTATCAGATTGCCGCTGCGAGTGTAGTTGCCGCCCGTTACCTCGACCCACGACCCGGCGCTCGTGTAATGATATATTTTAACGCCTTCGGTCACGTCGTTTGCGCAGCGCAACGTTATGGTTAGCGGCGGGTCGAAAGGCGGCGGCGCGTCGAGCGTAAAGGTGTAATAATAATCGCTCACGATACTCAAGCCCGCCGGTTTGGCCTCTGTTCTTACCGAAAACTGCTTGTTGGCGTAGTCGGGCGGGATGGCGATTTCGATAGACCCGTCGGCGCTCTCGACCGTTGTGGTATCACCGGTCGCCGGTAGGGTGATTTGAACGTCGACACTCTCGGCCTGTGCGGGCGCGCTCTTCACACTTTCGCCGGTTATATTGACGGCGCTTATTTTATAGGAGTAGGTCCCTTTTACCGGAACGGTGTCCGTAAAAGAGCTGGTGGAGGTCTCATCTATATATTCGTAATTCCCGCCGCTCGCGGCTCGAAAGACCTTATACTCGGTTATGTGCTCCGAGGAGTTGTTGACGTTCCAGGCGAGATGGAATTGTCTGTTATGTTTGGCTGTGACGTTTAAACCCGTGGGGGCCGAGGGCGACCGCGGCGTCAGCGTACTTAGCAGGCTGGAGAGCGGCGTCGATGCCAAGCTGACAATATCAGGGCTGCCCACAGAGACGCTGCCGGTGCTCTCGATCGAGCTGCCTATGGTTCGGTCGATTATCGCATCGAGCTTCGTCGAGGCCGTGACTAGAAATCGCAATGAGTTGGCGCTGGTTACTTTAATCTCCTCTATGTCGTCGAATCGGACGCTCCCGTCAACAAAGGTGGCGCTGGAAGAAAGCTGCCAATCGAATCTGCATTTAATTCCGTCTTTGTCCTGGTCATACCATAGTTTTATCCCTCCGGGCTGCGTATCGCTGTCGAGGGCGGTGCCGATTCTACTTACATCGAGGCGGGTAATGTCGACGTAGTCCTCATCCACCGACAGGTCGAGTATTTGTATGACATTATCCGTAGTGCCGAGGGTTATATTTCCACCGCCGGCCGCGATTTGATCGATAGTCAAGGTGTCCGGTTTGTCGAGAATCGTTAGCGTCGCACCGCTCAAGGCCGTGCAAGGCTCGATGATATCGGGCGCGTCAATAGTCACGCTATTCTGGTCGGCCAGATTGAGATGTATTGTAGAACCGATGGTCGCCAGGCCCGATGGTCTCGCCACAACAAACACCGTTTCGGTAGTGTTTAGTGCAACATCCAGCGAGAAAGCGAAATTCACGCTTCCATCGACAAGTGTCGCCGACGAGAGTTCTACGTCACTAGCGGCATCGAAGCTCGAGTTTCCATTCGTGTCTCTGAAAAGATTTACCGACGTTATATCGGAGGCAAGTGCGGAGCCGACTTGGTCGAGGCGAAGGCCGGTAATCTGTCCGCCATCGCCGGATCTCGATGCGAACCTAAGCATGTCCACCACGTTGTTTTGGGTGCCTTGTTCAGCGCCGAAATCGGCGGGTGCGACATGCGAAACGTAGAGCGTGTCCGGTAAAGAGGTCAGCGTTATAAGGTTTGAGTTCAAATTTGTGAAACCGGCGACGCTATCGGGTGCGCTGACCGTTATGCTCGACTGGCTTGCTATCGTTGAGCCTACGGTCTCACCGGCCGAAGCACTGCCTGCTATATCGTAGAGTATGAAATATGTCTTGCTCGATGTGGTAATAGTCTGCGCCGACGACAGCGTTATATTTATAGTGCCGCCGGAAAATACGCCGCTACCAAGTTGGGTGTCACCCGCGTCGAAGAAACCATCTTCGTTGGTGTCTAAGAATATCTTGACCGCATCGATATTGCTCTCGGCCAACGTGCCGTCTTTTGTCACTTCTATAGCGGTCAATAAAGCCGAGCTGTAGTTAGTCGAAAAGCCTAATTTTTGCATGACTACGTTTAGCTTGCCGCGATAGGCTATCGTGTCCACAGGCGCACTAGTAATAGTCACAACATCCCCGTTTAGCGTTAAGGTGTTTGAACCATGGTTAGTGAA
>JASEGT010000060.1 GCA_030018005.1 Actinomycetota bacterium
AGTTTTCCGGTTATGCAGCCGCCGATGTGGCTTTTGGCGGCTATAATTACCCACAGCAGTATATCTCCAAACCCAAGGGTCCGCACGGCGGTTATGCCGACACTACGAACAAGTGTAAGGAATGCCACGCGGTTCACCTCGCGACCGGAAGTTATAAATTGACGAGAGCGAGTTCGCGCGGCGAAACGTGTGAGTTCTGCCACGGTATTGGCGGCACGGCGAGCGTCACCGTCGTTCTCGATGCCGAAGGGCACGGCCTGGCTCCAAACGAGCAATCCGGCATAATCAACGCGCCCGGTGATACCTATCCGGCATATAGCAAGAACGCGTCTTCTTGGGGCTGCCTCGAGTGCCACTCGGCGCATGACAATCGAACGGTCAAGCTCGAAGGCCTAGAATCGAACAAGTTGCTCAAGGCAGACCCGAATCCGGCTAAAATCAACAATTACGCATATTACACGCCGGTCGAGGGAGAGACATCGCAGACCGTGAGCCAGTGGTGCTCCGCGTGCCATAACGCCAACTTCGGCGCCAGCAACGACGGTAAATCGGTTCTTAAAGGGTCGGTCTCCGCTACCGTCTTCGGACATGCATCGTCGAGTAACGGCATGACGACTACTCCCGACGGCAACCCGCAGGTAACGCTAGATGACGGACAAAACAATGGCCCTACCTGCTACGATTGCCATAAAGCAGACGGCAGAACGGGCGCGAACGAATTCCCGCATGCGTCCGGCACGGCTCCGTCGATGCTGAGGGCGGGCAGCGACCCGCTGCAAATCGACAACATCTGCATAGGATGCCATCAAACAACTGCCCTGCCTTAAACTCTCATTATCAATGGGGTTCAACATTAGAAGGTTCAGATCGACACAACTATTCTGGAGACGTCCGTGCTTTTTTAACCGGCGATGTGAGGCCGTAATCGCTAGTGTTGGTGTGACAAATAAGGCAAAACTCTTCTGAGCGATGGCAATTCGTACAGGGAGCCGGTTCCACCTTGGAAGCCTTACCATGTTGCCTGACCCAACCCGTGCCGTGCGGCGAATCTGCGTGGCAGTCCTGGCAGTGCGCCGGCTTATGGCACTCCGCGCAAAGCTTCTTGCTTACGAAACCTTCTATAGCATGATTTCCCGTCTTCCAGTCGCTGGGATGCGGAATCGGCAGAGTATGGCATTCGAGACATCTTTTAGTCGAATGGCAGCTGCTGCAGGTTATCTTGTCGGGTAGACTCGCCACCGGGTACTCATCTCTCTTAATGCTCGTAGGGATCTCACCGGAACTCAGATGGCACGTCGCGCATTCGGCCGATGCTTTCTTCTGGTTGTGGCAATCGACGCACCGGCTCATGCCGAAATCGTCGAGCTTCTGCTTTTCCGCGTGAAAGAGGGTTTTAGATGAGTGGCAGTCCATACATTTAAAACCAGCCTCTATCGGTTCTTTGTGCTTCATCTTGACGATGCGCTTAGCCCGAACCCGCAAGAGCACATCGCCATGGCAGCGCAAACATGCTTCATTCGATATCGGGCCTTCGCTTACTTCGCCGACCATCTCGGATTTTGCGATTGCCATCTCTACCAGCTGTAATTTCTCGATAAAGACACCGGAAATACCCGGTTCCTGGTGGCAACTCGCACAAGCCACTTCTTTATGTATGGTCTTGCCCGCATTTTTTAGCGCGGTCTGCATCTCATGGCAGCTAGCGCAAAACTCCTGCTTCGACGAGTAAAACATCGCGGCGCCGAGCGCAACGACGGTCAACAAGCCAGCTAGCGTTCCGGCGATATAGCGAACCCGGATACTTCGGCGTAGCTTTTTCTCCTCCACGTAGCGCAGCGGCTTCTCACTCGGGTGGACGAAGAATATGGCGATTACGACGAGAACTATGAAGATGACGAGTATGCCCAGGCCGATAAGGACCGGTATCTCTCTCATATGAAGCTCTGGCTGACGGATAGCGTCGACCATACGATCGATTAGGCCGCCGATGACCGGTTCGCTCATAATTTAGCCTTCTCGTTATCCGAATCCCCGCAACGATGGACGTGTTTTTCGTGGCACGACCGGCAATCTTTTACAGGATGGCATGACAGGCAGACCTTCTCGCCTACCAGGCTTTCCTGCACGGCGTGAATGTTGATCCACAACGATTTATGCGGCATCGTGACCCGGTGACACCCGCGGCAGAGGCTCTCGTCCTTATGGCACGTCAGGCAGTCTTCAGGGTTGCGCTTGGCCTCTTCGCCGTGGATATAGGGCCAGCCTTCCGGGTGCGGGACGGCCGAATGGCAACGCTCGCAATCTTTCTCAAAATGGCACGATTTGCAGATAGAAAGGCTCCTCGCGCCATGGAGTTTCGGCCAGTTCTCATCGTGGTTGATGCCCCAGGTCTGCGCGGGCTTCATGCCCAGCCAGACGCTGTCGAGGTGGCATGTCTCACATCGCGCGGATGCCTCCTCGTCATCATGGCAAGAACTGCACTTCTCCATCATCGAAACTCTATTGGCAGCCGGTTTCCGGCTGTGGGCGACGCCTTCGTGGCAGTCAACGCAATTGATACCGGCTTCGATTATCTCCCGGTGGCTCACCATCACTTCGAATTTTGTCTTAACACCGCGCATAACATCAGCATGGCAGCTTAGGCAGTTCTTGTTGTCGATGGGCGCTTTCATCGAGAGACGGTAGTCGCCATTGATGTAATTGTACAACATCCTCGCCTGCTCGAGCTTTTGAATGGGCAAGCTCATAACACTGGCCTTCTTATGACAGGCGGAGCAAATAATCCCATTGTGCTGGGATACCTGAAGCTCCTTGGATGCGGCCTTCATCGGATGGCAGGCCTGACAAGCAACGGGGTGAGACGTAAGCGACGATACGATGACGAGCACAGCCATAATGGTGGCGAGAAAAAGGGGGATCGGCAAGCCGTAGAGGCGTTCGATGCCAAACTTGTCGAGTAAGCTCCGAACGACAAAATAGAAGATCGTAAGAAAGACAAAGGCTAAGACTAGTGACACAATGACGACGTCAGCATCACTAAGCCTGTTTAGTAAGACCTTGATATCCGTAGGCAATGCCACTTCCTAAATACCACCAATGTTATAAGATTGCCTGCTGACCGCGCTATTTGTTAGAGCCAGGGTCTTAATGTGTAAGGGATGGCGTTGCTATAAACCAGCAGCATCGTGCATAAGAATTATATCACAAACCGACTGCCTGCTGCATGCTTTTGGCAAAGACCTCTCTGCTATAAGACCACCCTTCCGCATGACGTTTGCGTGCGTCGATGAACCGCGCCGCTGGCGGAAAGGTCGAAAATCTAGATGCGGCCGTAACGCTCCATATCCCGACTATGCTATCATTAAGCCGAAAGTATCCTCAAGGAGTGAACGATATTAACAGGCGACTCTTCGCGATCATCATCTTGCTGATAACGCTGCTCGGCTCGGCCGGCATTCTCTATTACTCCGTCGCTAATGTGGCGGAAGACAAAGACCCTGAACCGACTCCCAAGAGCAATGCGCCGGCTTTTGATTCTACCATTGCAGGCAAAAACGAGGCGCAACTTAGCGGTCCGCTAAACCTTGCCGCCGGCGACGGCTTGTTGTTCATCGCTGACACCGAAAACCACCGCCTTGCAGTATATTCACAGACCGGGTCGTATAAACACATGATTGATTTGCAGGCGGAAAACATCGCGATAAAACCTCTCGGGATAACCATTGACAAGAAGCGGCGCCTCTATGTGTCGGTTTCGCAAGGCGCCGACAACGCCATCCTCGTGTTTGATAGAAGCGGACGATTCCTCTACCGTTTCCCCGAAGACGCCGGGAACTCCGGGTCGTTTATAACCCCCGGAAAAGCGATGGCGCTCTTTGCGAGTGGCGACAAGCTATATGTAACCGACATAGTCGACCATGACATCAAAGTATACAGCCTGGAGGGTGACCTTCTTACCCGCTTTGGTCGACCCGGTGCGGCCAAAGGTGAGTTTCTGTATCCTAACGGTATCGCGGCCGACGAAAACGGAAAGATATTTGTAAGCGACTCGAACAATGCCCGCGTGCAGGTCTTTGCCGCGAACGGTGAATTCCTTTACCTCTTCGCACAGCCCGAAACCGACCCCCTGGCCTTGCCGCGAGGCATGGCTTTCGACGGCAAAGGGCGGCTCCATGTCGTCGACACCCTAAAACATAAAGTCTTTGTCTTCACGACTGAGGGCCGCTTTCTATATTCATACGGCAAGTTCGGAACCGGCAATGGCGGCTTATCTTATCCGAACGGAATTGCCATAGACATGACAAGCGGCAAGATTTTCGTGGCGGACAAGACCAATAACCGCGTCTCGGTTTGGAAGTAACCCTTGGTCTCCTCTGTCGAACTAGCTTCATCCGTATTGAGCAAACCGCCGATAATTGATATATTAGAGTTGGAGGCAAATCGCCTCCCTGTAGTGTTTTTGGTCGATTTTTGGCCATTGCAGAAGGAGCTACGTAAGGGTGACAGCTCAACTTAGACTATATCGCAAATCCGCCTTCACCTCACCATCGATCATCTTCATGCTAATAGCGGGCGCATTGTTCCTGGCCCTCTTATTGCCTGCCACGGCTTCGGCGACGATATCCGTCACCTCGGAACAAGTAAAACGAGGCAGCGCGACGCCGGGCATGGACAATATCGTCATGCAAAGGTTGGTCCTAAAAACCGACGCCGGAACCGCACAATGGACCTCTATCAAACTGAGTGAATTCGGAACGAGCGACGCTACGCCGACTATCGAATCGGTCAAAATATATAGGGAGACAAACGGGGTCGGAGACATCCAGTTTAGCGGCACCGCCGATACCTCGATAACCGCCGCGCCGGTGACGTTCAGCACCGAGGAGACCGTCTTTACATTTAGCGCCGCTCAAACACTCAGCGGAACACCTCAGACCTTCTACATCGTATATCATATAAATCCGCTGGCCAACACTAGCGGTGGTCAAACAGTCGGTTCCAGGCTGGCAGATGAGAGCTACATCATAGCCGACAGCACGGTCGAGGCGTTTACTAATCTGCAATCGCGCGAGATCACGCTCGCTTCAACACCGCACGCAACCGGCGCCAACCCGAGCCCATTCGCTTCCACGACCAACCTATGCCAAACTTGCCATGCGGTACACCTGGCACCGGACTTCGGGCCGGAATTTAACCTTACGGGCAGTGATAGGACGCGACGGATTCTCAAACAGCCATACTTCGAGAGCCCGTCGGTGATAAACTACTACCCATCCGATACCTATAACGCGCTCTGTCTGAGCTGCCACGACGGAACCGGGTCTTACGTCGATATCAAGTCCAAGTACAACTCGACCAATCCCGATATCGAATATCCGGGGCACCAGACTTCGGACGAGTCTACTCATACCGTAGGTTATAAGCCCCCGAACGCTGAACCTTTTAAATATTTTGCGGGCACCAAGATGCCGTGCATGGCCTGCCACGACATTCACACGTCTAACAGAAGAAGCCATAAGATGCTATCTGACAAGCTATATGAATACGCGGTCGGCCAAGGTTGGGACGACCCGAATGCCAATGGGCGCATCGACGCCGAAAACGATGAGATGTGCCTGGTTTGCCATAGACGCTCGGACGAAACATCGCGAACCGTAAGCATTGTCTTCGGTTATGAGCTAACATTGATGTCAAAACCAGAGCACGACGAGGGCATCTCGGCATGTACGGACGCTTCCTGCCATGGAGACCCGCACGAGCTAAACATCAATCAATAGCCGCGCCCACCACGTTCAAAGATTCCACGCTATCTGCTACAATAGGTATGGCATGACGTTCAATACGATACTTCACGCGCATTGCCCAACCACCCGTCTTACAAGCGTGATCGCGCGCCTGCAAAATTGTGCTACATTGGACATAGTCGCTCATATATTCTTGTCCGGATGCGTTCTGATATAATGTGGACGCGCCTGGTAAATCGTAGTATTTTCGGAGGAATTAGCTTGGGTAAACGCGCTTCAATCAGAAAGGACCGGACGCAACAGATACAACCCGGCATCGGTAAAGCGGTCATCATAACGCTCGCCGTTCTGATTTTAATATCAATAACGGGGGTGGGCGTAAGATTCTTCTCGAAAGGACCGGCAACCGATCCATCCACCCAAACAAATGCCAACCAGCCGGTTATCGATGATAAGCAAGCAATCATAGAGAAATACAATAAAGGTGAGTTCGTCGAGGTCATCCCGAGCCTGGAAAGGTATCTCTCAAAAAACCCGAACGATCGAGAAGTGCGGGAACTTCTTGCGTCGGCGTATCTATTGAGCGGCAACGGGGCTCGCTCGGTCAAAGAATACCAGACTATCCTCAAGTCTAAACCAGACGATGCTGATACCTTATACAAAATCGGCGTGGTGTTGCAGCATATGGATAGGGGCAACGAGGCGATAACGTACCTCAATCAAGCGGTTCAGGCAGCGCCGGATGTGATTCTGTTCCACTCCGAGTTAGCCAGAGCCAACACCAGGGCGAAATTTTACCGAGAAGCAATCGAGGAATGGAAGATCGTGCTGAACCTCCTACCCCCAGCCGACAAGGCCAGGGCAAGCGCGCTCGCAGAGATAGCAAATGTCTACATACAGCAAGGCGAATTCGGGCTCGCTAAAGACGCTATTGCGAACGGCTTGAAAATCGAACCAGCGAGTGACGCGCTTATAGAGCTTGAAAAAAAACTGGGTGGACAAATCCAAGTCGAGCCGGTGCCTAGTTTGGAGGAGACCACCGGTGGAAACTAGACAGCTTCACCTGCTGTGTTTACGCTCACTAAAACTTCTAATCGCCATCTGCTTGATTCTCATGGGCGCTCAGGGCTCAGCGGTAGCCAGCCAGCTTATAGTAAACGGCTCCTTCGAGAAAAACCTCGGCGAATGGCAAGTAAAAGAGGTTGCCAAGGGCACTGTCTTCCAATGGGATGAGGCCGGAGCCGGAGCCGATGGTGGAGCTCTTTTCAAGACGACAGGCCGGGGCAGGCGGGGAGAGACGCGGGCAAGCCAAAACAAATGGGTTCATATCGAGTCAGGAAGCCAAGGCTTGCTCAAGTTCTCCTGGAAAAAGAATTGGTCCGCAATCCTCCCGATAAAGCACAAAGTCTACATAAACCTGATAAAACCCGATAAAACCGTCACGTCGGTTTGGTCGAACAAGACGCTCCTCAACGACAACACGTGGAGAGTCGTGTCCGTAGACATTAGCCGTTTTCTCGACCAGAAAGGGCAGTATTCCCTGGTAATAGGAGCGGCTTTCGAAAATGGCAAGGCCAACAACGCCGCCACTTATGCCTGGTTCGACGAGGTTAGTCTGGATGTATCGCACAGCATGCTCAAAGGACCAAAGACGTCTTTTTTGATGCCGTCCGGCCACGATAAGATAGTCGGCAAATCATACCTGGTAACGGGTATCGCCCTCGACGATATCGGCGTTTCGAAGGTGCATGTGGCTATCGAGCGTCTCCATGACGGCACTTACTGGAACGGAAACAGTTGGGTGGTGAACGCGTTCTGGAACGAGGCCAGGCTTTCCGGTGCCGGCGGAGACACCGTCGCGTCCTGGAGATATAATTGGCCGCTACCAACGAGCGATGGCGCCCTCTACAAGCTATACGCGCGCACCGAGAACATCACGTCAAACGTCGAGCTAACACCGGCTGAAAGTATAGCCCAGGTCGACAATGTCGGTCCAACCGGCGGCATCTTTGTCGAAGGCGAAGCCGAGTACATAAATACCGAAGCTATACGCATCGATATCGACATAAAGGGTGCGACTAAGATGCGTTTCAGCACGGACGACGCGAAAAGCTGGTCCGACTGGGAGAACTTCATGGCATCGAAGAAGCTGACGCTACCGGAAGGCGACGGCACAAAAATCGTCACCGCGCAATTCAAAGACGGCTCCGGGAATGGCTACCAGATATCCGATAGCATCATCCTCGACGTGACACAGCCGGTCACCAGGCACATCTTCCCGGCGCAAAAAGCTAAGAATATCTCGGCAGACTCGAGTGTCGGTGTGGTATTCTACGAAAAGATGGCTCCCTGGAGCTTCCGGAACGACGGCACGGAAATCGGCTCTACTTTCTATCTCAAGCAGGGTTCGCGCTGGATAGCGGCCGAGGTGTCATATGACGATAAGACCAAAACCGCGAAGCTCGTCCCTTATGGCTCGCTGGATACAGGTACGACATATACGGTTTACCTTAAAGACCTGATTAAGGACAAGGCCGGCAATGCGCTTGCCGCGAACTTCTCTTGGGACTTTACGACCAGCGGTTCGTATACGTCGCTCTTTAAGGAAACGATCGGCGCCACGGGCGGCACTATTCATGGCGGCGACCAGTCTATAAGTCTCGAAGTGCCCGTCAATGCACTGGCGGCGGAAACGCTCATCGCTGTCGAGGAGCTGAGGGATAAGAAAGTGCCCCCGATGAAGGGTATGACCAGGTATAGCCCGGTCTACCAACTATCGCCCAAAGAGCTTCCTTTTAGCGCGCCGGCACTGCTGAAAATAAAATATAAACAAGATGAAGTCCACAATCCGACCGAGCTGCGACTAGTCTTCTTCGATGAAGAACGGGGCAAGTGGTTACCGGTGCAAAACGCAGCGATCGACCTGGTCAACAACCAGATAACAGCCAAAATAACAAAATTGATGACCGTTACCGTGACCGCTCAGGATGATGCTACACCTCCCTCGACCGCAATCATAGCGCCGACCGGCGCGTCTGAGATAACGGGAAGACTCTTCAATATCTTCGGCGTATCACGCGACAATTCCGGCATCTCGCGCTTGGATATATCGATAAAGCGCCAATCCGACAACGCCTACTGGACCGGCTCCGAGTGGCAATCAGCGGAGGTTTGGCTGAAAGCGAAGGTTGTAGCAGAGAAAGACCGCTCCAAGGCAACCTGGTCTTACAGCTGGCAACTCCCCGACAACAAGTTCACAGTCTATGAGATTCGGTCGCGCGCCACAGACAAGAGCGGAAACGTGGAGTCCAACGCCGACCTGGTGAGGGTGCGGTTGAGGTAGGTGTGCCAAGTTCTAGGAAGCCTTAGCAGCCAGGGCCGGGGAATAGAACTGGAAATTATTTCTTCCCTGCTCTTTGGCATAATATAAGGCAGCATCCGCGTTCTTAAGCAGAAAGCGTGCGTCCTGGCCATCATTTGGATAAAGACTGATCCCGATACTTGTCGTGGTAAAGAATTCGCGCCCATCTAAATCAAACGGTGGCTTAATAGCTTCAAAAATCTTCTGAGCAACTTGTGCCGCATCTTGTGCACAATTTATCTGCGTGAGAAGCAATACAAACTCGTCACCGCCAAAACGGGCGATAACATCACTTTCGCGGAGGCATTCTTGGAGCCTGCAGCTTACGTCTTGTAAGAGCTGATCCCCCATACAGTGCCCCAGCGTATCGTTGACCTTCTTAAAGTTATCCAGGTCGAGAAAGAGCACGGCCAGCATTTCCTTATTTCGATGTGCGTAAGATATTGCCGAGTCGAGGCGTTCGGTAAAAAACATCCGGTTGGGTAGATTAGTCAGAGGATCGTAATAGGCCATGTGTGTGATCAGCTCTTCGCTTTTCTTACGCTCAGTGATATCACGCGAAATACCTAATACGGCGCTTATCTCTCCTACCTCACTCTTAATAGGGGTTAACCTTGTTCCAATCCACAGCTCGCCTTTTGAAGACGGCATCATCTCTTCGCTGTAGAATGATTCGCCGGATTTGAAGACCTTATCCAAATTGGTATTATGTCTCTTGGCTACTTCAGACGGGAAAAGCTCCCTAATCGATTTTCCGACGACGTCATCTTGCTTGAGCCCGAGGCTTTCTGCCGCACAACTATTGACATACGTGACATAGCCGTCTCTATCTAGGATAAATATCATGTCATGCGCCGCTTCGGCTAATGTCCGATAGCGTTCCTCACTTGCTTTAAGGGCTTCTTCGGCAAGTTTGCGGCGTGTGATATCTTCAAAACTCTCGACGCCGCCTATTGTGTTTCCATCTACATCCCGCAGTAGGTCTAAATTTTTGGAAACCGTGAGCAGTTGGCCGTCTCGTCTCTTTATCGCACATATTTTGCCTATGATTGGCTCATCCATGTCACATTTAAAAAGACCGCAGCGCGTCGAACATGGCGCCAAAGCAAAAACGGTGCAATTCTTACCTATGACTTCCTCGGCGCTGTAACCGGTGATTTCCTCCGCTTGCTTGTTGAAGCTTGTGATGCAACCGTTTAGGTCCACGGTGAAGATAGCGCTCGGCACAAGTCTATAGATATGCTCCACCCATTCCTTAGCATCGAGTAACGCCTGTTCCGTCCTTCTTCGCTCTGTGATATCGGTAATCATCGATAGGCATATTTCTTCATCTGCGTATGTTATGAGACTGCCCCGTATCTCAACGGGAATCGTCGCTCCGTCTTTCCTCTCCAGTGATGTGCTGTATGAGAAACACGGATTTTTTCGCGCTTCATCTTTTATCGATGCGATGATGCTTGTGAGTTCTTTCTCCCGGTGCCGCTGAGAAGTGTTGAGACTAATAAGCTCTTCACAGGTATAGCCGGTGAGTTCTTCGGCCTTTTTGTTTGCTTCCAGCAGATTACCCCGACTATCAATAAGCAGTATAGCAATATTAGCATTGTCTATTAGAGCGCGGCATTTCGCTTCGGGCACTCGGGTTTCTTCTTTCTCATCTCCGTGCTCGATGCCGCTCTGGATGCTCGGATTATTAAAGCCTGCTTCTCCCTCTCGGTTGTTCGTCATGTTGCCTCCTTGTGTAATTATTTATATCGGCGAAATCATATGCAACTGAACTAGAATTTGCCTGCTAGATTGCTGCAAAATAAATAAAGGATTGGGATGGGAATCGACAGCCGAAGACGAGCTGTAAGAACTCGAAGTAGCCTTTAGTCGGGATTACCGAGCTGGGCTGGCACATGACCTTGCGCTCACCGTAGTGTTCTGAGGCCTGGAAAAATAAAAAGCCCCCGTTAAACAAATCACTAGGGGCCTTACTGGTGGCCGGGGACGGACTTGAACCGCCGACACGGGGATTTTCAGTCCCCTGCTCTACCAACTGAGCTACCCGGCCCTCTGCAAATATTAAGACCGACATTTGGCCGGTCTTATAGCTACCTTAATAGATTACGAGAATCGATAGAAAAAATCAAGGCTTATGGCATTTTCGCATGCTGTCACCTGCACATGGCATCTCTTCGCCCTGCGCGGTAAGGCATTTATGCAAAATCCTGGCATTATCCGGTGTATTGGCTATGATGTATTTATGCCCGAAACAGCTGTGGTCTTTGTCACCGGCAATAACAATAAATACAGCATCGCGGCTCTAGCAGGAGCCCTCGAGAGCACGCCCTCTACCGCCGCTGTGCCCGTCCATTTCTTGCCGGGAAAGAATCCTGCGCAGCTGTGCGATAGCCTCCGGCTCTTAACCGAGACCCATGAGCAACTGCTCGTCTGTTTTTCATTCGCCACCACCGGCATAGTCGCCGCACACGCTCTATTGATGACGGTGCGCGCGGAACTTGCAACCAGCAACCTTGTTTGTGTCGCCGGCGGTCCCCACCCTACCGGCGACCCTGAAGGGACGATAATGCTCGGCTTTGACATCGTCGTCATAGGCGAAGGCGAGGAGACTTTACCGGAGCTGGTGACCGCGTTCTCCCAGGAAGCCCCCGTCGACGAGATAAAAGGAATCGCTCTTCCACGAAACGGCGGGGTCTTAAAGACGGCAAAGCGGGAGCCGATCGACCTAGACCAGTTTGCCCCGTTTTCGGTAGCGCGCAACCGGCTCTCACCTATCGAGATAAGCCGCGGCTGCCCGTTCGCGTGCCGCTTCTGCCAGACATCCTACATCTTCGGCACCAAAATTCGCCACCGCAGCATCGACGAGATAGTAAAATACATCGCTTTGAGCAAAGCCAACGGCACGCGCGACTTCAGGTTTATCTCACCGAACGCGCTCGCTTACGGCTCGGCCGATGGAAAGAGCGTCGATCTTGAGACGATTGAACGGCTGCTCAAAGCCGCCTCAGCGATAACCGGACGTGAACACCTCTTCTTCGGCTCGTTCCCTTCAGAGGTACGCCCAGAGGCCGTCTCAAAAGAAGCCCTCGAACTCATCACGACCTATGCCGCGACCAAGATGGTCGTCATCGGGGCTCAGAGCGGAAGCCGGCGCATGCTGGATAGCTTAAACCGCGGCCACACCGTTGATGATGTGAGCAAGGCTGTCACGCTCATCCTCGAGGCGGGGCTTGCCGCGAGCGTCGACTTCATCTTCGGGTTGCCCGGTGAGACGGACGACGACAAGCGGCTCTCTATAGAGATGATTGAAAGACTGACCGCTATGGGCGCGCGGGTGCACAGCCATACCTTTATACCACTTCCAGGAACCCCGCTTGCCAAGAGCACTGCTGGTGTGGTCGACGAAGAACTCGCCCGTTACTTGAGCCGCCTCGCCAACAAAGGTCTCCAGTTCGGGCAGTGGAAAAAGCAGCAGCGCCTCGCCGAAGAGTCGATTAGCTTTAGAAGCGGTTTTAGCAGTTAGTGCTCTTTAGCCCGCCTGGGCGGGTCTTTGCCTTTTTCGGCGTTCACGAGAAGTCATACTTTGTGTATGATGAAAAATAGCCATGTATCCAGGAGAGTAGCCAAGGAGTGGTGACCATAAAAGTCAGGCCCGCGATCGCGCTCATCGCCGATGACAAAGTTTTGCTCATGAGATACCGTTACGACCAAACCGACGTCTGGGGCATACCCGGCGGAGGCGTAGCCGACGGTGAAACGCTCATCGACGCACTCACGCGCGAAATGGACGAAGAGCTTGGCGTGCAAATCGAGGTCGATGGCCTGCTATGCCTGGCTGAGACGGAGCCGGCCGGCAAGGTCGAGCACACGCTCCATAGCGTCTTTTCCGGCAGAGTCAAAAGCGGCACGCCGGCTTTAAACCCCGACCACACGACCGCGCTCTCACTGGAATGGGTGCCGGCAAGCGAAATCGGCGGACTTGTATTATATCCGCCGATTAACGATACGCTTTATAGTGCCCTGAGCGAGAAACGCGAACCCGCTTATCTGGGAGTCATCGCTCGACCCTGGTATGGATAGGGATTGCCGGCGAAAAACGTCGCGTATCACCGCGCAACCCGGCGCGAACTGCCGCTTGTTCCCTACTCGAGTCCGAGTTCGGCCTTTATTTTCTTCGATTTTTCCTCGAGTTTTGCGCGGTTTGCCACGCGTTTGTCGTCGAGGCGTTTCGCGAGTTCGGCATCGCCGACCGCGATTATCTGGCAAGCCAAAAGCGCCGCGTTGACCGCACCGTCGACGGCGACTGTCGCAACCGGAATACCCGGCGGCATCATGACCGTCGAATAAAGGGCATCGACGCCCTTCAACGCCCCCGATTTTATTGGCACACCGATAACCGGTAACGTCGTATTAGCCGCAACCACACCGGCTAGGTGGGCTGCCATGCCGGCAGCGGCAATAATGACCGCAAGGCCGCGCTCGCGAGCTGTCCTCGCGTATTCGGCGGTCTTGTCGGGCATACGGTGCGCGGACGAGATATTGAGTTCGTAGGCCACGCCCATTTCTTTCAACGTCTCTGCGGCTTTTTCCATCACGGAGAGGTCGCTATCGCTCCCCATCAGTATGCCGACAAGCGGCGACGATTGATTGTGATGCATAATATGCCTCCATTCGCTATTCTCCTGCTTACTCTATATCAATCAAGAAGATACATTACTTTGTGATGATGTCCAGGGGCTTCAAGCTTGCGCAAAAATGGCCTTGATTGCATCTGGTCTGGGGATGAGAATAGAAAAAAGATAATAGACCGAATCGAAAAAGCCTGTTCGGGCGCATCGCCCTCACCTTTTAATCGTCCCCTCAAACGCTCAATCTATTCTCTATTTACCATTTTCAGTGCTGCGAAAAAGCCACCTGAAAAGGTGACTTCCATGGCGGGAGCGACGGGATTCGAACCCGCGATCACCGGCGTGACAGGCCGGGATGTTAACCGCTACACTACGCCCCCACGTATTTCATTGACGGCTTTTCTGAACGCCTCGTACTTCCTACCTAGCAAGCAGTTCGCGGAAACATCCTCGTAGAAATAGCCAAAGAGAATTATACCGTCTTTCATTGCGTATTGCAACTGATAAGACCAGGACTTCCCCCAAAAAACCCAGTTAAAAAACACAGACCCACTGGTAGATAAGG
>JASEGT010000061.1 GCA_030018005.1 Actinomycetota bacterium
CGGCTTTCGCGAGCGCTTTTGTCGACAACATCCCTTACGTGGCGACCATGAACCCCTTAATCATCGACATGGCGCAGAAACTCTGGCCGGACCTCTCGGGCCTCGCGCTCTTGCACAAGCCCGAGCTTATGCCGGTCTGGTGGTCACTTGCACTCGGGGCTTGCCTTGGGGGCAACGGCACCGCCATTGGAGCGAGCGCCAACGTAATCGTGGTGGGCATGGCGGAAAAAGCCGGCCACAAGATATCCTTCGCAAAGTTCATGCTCTACGGCATGCCGATTATGATTCTTACCGTCGCGGTTTCGATGATATATGTGTGGCTGAGGTATTATGTGCTGGGGATATAGTTGAGTTGTTGATGGTTGAGTGGCTAAGTTTAACGCCATATCATAGTTTCGAAAGTATGTTCGCCCCTTGAGATGGGGGAGGGTCAGGGAGAGCCGACAGCTAAACTATCAGCACCACCATTAGCACCGGGGCTATTTTGTTTAATAAAAGCTAGTTCGAATCCTTCTCCCCCAGCAAAATTTGACCCTTAGAAAATAGCTTTGACAAGGCATTTTGCGGATACCAAAAACTTGAACCCTGGAAGGATTCTAACCCTTTCTAGCTAGTTTTCTTAAATGTTGGCACTTTTACTATGAAGATATGATCAACTTCCACTGAAAATTTGCCTCACTGTGTGATAGAATGCTAGATATATAGTAATGATATATTTTCAATATATTTGAGGTGAAATATGGAAATTGGACCAAGGATAAGCGTTGATAAGGACGTAAGGTTTGGCAAGCCGGTCATCACCGGAACTAGAGTTCCGGTCGATCTTGTGCTCGGCAAATTAGCTAGCGGTATGCAGTATGAGGAAGTTATGGCCGAGTATGACATTGAGCGCGAAGACATTCTAGCCGTTCTTGCCTATGCAGCTAAAACATTATCGGACGAAGAGATCAGAGCCGTAGGTTAACATGCCAAAATTCGTAATTGATGAAGATATGCCGCGATCGACGGCTAAGCATCTTGACGAGTTGGGTTATGATGCGAAGGACGTTCGGGACGTTGGGCTCCGCGGAGCAAAAGACGACGCGGTTTTTGCTTTTGCCCAAAGTAATGAATCGGTATTAATTACAGGGGATTTAGGATTTGGCAACATACTGCGATTTCCTATCGGAAGTCATTACGGAATTGTCATTGTTCATTTTCCAAATGAAGTTAGCGCACATGAAATCAACCGTGAGCTGGAGATCAGATTGTCTGAGATAGAGGAAAGCAGCTTTAAGGGCTCTTTAATTATCTTAGAACCAGGCAAAGTGCGCATCAGAAAGAAATAGATTTAAAGACCTGACACCCACCTACCCGCCAACCCGACCAATTTCTCCAGTAACTCAAGGTTTGAATGCCGTTCACTTAGGCCAGCCGGGGAAGACGATTACGATGACAGAGCTGGCCCGTAAAGGATGATGCCAACGAGCTTTATGTTGGCGAAGAGCTAGTTCATATTATTGAAGAGGATGACCCGAAAGGCCATCTCATAAACGCAGTAGTCGAAAATATTTTATCTTTTCGGGTGCCATTAGACATGCGCTGCGCAGCGTCTATTAGGCTTCTCCTGCTTATTTGATAGGTATGTAGAGCAGGTTTGGCTTGTTATCATCGCTCGATAGTTTCGACTTATGAACGGCCAAGACTATGGCGGCTATGGCACCTAAAAATAGCCCCATCAAGCCTAGCCCCAACATGCTAGAATGGAACTTCTTCTCTTTTTGACAGCACTTAAACATTTTCATACCTCGCTTACCGCTAATCCACAGAAGCATACTATATGTTTATAAATTGACATTTATCCCCGTTGAGGTTGAGGTGACGGTCACGCTACGGCTGGCGCTTACCCTAAATAAGTCTATATCCATGCTTGAAACAGGCAAAGTCAAACCCTCAATACGCAAATAATACCATATATATCCATAGTTATAAAGGCAAAAATACGCTGGATAATGGGCTGTTTGTCAAATAATTCTCTAACCTGTTTTAGCCGCAGGGATTTCATGGTCGCTTGCGTGTTCGTTTATTTCTCTTGTAGCTCAGGGTTTTATTGATGACGGTCAGTCCTAAGGGGTTGAGCTATGGTTGATGCTGCGCCGCAAAATATCTGCGCTTTAGGCGCGGTTAGATGTAGCTTGCTGACCTGAAGATATCCATGAATTCGGGGTGGACGTTGAGTTCGAGGTAGGTGATGGTGTCGGCGATGTGCTCGGCCTCGGAGATTCTCTCCGCGTTAAGCAGGACGGCGCGGGCACCGGCGAGTGAGCCGTTGCCGAGCGTTACAAAGCGCTCTTTCGGTAGCTTCGGGTAGAGGCCGATAGTTGTCGCCGAATCTACGTCGATGTGGATGCCGAACGAGCCGGCGGTGTATACGTGCTCGATATCTTTGAGCGCGACACCGACGCTGTTTATGAGGATGGTGGTCGCGGCTATCATCGCCGCTTTGGTGGTGAGTAGATTATGGATGTCCTTTTCCGTGATGTAGGTCGGCGTTTGTCCATTGGCGCCCTCGGTGAGAACGTAAGACATGCGCGCGTTTATCTCCCTCCAGCGTGCGGTTTCCTTTTCGAGGACGAAGCGCCCCGTAGAGTCGAGCAAGCCCGAAAGATATAACTGCGCTACCAGGTCTATAAGCCCTGAGCCGCAGAAGCCATAAGCCGTCTCTCCCGCGATGGCCGAATAGGTGGGCTCGAACGTCGCCGGGTCGATCGTCACGCGCTCGATAGCGCCCGGTTCGGCGCGCCGCGCGCATTCCGCGACACCGGCTTCGAGGGCAGGGCCGGCCGAACCCGCAATCGCCACCATCCACTCTTTATTACCGAGGATGGCCTCGACGTTGGTGCCGATATCGAGTAAGAGTGACGTACCCTCGTTTTCTGAGATACCTGAGGCGATAGCGCCCGATATAAGGTCGCCGCCGAAGTAGCCGCCGACACTCGGAAATACGTAGACTGTGGCATTGGGCGCCGTTATCAACGAGACGTCCTTAGCCCGGAGCCTCGGGATATGGTTTATCGATGGTATATACGGTTCAAAGCGCATGACGGCCGGGTTGAGGCCGAGGAAGAAATGGGCCATAGAGGTGTTTCCGGCCACTGTTACCGCCATCACTTCACTTGGCGAAATACCTGCCGATGTACATGCCTTATTTACGAGATCGTTTATTGTATCTCGCAGAACGCCTGTGAGCGTTTCGCTGCCGCCCTGTCCGGCGAAGTGGAGCCGCGTCAGCAAATCCTCGCCGTATTCGGCCTGGCCGTTTACTTCACCAAAGGTCGCAAGGGTAGCCCCGGTTGTGAGGTCGATGAGTTCGACCGCGACGACGGTGGTGCCGATGTCGACAGCCATGCCGAAGTTTCTCTGCGACGTATCGCCGGGCTCGATGCTCGAGACCATGAGTGTGTCTCGCACGATACTTCCTGCGACTGTTACTTTGCCCGAGGTCTCGCGCAAAACGCTTGCCGCCTCGAGTATGAGGTCGAGAGGCCATTCTATATGTGGAGCGCTTGTGGCTTCGGTGATGGCGTGATTAAGGCGGTCGATGTCCGCCTTATTATTGTCGAGCGAGCCCACCGGGATTTCAACGTAGTGCTTAACGGATAATGTCGACATCTAACCTCATCTTTCATATTTGCACGCATAGAACGTTATATAGGGTGGTTTATGCTTACAGTACTTCAAAGCTTAAAATCGTTGCTTGTGCACGATTTACCGGCCAATAATCATCCGACTCGCTTGCCGGGCAGGCCTAACGCGAAGGCCGCCGCTACAATCGGCAGAAAACTAACATAGAACAAGGTCTGCTCGATGCCGAAGCCGAAGGCGTCGGCGACGCTGCTTATCAAACCGACTCCGAGCCCGCCGAGACCCAGCCCGAATCCCAACGCCAGACTCGATGCCGTAGCCTTATTATCAGGAAATATCCGCTGCGCCGCAACCACAGCCACCGAAAACGACGCCAAAAGCGACGCCCCGGCCAGCCCCAGCCCGACGATTAGCATGACGCCGCTTGAATAGAGCGCGAGCATCAAGAAGGGGACGGCGGCGAGCAGAGAGCCGATTATCACCGGTCTCGGCCCGGTGCGGTCTGAGAGCAGACCGCCGAGCAAACCGCCGAAGGCACCCGATAGTGCGAGCACCGATAGAATCGCCCCACCTGCCACGAGAGAATAGCCGCGCTCGGCCAAGAGAATAGGGAGAAAAGTAATCAGGCTGAAGAACGCGAGCGACCGGAAAGCGACGGTGCCGAGTAGGCCGACGAACGCGACCGGCTGCGACCGGACGGTTCTAAAGAAAGGTTCTCCCACGCGCTTGCCGGAATCGTGGATGCGCGGCGTGAGGCGGTAGAGTAAAATCGCGACCGCAACGCCGGGAAGCGCCAGCACCGGGGTAGCCGACAGCCCAAACGCCGCGACTAGCGGCACCACGATAAGCGGCATCGCCGCGAAGCCTACGTTGCCGCCGAGCGAGAAGAGCGACATGGCTCGCCCGCTGTTGCGTGTGTTGGTATGCCCGACAATTGCCGACGCCGGTGGGTGAAAAGCGGCGATGCCGAGCCCCGCGAGCGATACCGCGATTAGGAGCAGCACAAAGTTATCGATAAGCCCGATGCTCGACATCATAACGGCGGCGAGCAGCGGCCCGAGATAGACGAATGCGCGAGTTCCGAACCGGTCGGTCACGCCCCCGATGATGATTTGCGAGACCGATGAGGTCACCGAAAAGAACGCGGTTATCAAGCCTACCTGCGACAGGCTCAAACCCATAGTTGCGATGAGCAGGGGTATCAAAGGCTGGAAGAAGTTCATATACGAGTCGTTGACAACATGCCCGACGCCGAGCACCGCGACGACCTTGTTATTCGATTCGCCATTAAGTTGATTCGCGCCACTTATTACTTCGTGTTCCATGATGTTCGTTAATCCAGAAAGCCGCCGTATCGGAAGGGGCCGAGCCAAGATGTTTATTTGACATGGTGGAGAGACTCGAGCCATTAACCACCTACTACACTTATTAAACCACGGACAAGCAAATGTTTCCTTAAAAACCCCCTTGACTCTCTCTCGCAACTTAAAGTTATAATATTATGAAGTCGGGATACGAAGAAACATAAGTAGCATAGAGAGCGTCGAAGTATATAGTACGTATGCATGATGACTATACTGGCCGCAGAACTTGTTGTTTGTTAGTTAATGAAGCAAATAGGAAACCTGAACCAGTTTATGCATCATCCTAAAGTAGGCTCAAATATTTCTCTAGATGTTATCAAAAGAATTAGCAGGCTTAAATCACTAACTGGGTATGCGGGAATCGTACCGCAATATGAGAGTATAAAGGGAACGATATATTGGGGGTGATTATAGCAGATTCTTAGCACAATGCAGAGCACGCGAGCTAGAGAGGAAGGGGTTTTATGAAAGCGAAGAGAGTAATTCTTACAACATTGCTAGCGGGTATAATACTTTCGCTAACTGCAACAGCAAATGCTTATGTAGTTTTTCGTACATGGCCAAATAGCAACAATGTATACTATGTAACTACAACTGCGTTAGGTTCAGAAAGCATAACTGCCTTCGGCAACGCGAACACAGCATAGAATAACGTGGCGAATGCCAATAAGAATATTTATTGATCTGGTAGCACCTCAGCGACAAGTGTAAGCCGGAACGGCACGAACGAAGTGGTAAAGTACTATATAAGCAGCTCCGGCCCGCTTATGGCCACTTCCGTATGGCAATCAAATGGTTATATAGCAGAGTTTGATATGGCAATTAACGCTGCTTTTAACTGGCGAACCGATGGAGCGTCTAATGCGTATGATGTTCAGAATTGCGCAACGCATGAAATAGGGCACGCTCTGTGGTCAGCTCATGTTACAAGTCAGTCTGACGCACCCTCGTATTCTGATTGGAGAGATATAACGATGTACGGAGATATTTATCTCGGAGAAACAAAAAAGAGAACTCTCCATCAAGATGATATAAACGGGATGTCTGCCTGCTACTAATAACTATTTTAAAATCCAGATGAGGTGAGACTATGAAAAGAATTGTAGGAGCAGTTATTGTTATCTGTCTATTGATTACGGGTGCAAACCTGCTATATGCAAAAAGAATGAGAAGCGTTGCAACAAACGAAAACAAGGTCGTTGCAACAAACGAAAACAAGGTCGATTCAATGATGAGGTACAGCTCATATCCACATTACACCTTAGAGAATCTAGTAAACGGCGCCGAAATAATCGTTAAAGGCACTGTTGTGAGCGTTTCAAGCCCCAGGTGGAATAACACTGATAATCACAAGCCAGAAACAATAACAGGCTCAGATACAATCTACAAGGACACCATATTTAGAGTTGATAAAGTTTACAAGGGCGCCGCGCCGAAAGAAGGTACTGTTGCGGTTAGAAGCTTTGGCGGGGAAACAGAGGACTATGCGATTATAGACGATGCAGAGCTGAAGCTTAGTGAAGGCGCTGAAGCTATAGTTTTTCTTGCTCCGGATGACTATATCTACAATAAAGAAAAAGCACAGGATCATTATGTCCTGACAGGAGCATTACAAAGCGTATACGAGATAAGCGGCGATGAGGTCAGTAATGTTCATGAGAGGATGAAGCTCATAAATTTCGAACAAAAGGTTAAGTACTATTTAAGCAATCCTAGGCCGGTTGAGGGTTTATCAAATAAGCCCTAACGGGCTTAAGAAGGTGGATCGTCTGAAGAATAGACGTTTTGAGCTAGCGGAGCTTCTATAAGACACGTATGGGTAATCTTACCGTTCTGTTGCATTGCTATACAGAAGAGGCCCTTATATTCAGGGTCTTTTCTGTTTGAGGGCAACGTTGCGGTGAGTTCGTCTAAATCCTATTAACCACCCCTGGATATTCGCACCCGTCTATGTAAAATAGATGATACGATAGGTTATTGACAATGTATCGGGATTGACGCAAGCGACAGACGTTTCGGAGGACATGTTGAATCTACCGCGAGTTACAATATCCGCGCCCCACAGAAGCTCCGGCAAGACCACGCTGAGCATCGGTCTTTGCAAAGCGCTGACTGACGCCGGCCACAAGGTGCAACCCTTCAAGAAGGGCCCGGACTTCATCGACCCGATGTGGCTGAGCGCCGCGACCGACCGCACTTGCCGAAACCTCGACCTCTTCATGATGGGCGAGTACAATATAAGAGAATCTCTACAGAGGGCGGGGGCCGACGCCGACATCAGCATCGTCGAAGGCAATATGGGCTTATACGACGGCATGGAGGTCGACGGCAAGGGCAGCACGGCCGATGTCGCACGCATCATTAAATCTCCGATAATTCTGATAATCGATGCGAGCAATATGACGAGAAGCATCGCTCCGTTGCTCCAAGGATTTCTAAACTTCGAACCGGACGTGATGGTATCCGGTGTTGTTCTCAACAAAGTCGCCGGAGCCCGTCATGAGTCGAAGCTGCGAACGGCTATCTCGACCTATACAGACATTGAAGTCATCGGCGCGATTCCGCGTTCACCCGAGATAGGTATAATCCAGCGCCATCTGGGCCTGAAGCCCGCCAAGGAGGATGCCCAAGCCATGTCGACGATAGAGTCGATAGGCGCCATGGTCGAGGAATACGTCGACCTCGATAAGGTCATCGCGATTGCGCGCGCGGCTTCTGAGCTACAATGGGTTGAGCTGCCGCAAATTCCTGTAGCATCGACGCAGGTGCGAATCGGGATTGCCCAAGACAAGGCGTTCACCTTCTATTATCCCGAAAACCTTGAAGCCCTGGCGGAGGCGGGCGCAGAGCTTATTCCCTTCAGCCCGCTTCATGACGAGAGCTTGCCGGAGGTAGACGCTCTCTACATAGGCGGTGGGTTCCCCGAAGTGTTTATGGAAGAACTCGAGAAGAACACGGCCTTGCGCACGACAATACGCGAGGTGATAGAGCGCGGCATGCCCGTCTATGCCGAGTGCGGCGGCCTGATGTACTTGTCCCGCAAGATGTCGTGGGACGGGATATCCAGAGAGATGGTCGGCGCGCTCCCGTGCGACATCCTCATGCACGAAAAGCCCAGAGGGCACGGTTACATGATAATGGAAGCGATCGGCGCCGGTGGTTGGTTCGAGCCGGGAGCCAAGATGCGAGCACATGAATTCCACTATTCCGAAGTCGTTGATTTAAGAAACGCCGAGTTTGGGTATAATCTCACACGTGGAAAAGGTTTGGACGGCAAGCATGACGGGATTATATACAAAAACGTATTCGCATCCTATGCTCACCTGCACAGTTCCGGCTCTTCTGCTTGGGCGAGAGGCTTTGTAGAGCACGTCAAACGCAACCCGATCGGCTCGGACAAGCAACCTTTAATTACTTAAAAATTTATTTGCTATACACTTGACAAAAGGAATCGTAATTGATAAGCTCATCGTAACATTTGGTACGTACTCTTTTTCTCTTTACACAATTATAGAGACCGCTCTTAAATCAAGCATCACGAAATCTTAATAAGGAGGTATACATATGAGCTTTGAGTTAAATGGAAAGTCTTACGAGACAGATGATGACGGCTACCTCATAAACCTCGAAGATTGGAATGAGGACGTGGCCAAATACATCGCTCAACAAGAGGGTGTCGAGATGACCGATGCGCACTGGGAAGTCGTCAACTTCTTGAGGGATTACTACAGCGAGTACAAAATCGCTCCGATGATCAAAATCTTAATCAAAGAGATGAAAAAGATGTTTGGTCCCGAAAAAGGCAGTAACGCGTATCTGTACCAGCTCTATCCGGCAGGCCCGGCATTGCAGGCCTGTAAGATCGCCGGGCTCCCGAAGCCAACCGGCTGCGTGTAAGCACAAGACTCCAATTCGTTTATTGAAGAGGATTACAGAGGACCGACCTGATATATTTTTAATATTTCGGTCGGTCTCTGTTAGAACGTAATCTGAATTCAAAGCTGGACGGGGCCGCTTTTGGCCTTGAATAGAAATCGTACTCCAGTACAAATGAGAACGATCAAAACCCTAATGGGATGCATCTGATAATTAGTAGTAATCGCATCATACATGTTCTTGCCGGGAATACGTTCCAAGGTACTTTCTAAGAGCGGGAAACCTCTAACGTCAGTCCGAGAGCGAAAGCTTATCCGAAAAGGGATTTAAGATGAGCGGTTTAACATTGGTTTTCACAATCATCGGCTATTTAGCGATAGCCATATTTCTAGTCGGTTTCATGGCTGGGGCATGGAAATACGCGACTACCCCTGCCCCTCTGAAGATACCACTCACTCCTGCGCCCGTGGGTCGTACGGGTATTGTCTGCAGAATGGCTCAAGAGGTAGGGCTTTTCAAAAGCTTGTTTAACAGCAATAAGACAATTTGGATAGCCGGCTATTTATTCCAACTAACCCTGGTACTCGTATTAATTAAGCACACAAGATTCTTCTTTAAGTCTTTTGTCAGAGCGGACATTATCTCTGTAAGGAAATTTGTTATGGGCTTAATTACTTTCAGTCCCCAGGCGATGCCCGGAGATATTATCTTTAAGATGAAGCGCACTAAGCACGTAGGTGCTGCAGGACAAATCGCGTGTGAAGCTTAAATATAGGCTTTGCATACAATCGCGTTAAACAGAAAAGGAGGCTAAGTAATGTCAGACGAGCTGAAAACTCCACTCTTAGACGAGCTGGAAAAAGGGCCATGGCCAAGTTTTATAAAAGACTTGAAGAGCATGGCCGACCGACCAATGGTCAAAGACCTTTTGGGTCAGCTTGAGAAGTCCTACCGTGACAAGAGAGGTTATTGGAAACACGGAGGCTTGGTAGGCATAATGGGGTACGGCGGAGGTGTTATCGGAAGGTACTCCGCAATCCCGGAGGATTTTCCGGGGGTATCGCACTTCCACACGGTCAGGGTAAACCAGCCATCCGGGTGGTTCTACACCTCGGAAGCCCTAAACGAGATTATGGATATTTGGGACGAGCATGGCTCAGGCTTGACCAACATGCATGGCTCAACAGGGGATATGGTACTCCTTGGTACCACAACTCAAGAATTGGAGCCTATCTTTAGAGAGCTGACAGCTAAGGATTGGGATTTGGGCGGTTCAGGTTCCGACCTTAGAACACCGAGCTGCTGCATCGGACCGGCTCGTTGCCAGAACGCATGCTACGATACATTGGCGCTCACCTACAATATTACTCACAAATATCAGGACGAGCTTCACCGGCCGATGTTTAATTACAAGTACAAAATCAAAATGTCGGGTTGCCCGAACGACTGTACCGCCGCTATGGCCAGGTCGGATATGGCGATCATCGGCATCTGGAAAGACGACATCCAAATCGACCAGAGCGCTATAGCCGAATACGTCGATTCGGGCTTCAACATCCAGGAATATGTTATCGAGAAATGCCCAACGAAGTGCATTACCCTCGAAGGGAAAGAGCTAAAGATAGACAACAGTGATTGCTTAAAATGCGTACACTGCATCAACGTACTGCCGAAAGCTCTGAGCCCGGGCAAAGAGCGCGGCGCTGCTATCGCGCTTGGCGGTAAAGCTCCTATCGTAGAGGGCGCGCTATTTGCAACACTTATCGTTCCCTTCATTGAAATCGACGAGGAGAACGGCTTCGAAGAAGTCCACGACCTTCTCGAGAGAATCTGGGAGTTCTGGGATGAGCATGGAATGAACCGGGAGAGAATCGGCGAGTTTATAGAGAGGGTCACTCTCAAGACTTTCCTCGAGGGAATCGGCGTTGAGCCTATGCCTCAGCAAATCACGCAGCCAAGAGACAATCCGTACATCTTCTATGAAGAGTACTATGAGGAAGAGACAGAATAGGAAGAGGCTATATGTTTCCGGCAAATGGTGGGCTGCCAACGCCGGGAAAGCCTAAGGAATTGCGAGTATGCAGGAGGTAATACTTCATGGCCACGACAGAGAGAAGGACTGACATAGGCCCACCGCATTATGATAAGTTCTTGCATCCGATAATCAAAGAGAATTACGGCAAGTGGAAATATCATGATACATTGCGGGCGGGTGTATTGGTACACGTCGGCGAGACGGGCTCTATATACACGGTAAGGGCTGCATCGCCGAGGCTCATCAGCACGAATTTCATACGATTGATGACTGGTTTAGCGACCAAATACTCCGACGGTTATCTCAGGTTCACGAGTAGGAATAACGTCGAGTTCTTGCTTGGCAACAAAGACAATATCGACCCCCTGATAAAAGAGTTGTCGGATAACGGCGTCCCGGTCGGCGGTCTTAACAACTCGATATCGAACGTCGTTCACACGCAGGGATGGGTACACTGCCATTCAGCCGCGACCGACGCATCGGGTCTAGTCAAGGTCGTAATGGACGAGCTTTACGAGTATTTCGTCGAAATGAAGCTGCCGCATAAGTTGAGACTGGCCGTCGCGTGTTGCTTGAACATGTGCGGCGCGGTACACGCTTCCGACATCGCGATCCTCGGTCTCCACAGAACACCACCGAGAATCGACCACAGCACGCTGCCGAATCTCTGCGAGATCCCGACGACAGTTGCTTCGTGTCCGAACAACGCCATCAGGCCTACTTCGATAGAGGGCAAGACAACCGTCAAGGTCGACGAGGACAAGTGCATGTATTGTGGTAACTGCTTCACGGTATGCCCGGCTATGCCTATGGCAGACCCGCTCAACGACGGCGTTTCGATATGGGTAGGCGGTAAGATTTCTAATGCCAGGACGGAGCCGATGTTTACCAAGTTGGCGATTCCGTTCCTGCCGAACAACCCACCGAGATGGCCCGAAGTAACAGAGGCGGTCAAGAACATCGTTGAGGTGTACGCAAAGAACGCCAAGCCTTACGAGCGCGTTGGCGAGTGGATAAACAGGATAGGCTGGCCGAAGTTTTTCGATCTGACAGGTATTGAATTTACAAAATACCATCTCGATGACTTCAGGTATGCAGGCACGACTTATAGAAGGTCGATGCATAACAGGTATTAGGAGGTTGTAACATGGCTGGGGAAGTCCCTATCGAGCAATTGGCTGATGATATGTTTCAGGTCGTCTCCGATAGCGCAGGACAGAAGAAATTGAAAGCGAAAGATCTAACAAAAGCGGTAATCGCAAAGTATGGAGACAAAATCTCCAAGGACGATACGAAAGCAGCTATAAAGCTACTTATTGACTCCGGCCGGTGTGTGTATGGTTATTTCGGTGGAAGCTCGATCGAGCTGCCGCACACGGAAGCGTCCGCAAACGAGTAATCATAGGACATTACTTAGGCCCAAGCGCATAACGATCCGGCGTTGCGTATCGCGACATGATGCAGCGTATGCATCGCCGGAAAAGAATGCATGAAAGCCAGGATTTCAAAGGAGAACGGTATGGCAGTTGTACTTAAGATAAGAACGCGAGAGGTTGGTGCAGCCGGGCATGCTCGCGGCCGTGAAGGGTCGCATTTAAGGCCGCGCTACACCAAAAAGACTCCGCCTTGCAAAAATGCCTGCCCCAGCAATAACGATATAAGAGGGTTCTTGACGCTTATTGCTCAATCCGAAAGCTACGGCCGGACGTTTGATGAGTCGTGGGAACAAGCCTACAGGCTTCTGACGGAGACGAACCCCTTACCGTCGGTTATAGGAAGGGTATGCCCGCATTTTTGCGAAACTGACTGTAACAGAAAAGCGAAAGACGAAGCCGTATCGATAAACCAGGTCGAGAGGTTTATCGGGGATTACGGTATAAACAACAACCTCGCTCACGAGAAGCTCACGGACGAGGTACGCTCGGAGAAGGTGGCAATCGTCGGTTCCGGTCCCGCCGGTCTGTCGTGCGCGTTCCAGCTGGCACGCCGCGGTTATCCGGTAACGATCTTCGAAGCGTTCGATAAATCGGGCGGTATGCTCCGCTACGGTATCCCGAGCTACAGGCTCCCGGAGGATATTCTCGACGCGGAAGTAAAGAAGATCGCTGACCTGGGTGTCGATATCAAATACGGTACCAGGATAGGGACGGATATCTCAATCGATGACGTCAAGAAGGACTACGCGGCCGTCTATATGGCGATTGGCGCGCACGATGGTTGGAATCTCGGTATCCCGGGAGAGGCTGGTCCCGGCGTTCTGAACGCTGTTGAATATCTCAACAGGGTCAACGCGGGCGAGACAGTCGATGTCGGCGAGAAAGTCCTAGTCATCGGCGGCGGCAACAGCGCGGTCGACGCGGCGCGCGTATCCTGGAGGACAGGTTCGACACCGCAAATCGTCTACCGCAGAACCAGAGACGAGATGCCCGCGAGCCCCGAGGAAATCGATGACACCGAGGGCGAGGGAATTCATATCGAGTTTCTCGCAGCCCCGGTCGAAGTCGTCCGCAATGGCGACAAAGTAACCGGCTTGAAGTGTATCAAGATGGAGCTTGGCGAGCCTGACGCGAGCGGTCGCCGCAGGCCGGTTCCGATCGACGGCTCGGAATTTGTTATCGAAGCCGATACGATTATCCCGGCCATCGGGCAGGGTCCGAATTTCGGCGGTCTCGAGAAATTCGAAGACAATGGCTGGATAACCGTCAACGAGCTTGGCGAGACGATCGAGCCGGGCACATACGCCGGCGGCGACGTCACCAACAAGCTTGGAACCGTTACCGAAGCTATCGGTCTCGGCAGGAAAACCGCGGAAGCGATAGACGCCTACATCAAGGGCGAGGAGCTTCCGAAGGTATACCCGGGGCCGGTAGTCAAGAGCAGCGATATGGCGATGAACTACTACGAGGCGCTGCCTCGCGTTGAGAAGTCGCACATCTCCGTCGATGCCCGCAAGGGTAACTTCGACGAGGTAGTCTCTACCTACAGCAACGAGAGTGTTGTCGAAGAGTCGAAAAGGTGTCTGAGCTGCGGCATGTGCTTCGATTGCGGGAATTGCTACAGCTTCTGTTCTTACAACGCAGTCGGCAAGTTGCCCAAAGGTGAGCATTACGAGTTTAAGCTCGAGACTTGCGTAGGCTGCAAGAAGTGCGCCGAAGAGTGCCCGTGCAACTATATCGATATGATATAACACTGGTTTCAATACCGGCACGCAGCGAGAACTATTATCGCAAGTCGCATAACGTGATTGATACGAAGAATAAAGCCCGCTTCAGGGACGAAGCGGGC
>JASEGT010000062.1 GCA_030018005.1 Actinomycetota bacterium
AGCCGGAGCAGTGCTGGGAGTGCTATAACTGCGTTAAGATTTGCCCACAGCAAGCAATCGAGGTCAGGGCTTATGCTGACTTTGCCCCACTAGGCGCGAGCGTTATCCCGATGAGGGGTACCGACTCTATCATGTGGACGGTAAAATTCAGAAACGGCGTCCTCAAAAGGTTCAAATTCCCGATTAGGTTGGTTCCGGAAGGTTCCGTAGACCCGTATGCAGGGAAACCAGAGCCGAATTTTGACGATATCAAAAAGCCAGGCTTCTTTAACTTTTCACTATAGGGAGGAGGGATAACATGGAGAAAGAAGTAAACAATTTTCAGTTTGTTGAAAAACCAGAAGTTGTAGAGATAGAATGTGATCTTCTACTTATCGGTGGCGGTATGGCCGGAGCCGGCGCTGCTTTTGAAGCATGCCGCTGGGCGACCCCTAAGGGTCTTAAGGTCGTTATGCTCGACAAGGCAGCCGTTGACAGAAGCGGTGCTGTCGCGCAGGGTCTTTCTGCTATCAACACCTACATCGGCGAGAACGATGTTCAGGATTATGTCCGTTACGTAAGGGCGGACCTGATGGGTATCACCAGAGAGGACTTGGTCTGGGATCTCGGTAGGGTCATCGACGACTCCGTACATCTCTTTGAAGAGTGGGGTCTCCCGATTTGGAAGAGAGCAGATGATGGTTCGTCGATGGACGGCTTCCAGGCTCGCGATGCCGGCAAAGCGCTGTTGAAAGACGGCGGCGCACCGGTTCGTTCCGGTAAGTGGCAAATCATGATCAACGGTGAGTCCTATAAGGCCATCGTCGGTGAGGTTGCCAAATCAGCCCTCGAGTTCAACAGGCAAGCAACCGGCATGGACCAGAACCTCTATGAGCGGGTCTTTACCACCAGGCTGCTCCTCGATGCCAATGTCCCGAACCGCGTTGCCGGCGCCATTAGCTTTAGCGTACGGGAGAACAAAGTATATGTCGTTAAAGCAAACGCTACCCTCAACGGAGCCGGCGGTGCTGTTAACATATTCAGGCCAAGGTCGGTCGGCGAGGGCATGGGCCGCGCATGGTTCCCGGTATGGAACTCTGGTTCCGGTTATGCGATGGGTATCCAGGCCGGCGCCGAGCTTACCCTTATGGAGAACCGTTTCGTCCCGATGCGGTTTAAAGACGGCTATGGCCCGGTCGGCGCATGGTTCCTCTTCTTCAAAGCCACCGCGACAAACTCGCTTGGCGAAGACTACTGCGTGAAATATGCGGATAAACTCAAGGAGTTGTATGCTCCGTACGATAGCCCGATGACGACCAACCTCCGTAACTGTGCCGCTATGTGGGACATGCAAGCCGGTAACGGCCCGATTATGATGCACACCGACAAAGCCCTCCAAGAGATGGCTAAGACGATGGATGCCAAGAAGCTCAAGCACCTCGAAGCTGAGGCGTGGGAAGATTTCCTTGACATGACCATCCCGCAGGCCGGTCTCTGGGCTGCAAACAACGTCGAGCCGGATAAAGTACCGTCCGAGCTTATGCCTTCCGAGCCATATTTGCTCGGTTCGCACGCCGGTTGCGCCGGTTTCTGGTGCAGCGGTCCTGGCGACATCCCGGGCGCACCTGCCGATTGGTCATGGGGCTACAACAGGATGTCAACGGTAGACGGTCTCTTCATGGCCGGCGATGTCGTTGGCGCGTCGGGTCACAAGTTCTCCTCAGGCTCACACGCAGAAGGTCGTATCGCCGCTAAGTCGATGGTATCTTGGTGCCTCGACCATGCCGATTACAAACCGGCTGTCAAAGAGAGCGTCGATGACCTCGTAGCCGAGATTTATCTGCCGATGGAACTCTACGGCAAGTACAAACCATACACGACTTCACCCGATAGCGTCGATGTCAACCCGAACTACATTAAGCCAAGGATGCTGCAGTTCAGGCTCATGAAAATCATGGACGAGTATGTGGGTGGCGTTTCAACCTGGTATGTAACGAGCAAGACGATGCTCGATGAAGGTCTCAAGAGGCTTGCTCTTCTCAAGGAAGATTCCGCGAGAATGGCCGCAAAAGACCTCCACGAGCTGCTCCGCTGCTGGGAGAACTATCACAGGATTTGGGCTGCTGAGGCTCACGCTCGTCACATTATGTTCAGGGAAGAAACAAGGTACCCGGGCTACTACTTCCGGGGCGATTTCCCGAAGATCAACGATACGGATTGGAAATGCTTCAACAACTCGAAGTTCGACCCGGACACAGGCGATTGGGTAAACTTCAAGAAAGACTACGTCAAGTTGGTTGACTAGTAGTAGAAGAAATTCATCTCCAGGCGCCCTCGCGGCGCCTGGAGAGTTTTCTCTTTCGGCTATTATCTGGAATTAAGAATTATATTTTCAATCGTTCGTTAAAGAGAACCACCAACGAATTATAGAGACTATCATAAAGCGTATTGCTCGCGGTCGCGTTCTGCGATTCAAAATTATCAGTTGACCCGGAGTCATTCCTTAAGCTTAAATTTTGATAGCCGCGTTTTTAGTGTATAATTTGCATAACCAAGGGCTAGCCCTGCATGGAAGCGGGAGCCGTAACACTCCCTTGAATTCCTCGAAGGTTTTGGCCTGGTGGTGACGCCGGGACAAACTTCACATAAATTGTGTATTGTGACGATTAGATACTGGTTGTTGTGATACTTACCTTGAGAAAAATCACAACCGGGAGGAACGAGAATGTCAGAAGAAAAAAACTTAGGAAGCATTCTAGTTGTTGGAGGGGGAATAAGTGGCCTGACGACCGCCATCGAAGCTGCCGAGGTAGGATACGACGTATACCTGGTTGAAAAGAACCCATACTTGGGCGGTAGGGTCGCTCAGCTCAACAAATATTTCCCCAAACTATGTCCGCCGGCGTGCGGCCTTGAGATCAACTTCCAGAGAATCAGGAAGAACCCCAAGGTTAAATATCTGACGATGGCTGAGGTGGAGAGCATATCAGGTCAGCCTGGCGATTACGATGTGACCGTCAAGGTCAAAGCGCGCAAGGTGAACGAAAATTGCACGGCGTGTAACGCTTGTGTCGAGGCTTGTCCGGTCGATAGGCTAAACGATTTCAACTTCGACATGGACTCGACGAAGGCGGTTTACTTGCCGCATCAAATGGCATTTCCGATGAGATACGTCATCGATGAAAAAGCCTGCAAAGGGTCTTCGTGCGCGAAGTGCGTTGAGGCCTGTAAGTATGATGCTATCGACTTGGAGATGAAAGCCGATACGGTCAACTTCAAAGTGGGCTCGGTGGTATGGGCGACCGGTTGGCAGCCGTACGATGCGGCTCAGATAGATACGTTAGGCTATGGAAAGGTGCCGAATGTCGTCACCAATATGATGATGGAACGGTTGGCGTCGGGCAACGGCCCCACCGGCGGTCAAATTCAAAGACCGTCAGACGGGAAAGTCCCGGAGACCATCGCGTTCGTACAGTGCGCGGGTTCAAGAGATGAGAATCACCTGGCATATTGCTCGTATATTTGCTGTATGGCCTCGCTAAAGCAAGCGACTTATATACTCGAGCAGAATCCCGAAGCCAAAGTTTATATATACTACATCGACCTTCGGACTCCCGGCAGGTACGAGAAGTTCTTAAAGAATATCGAGGCCAACCCGAACGTAGTTATGACAAAAGGAAAGGTCGCGAACATCACTTCGGACCCGGAATCGGGCGACCCGGTGGTCGTGGTGGAAGACATACTCGCTGGTGGCTTGATAAGGCAGAAAGTCGATATGGTCGTGTTAGCGACGGGCATGCAGCCTTCAACCGCCGGGAAGAAGGCGCCACTTGATTTCAAATACGATGAACATGGGCTAATCCTAGAAGATCCACAGGCAGTCGGGGTTTACGCTACTGGGTGCGCCAAGAATCCGGTAGATGTCACCTCGGGCGTAAAGGATGCTACCGGAGCAGCATTGAAGGCCATTCAAACTATGGTGAGGAGGTAGCGCTGTGGAGAAGAAACTAGGAATATACATCTGCACAGGCTGTAGTATAGGGGACGCCCTCGATATTGAGAAACTGACGGCACTTGCGGGAACGCAGGGTGCCGCCGTCGTCAAGACACATGAGTTTCTTTGCGGGGACGAAGGTGCCAAGGTAATAGAGAATGATATTTCTGAAGAGGGCATAAACACGGTCGTTATCGCGGCCTGTTCGCAACGGGTCAACTTCGATGTCTTCAACTACCCCGACACGATAATCGAGCGTGTCAATTTGCGCGAGCATGTCGCGTGGTCGCATACGCCAAACGACGAAGACACCCAGATGCTCGCCGAGGACTACCTGAGAATGGGAGTAGCCAAAGCGAAAAGGATGGAGCTTCCCGAGCCGCATATCGAAGAGGATATCTCGAGGACAGTTTTGGTCATTGGTGGAGGTATATCAGGCCTGACAGCCGCGCTGGAGGTTGCAAAGACCGGCTACGATGCGGTCTTGGTCGAGAAAGAAGCGGAGCTCGGCGGTTTTATGAACAAAATGCATAAAGTCATCCCGAGACGGTATCCGTTCGCGAAGCTCGAGGACCCGAGCATCGGCGCGGTTATTAGTGAGGTTACAGGCGACCCGAATATCAAAGTCTACACCTCGTCGCAGGTGGAGAAGGTAGAAGGGCAGCCCGGTAAGTTCAAAGTCACAATCGCTTCGCCGCAAGGCGCGGTCGAGACGGTGGCCGGCGCGGTCATTATGGCGAGCGGCTGGAAGCCGTATGATGCGAACAAGCTCGACAACTACGGATTCGGGCAGTTCCCTAATGTTATAACGAACGTGATGATGGAAGAGATGGCCAAGAACGGCCCGATAACTCGCCCGTCTGATGGCGCACCCGCTAAAAGCGTAGCCTTCATACAGTGCGCCGGACAAAGGGACGAAGAGCATCTTCCTTATTGCTCATCGGTATGTTGCTTAGGTTCGTTGAAGCAAGCGACTTATGTCCGCGAGAAAGACGCGAACGCAAAGGCCTATATATTTTATAAAGACATGAGGACACCCGGCCAATACGAGCTCTTCTATAAGAGCGCCCAGGACGACGAAGGTATCTTCTTGACAAAGGGTAACGTCACCAGCGTGGGCGAGGGCGACGGCAACAGCCTTATCGTCGAAGTCGAAGATACCTTGCTCGGCGAGCCGGTCAAGGTCAGTGTCGACTTGCTCGTGCTGGCGACCGGTATGGTTCCGACGACGGTAGATGATCCGGTTCTGAACTTAGCTTACCGGCAAGGTCCTGGACTTCCCGACCTTGAACTTTACAACGGGTTCGCCGATTCAAACTTCATTTGCTTCCCGTATGAGAGCAGGAGAACAGGTGTCTTCCCGACCGGCGCGGTCAAGATGCCGCTGAGCGGAGCTGAGAGTATTGAAGATGCGACCGGCGCCGCACTCAAGGCCATCCAGGTCATCGAGTCGGTGGCGGTCGGCAAGGCCGTTCACCCGAGGTCTGGCGACTCCTCATATCCGGAGTTCTTCCTCCAAAGATGTACGCAGTGTAAGCGCTGCACCGAGGAGTGCCCGTTTGGAACGCTCGACGAGGACGAGAAGGGCACACCGCAACCCAATCCGAACCGCTGCAGGCGATGCGCAATCTGTTTGGGCGCCTGCCCGGAGAGGATCATCAACTTCAAGAACTACAGTATCGATATATTAGCCTCGGCTATTAAGGCTATCGATGTTCCGGAAGAAGAAGCAAACAAGCCGCGAGTCATAGCGTTTGTCTGCGAAAACGACGCGTATCCGGCATTCGACATGGCCGGTATCAACCGTCTGCAGTATAATCCAAACGTCAGGATGATACCGGTGCGCTGCCTGGGTTCTGTGAACACAGTCTGGATTGCCGACTCGTTGTCGGCGGGAATCGACGGCATCATGATGATCGGATGCAAATACGGCGATGACTACCAGTGCCACTTCGCGAAAGGCAGCGAGCTTGCCAATTACAGGATGGAGAAAGTCCAGGAGACGCTCAACAGGCTGGTGCTGGAATCTGACAGAGTCAAGATACTACAGCTCGCCATAGACGACTACGATAAGCTCCCGAGCATTATCGATGAGTATATGGAACAACTTGATGGGTTTGGACCAAATCCCTACAAGGGCTTTTAGGGGGTATGAAGATGTCGGAACACCATATTGTCGAACCTGATTTGAGATTCATAAAGGACATGAAGAGGGCCGGCGGCGATTCTATGAAGAAGTGCTTCCAGTGTGCAACATGCTCTGTTGTATGCAATCTTACGCCCGACGATAGTCCTTTCCCAAGAAAAGAGATGATTTGGGCGCAGTGGGGCCAAAAAGATAGGCTCTTGAGCGACCCGGATGTGTGGCTTTGCCACCAATGCAACGATTGCTCGAAGAACTGCCCCAGGGGCGCGAAACCGGGCGATGTCTTGGGCGCGGTAAGGAATATGTCTTTTCAGCACTTCGCGTTCCCGAGATTTATGGGCACGTGGTTGAGCAGGCCCGCCTATCTGCCGCTGGTACTAGGCATACCATTTGCTCTTCTCTGGATTCTTATAGGCATGTACGGAAATTGGACGGTTCCCGAAGGCGAACTGAAATATTCGAACTTCTTGTCCGTAGTTGCTATCGAGGGCATCTATATAACCTTGTTGTTCTTGGCGGTTTTTGCGCTAGGTGTCAGTATTAACAGGTTCTGGAAGACCATGGTGCACTACCATGGAGAGAAGGGCTTGATGGGGGCGCCCGTGCCGAGTCTCTTAAGCATTCTGCCCGGGATTCTGGCGCACAGGCGATTCAAGGAATGTGACGAAAGCAAAGATAGGTACTGGGGTCACCTCGGCATATTCTACGGGTTCCTCGGTGCGGCCACAACAACGGGAATATTTACAGTAGTTTACTACTATGGCTTGGGCATACATTCGCCATACCCTATGAGCCACCCGGTAAAAATGCTAGGTAATGTCAGTGCGCTATCGCTTCTGGTGGGTGCGTTTATCGTTACCGTCAATAGGTTTAAGGGGACCGAGAAGAAGAGCGGCTATTATGATTGGTCGCTAATCATCCTGGTATTCGGGCTTGGTCTAACGGGTTGGGCAACCCAGTTTATCAGGTTGGCCGACATGAGGAGCATAGCTTATCCGGTTTACTTCCTCCACCTGCTATTCGTCTTCTATCTCTTTGCATACTTGCCGTACTCGAAGATGGCGCACCTCGCGTATAGGAGCGTCGGCATGGTATTCGCACGCCAAGCCCAGAGGGATTTGGTATCGCAGGAGGAAATCGCTTAGAGCGGCGTTGTAATGTCTCCGCAGCTTAGCTATGTTGCGGTTGCTCTTGAATGGCTAACGGTTATAACTTAAGCATGAACTATAAGGCAGTATAGAGTTGGGCGGGCCACCAAGCCCGCCCAACTTGCGTGTGCCCGGTATGATTACGCGGTTAAACGAAGTGTGCGACGCCCAACACTAGTTTTCAAACGACCCCCAATATGATGGCTATGGCTCGCTATTTTATGAAGCAAGCGTTTATAGAAGCATTCGGAAAAAGCCTGTTATGTAAGCAAGTGGCGGTATATTTGAGCAAGTAATGGGAATATACAAGCAACCAACACAAAGCCATGGGGGATAGTTCTATGGATAAAGAATCGCAAGAGCATCTCAGGTGTATTGTCGGTGGTATAATCGAGGCTATCCCGGACGCCGTTATAGTCACCGATGAGGATGGCATAATAATCTTTGCGAATTCCGCAACTGAGACCATTCTAGGAGTTGAGCGTGACAGAATAATCAGCCATGACTGCAGAAACGCGATGTTCAAGATAACAACCGTTGCAGGAGAGTTGCTGGCAGAGCAAGAGCAGCCATTCCTCAGAGTTATCCAAAGCAAGGAGTCGTTGTACTGCATTGAATATGGGATAAAACGCCCCGATGGGACTGAGGCAATTGTATTAGTAAATGCTGTTCCCCTAGATGGAGTCAATGGAATCCTGCTAGGAGTAGTTGCAACATTTACAGATATCTCGCAGCGCAAGGAAGTAGAAGAGGTGCTGCAGGCAAACGAAAAGAGATTGCGGGCGATTACTTCGGTCCTCGGCGAAGGGCTTTATGTTTTGGATAATTGCGGGCGAGTTACGTTTATGAACACCGAAGCTGAGCGTATCTTGGGTTGGACAGAGGAAGAATTGCTCGGCAAGGATATGCATGGGGTCATCCACTACCAGAACGCAGAGGGCGTTCAAATACCCAAAGGCGAGTGCCCGGTAATAAGAATTGCTTGCAGTGGGGGGACGTATCGCACGGAAGACGATGTCTTTATAAGAAAAGACGGGGCAACCGTGCCGGTAGCGTACATATGCACCCCTCTTAAAGATGACGGCAGGATTGTCGGGTCTGTTACTGCGTTTCGAGATATTACCGAGCGCAGGCAGGTGGAAAAAGAGCTTAGGTTATTTATGGAAGCTGTTGAAGAAGCCGCGGACGGTGTTCAACTGGTAGACCTTAGCGGCCATATAATCTATTCAAACAAAGCTGTGGCGGAGATCTACGGGTTCTCGCCGGAGGAGTTCAAAGGGAAGCACGTCAATGAAATGAATCAAGATCCAGAAGTCGCAGAACGGGAGATCATCCCCAGCATAGTCGAGACCGGCCGCTGGGACGGTGAAATCATGGTCAAACACAAAGAGAATTATGTAGTCCCTGTATGGCTTACAGCCTCTATCGTGAAAGACGATAAAGGAGCCCCGATAGCTATGGTCGGGATTATCAGAGATATAACAAAACGCAAACGACAACAGGAGCTAGGCGAAGCTCTCAATAGAATAAACGCGGCAATCAGTTCAACGCTTGAATTAAACGAGATAATTAAGGAAGTTGTTGTCGGCGCGGCAAAAGCATTGGGCTGTGAAACGGCCGCTGTTGATATGTGCGAACAAGATGAATGGGTTGTGCACTACCTTTATGGATTACCTCAAGAGCTGGTGGGAACACGATTTACAAACAATGAGTCGAAGCATTCGGTGTTGGCTGCAAAAACGAGAAAACCGGTAGTAATAAACGATGCCCGCAGCGATGAGAGGATCAACCCCGACATCGTCAAAAAGTTCAATCTTCGCTCACTCATGGTTGTGCCGCTAATTACTAGAGAAGAAGTCATAGGGGTTCTCTTTTTCAGCTACCACTCCAAGCAGATCTCATTTGCCGACGAAGAGATCGATTTTGCGAATAAACTCGCCACCTCTATCTCGCTGGCGCTTGAGAACGCTCAGCTATATGCTCAGGAGCGCCATATCGCAGATACGCTGCAAGAGGCGCTATTAATAATGCCTGAACATATTGAGGGGATAGACTTTGGCTATCTCTACCATTCGTCGACGGAGGCCGCAAAGGTCGGCGGGGATTTCTACGACATTTTTGAGCTGGAGCACGGTAAAATCGGCCTGATTATCGGAGATGTCTCCGGCAAGGGGTTAGAAGCGGCGGCGCTGACATCGATGGTTCGAAATACGTTGAAAGCGCATGCTTATGAGAACGGGACACCCGCACGCATAATGGCGAAAGCCAACAAGCTGCTGGTAAAAGTATCACCCCCAACTGTGTTTATAACCGCATTCTTTGGCGTTCTTGATATTAGCACCGGCAAACTCGCTTACTGTAGCGCCGGTCATCCGCCTGCAATTATTAAGAGGTCGTCATCTAGAGTCGTATTGCTGAGCACCAGCTCGCCGATGGTAGGAGCATTTCCCGGTTTAAGTTACAAGAGTGGGGACGCGGTACTAAAAGAGGGTGACACCCTGATTCTTTACACAGACGGAGTTATTGAAGCGAGATGCGGCACGGGTTTTTATGGCGAAGAAAGACTGAAGCAATTTGTAAAAGACTTAAGGCCTGGAAGAGTCAGAGATATAGCCCATGCTGTTCTTGATGATGTTATGGAGTGTTCCGGGCGCACGCTCTCTGATGATCTAGCGCTGCTCTGCGTGCGCCGCATTGCTCAATAATGTCCGGCATATTCATGCTTGTTTGCGCTCCGAGATATCTTCGACCATGGCTATATAGTAGCGCGGTTCACCGTTTTCACTTCTGACAAGGGACGCGCTCAGGCTGACCCACACGACAGAGCCGTCTTTCTTGATATAGCGCTTTTCCATGGAGTAGGTATTGATGACTCCTTCGAGCAGTTCTCGCGCTTGCCTCAGGTCGTCCTCTAGATCATCTGGGTGCGTGATATCCTGGAATCTGAGCTTTGTTAGTTCATTTTTTGGATAGCCTACAATGCTGCAGTATTTTTTGTTGAGCCTGATGAACCTGCCGCTGAGGTCAACATGGGCGATGCCTACGGCAGCGAGTTCGAAGGTTGCCCGGAACCGCTCCTCACTCTCTTTTAGCTCTTGTTCGGCTCGTGTGCGGCTGGTTATGTCGGTGGCGATACCGCAGAGCGCATAGATATCGCCGTTAACGTCTTTTATGGGGAACTTTGTCGTGATATAGGTATGGACGCCGTCTGCAAGCGGAGCGGTCTCCTCGAACTCCAGCAAGCGCCCGCTCTCGAATATCTCTTGGTCATGTGCGGTGAATTTCTCCGCGATATCTTGCTCGAACAGCTCGAAGTCGGTCTTGCCGATTAGCTCTTCTTTGCCAATGTCGAAGATTTTCTCAAACTGAGGGTTTACAAGGACGAAACGGCCTTGCGTATCTTTGACAAAGATAATCGATGATGCATTATCGATTATGCCCTGTAGCAGCTGCTGGTTTTCTCTAAATTGTTGGGAGATATATTTTTGCTCGGTTATGTCCGAGAAAAAGACGGATAGCCCGCTTTTATATGGATAAGCATGGACGCTCAACCAGATTTCTAGTGGTGGGTAGTATTCCTCGAAAGAGACTGGAACGTTCTCCCGCTTCGCCCGCTCGTACTCCCTTGCAAAAGCAGATTCGCGTCCTTCGGGGAACTCATCCCAAATGTAGCGGAAGAGAAGATTCTCCTTCTTTTTACGCAGAAGCTTTTCGGCTTTCTTGTTGAGATAAGTAAAGCGCCAGCTGTTGTCGAGTGCGAAGAAAGCGTCGCTTATGCTATTAAGGATATCGATGACTTGCTGCCGCGATTCCCGGACGTCGTCCGCGCTCTGTTTGCGCAGGGTGATATCTTGAAAGATACCGACGGCACCGAGCACGACGCCATCCCTATCATTTATCGGAGCCGTGTTCATCAATAGGTCGCGTCTCTCGCCATCAGGCCACACCAGGGTGAGTTCTACGTTTTTGCGCGTTTCCCCCGTGAGCGCCGAACGTCTTAACGGAAGGTCTTCGGGATTATATGGTTCACCTTTCGAATCCACAGCCGTGAAGGCGATAACCTCTTCAGATGCTCTCTGGCCTGAGATAGGGTGAGCATATAGCTTATCGGCAGCCTCGTTGGTCAGAACGACGTCACCTTTGCTGTCGGCGACGACGATACCTTCCGGCGCACTGTCGATTATTGCCTTAAGCAGGACTCTATCGCTCTCGAAATCGACGAGTTCTTCTTTACGATCTTTGTTGTCCAAGGCGGGCTCCCGTGATAGGTTTTATTATATGATTTATTACCCAAACAGGGGGTAGGTCGAACCTTACGGGAATGCAGTAATAAGCCCACTGTACTCATCTGCACGCCAAGAAAAGGGTTACAATTAGACACCTTGACCATGATGTTGTCTAAGCGAGCTTTGCTTCTACCGGTCTTTTGGTTATTATTAGAATACCGCTTACCAAGGAGATAAGAGCTTGAACAAAAGGCCATTCATTTTTATTCTGTCCGTCGTGTTAGCCATCGGCTGCTTTATTGGCGTTGGCTTGACCTACATGGTTTCAGGAAGCGACTCCGTCCCGCGTCTACCCCAACAGACTGCGCGCGAGTCGGAGGCATTGCGGGTTACCCGGGAGATGCCGCCGCTAGTTGCTGAGAGCGAAATCGAGCCTGTGGTTGAGCAAGAGGAGACGGCTGTTGCGGTTGATGAGATAGCGGTCGCAGGGGAAGTGATATTGCCGCCGGTGTTGCCCGGGCTTGTCGAGCACGGTCCACGCGAGGCACCGCTGGTCGCGCTTACCTTTGATTTGTGCGAACGCGACAGGGATAGAGCCGGCTTTGATGAGAGGATCGTGCGCATCCTGCAAGAAAAGGACGCGAAGGCCACTTTCTTTATGGGCGGCAAGTGGGCCGAGACACACCCCGATGCGGCGCACATGCTCGGCTTTGAAGGGCTTTTCGAGATGGCGAACCATTCGTACACGCATAAGCTCTTCACAGATATTTCAGGGGATGAGATGAAAAGCCAGGTACTGAAAGCACAAGACAGTATTCGCCGGCATACAGGTGTAACTCCGAGATATTTCAGGTATCCCGCGGGCGCCTACAACGACGCCGCGCTGCAGGTCGTTGCCGACTGCGGGCTTGTGCCCATCCAATGGGATGTGGTCACCGGCGACCCCGACCCGAACGTGAAAGCGACGGCGATGATTCGCGTCGCGAAGGAGCGGGCGCGAAACGGCTCAATCGTTATCATGCACGCGAACGGGCGCGGTTGGCACACTGCCGAAGCCCTGCCGGTCATAATCGACGAGCTGCGCGCGAAGGGTTTCGAGCTGGTGACGGTTTCGGAGTTGTTGGGGGAGAAGCGCGGTATTGTAAAAGCTGATAGCTAAACCCGTCTGAAACATGAAAGGAGCGTCGACGATGATAAGGGAGTGCACCGAGCGGGACTTCGAGGACACATATGCTATTACCTTATATGCTATTGTCCATCAATGGCTGCTGCCGATACCGATTATTCTCCAGAGCGACTCTTTTGTCTCTTTGGCGACATAGACGAAGCGCAGATCGTGTTGAGAGTGAAAAAAGCCACGCCCCATTAAGAGGCGTGGCTTTTGTGCTATATACTTGGCAATAGGCTTACATAATAAGCCCTGGCACCATATTAGGCGGCTTATTTCTCGCCTTCGGAGTATTTGTGAAGCTTGACTTCGACTTTTTCCTCGAGGCCTTCGTAGTACTCTCTCAATATCTCGAGTACCTCCGGGCGACTGAAGTGGTCCGGCACCTCTTCGTTCTGGGAGAGCATGCTTCTTAGCTTGGTTCCGCTCAGGAGCATCCGGTCTTCTTTGCCGTGCGGGCAGGTCCTCATCGAGGCCATACCGTCGCACTTGGTGCAGTAGAAGGTCCAGTCGATTTTGAGCGGCTGGGTAAGGAGCGCGCCCTTCGGAATCTCGTCGAAGATGTGGTGCGCGTCGAACGGGCCGTAGTACTCGCCAACGCCCGCATGGTCGCGGCCGACGAGGAGGTGGCTGCAGCCGTAGTTCTGCCTGAAGGTCGCGTGCAGGAGCGCCTCGCGCGGACCGGCATAGCGCATTTCCATCGGATAACCCGCTTGAATGACGGTGTTATTGACAAAGTAAAGCTCTACGAGCTTGTCGATTGCTTTAACCCTGACCTCGGCCGGGATATCGCCGGCTTTGAGCTTACCGACGAGTTGGTGGATGAGAACGCCATCAGTTACCTCGACGGCGATTTTCGCGAGATACTCGTGTGAGCGGTGCATCGGGTTTCTGAGCTGCAGTGCCGCAACGGTGCTCCAGCCTCTCTCCTCGAATGCCGCACGGGTCTCGGCCGGACGCATGTAAACGCCTTTGAACATCTCGGGGAAGTAGCTTTCGCTAAATACCTTTACGGTACCGGCGATGTTTACATCACCCTGAGCCATGACTTTCTGGACACCCGGGTGGCCTTCCATGTCATCGGTTCTGAACACTTGCTTGCACTCGTGGACCTTGTCGATCTCATAGGTCTCTGTCACAGTCAAGCTGCCCATCAGCTCGCCGCTCTCGGTGTCGATGAGTGCCACTTCCTGGCCTTCCTTAAGGCCGGCTGCTTGCTCTTTCGACGTGGACAACGTAATCGGTATCGGCCAGAAGACTCCGTTGGACATCGTGTACTCATCTACGACACCCTGCCAATCGGCTTTGTTC
>JASEGT010000063.1 GCA_030018005.1 Actinomycetota bacterium
CCGGTTATCCCCAGAGACGTCTTGTCCGCTATATTAGAGCCTAAGGTCACTGCTGTGTTAGATGACGCCGAAATATTGTAGACAACCAAAAGGCTCGATGCCGTAGTCCCTATGGTCTGCGCCGCGAAAGCTATGGTCGCGGATCCGCTTGAAAAAGTGCTGCTCCCTAATTGAGTGTCCCCCGCGTCTATCGCCCCATTATGATTCAAGTCGGTGTATATGCTCACGCTTGAGATGTCGGAATCCGCTCCTGTCCCGGTCCTGTCTACCTTAATCGAGTCCAGGGTGACCTCCGAAAAGGTCGTGCTTAAGCCGAGCCTTTGAGTCACGATATTTGTTTGACCTTGGTATATGTCACCGGTTGCCACAGCGGCGTTTGTGACCGTAACTGATATGCCGGGTATGGCGGTATCGGCGTTAAGACCCGGTGTCACGGTTGTATGCCAATTCTCCGATGTATCATGGGTAAAGCAGGCGTAATGGTAGGTATCGCCGTTTATGAGCGGCCCAAGGTCGGTGTAGGTCGTCGCAATAGGCGGCGTGAGGTCTTCCCAGACTATGGTCGCTAAAGGGTCGGTCGGCCCTGTGGGATACAGGCCGTCGTCTCGACGCAAGATTCTTATACCGGCAAAATCTGCGTCCTCAGGATTGATCCAGCTCAAAGTGGACTGCTGGTCCTCTCCCTCGGCAGCGATAAAACTGGTGACCTGCCCGGGAGGCGAGACATTGATGGTGACACTAGCGCTGCCGGCATCGCTCAGCTGCAACGTGTTGGTCGCGACAGCCGCCGTCACAGTTCCTGTCAGTACGGAGTCGGTCGCGGTCGGGGCCAGGTCGAAGACGACCAGGTATTGTTTGGCGGTTTTGTCAACAGCAATATTCAGCCCGGTGAAGTCGACTTGGGTCCCGGAGAGCACTCCGGTTGAAACCAGGCTGTCTCCGGCATCCCATTCGTTCGGCGTCCCTCCGTTATCTCTGTATATGCGAACGTTTTGCACTTTGCTCGAATCAAAGGAGCTATTACCTGTACAGGTGATGCTCGTTATGGTATCGATACCGGTATTTACGGCTAGGGTGAAAGCGTCGATACCGATGTTTGTCGCACTTGCTACTACTGTTTTGTCGGACGGGTTGCCGCCATCGTTTATGATCGTCAACGCGTACCTATCAAATACAAAATCGAATGGCAAAAACCCGCTGCTTAAATTCAATTGCAGGGATGGGTTATCGTTGGTGTTGGCCCAATTCGTGCCATCGTATGTCTTCGCCCATAAGTCGTTGTTGGTGTCTCCGATGGAGACCATTAGTTTGTCTTCGCCGGGTTGCCTGTCGATATCGATAGAGCGAAGATACCCAAGTGCGTGACCCGGGTTCCAGTCGGCCGGCGATGTCCAACCCGCACTCGTCCAGCGCCGCCAGTGGATATCATTGTCGGCATTATCCGCATAAGCGACAATGGCGACCGCGGAAGCGCCCACAACAGCCCACCCGGCGGCTACCGGCATCGTTCCGGCCCAGTTGGGCAAGTTGTACATAGTCGAATCAGCGTTTGCCCGCCGGTTGACCCAAGCTCCCCCGTCCCAGACGGCGTATTGCATATCTTGGACTTTGCTGTCGGCCGTGACCGCGACGATACGGTCGCCCCCAGGCTCGTCGGCAAGATTGACTACCGTCGCCTCATCGGCCCAGGTTACGAAGTTCGTAGCGGCGCCCCACGCGGCGCCCGCCGCTTTTCTTACGTATCTTGCGGCAAGGCTGTTGTTTACGAGGTTGTTCCAGCCGAAGACGACGATAAGCTCACCCGAGTTTTCGTAGGCGGCATCGAACGACTTGGTATCGCCCCCCACCGCGGCGAAGGCAAGGTTTGTCTCTAGCGCCGCCGATTGCGTGCCCCAGCCGGCACCGTCCCAGATAATTCCCTTTAAGGTGTGACCGTCGACACCGTCGTTTATCGCATAAAGGAGCGCTATTTCGTTGCTGTTCGGTCGAGGTGCAAGCTCAATCCATTCGATATTACCGGCTTCGGCTGCCCCTAGAACATCCGCCGCGTTCGTCCACGTTGAGCCGTTCCAGACGCGAAATTGCGGATTCGTTCCGGTGGAGTAAACGACCATCGCGTTTCCCGAAGACTCTTCATAGGCTATATCAAAACTTCTTCTGCCGGCAAAGTTTGCGTTTGCGCTTGTCACGTTCCATTCAGTAGCCCAACTTGAGCCATCCCATCTTCGGATATGCAGGTTGCTGCCGCCTCCACCGTTGGTCGTCAGGATGCCGGAGATGTTTTCCTTCCTGCTCTTGGCGGTCTCGTTGATAACCCAATTTATTGTGGCACTGGCGGCAGCGGAATCGGTTTGGTTGCCCCAAGTAGACAACCCATGGTCCCACAGGCGATGCTTAGGGGTGTTCGCAGCGCCCTCACCATAAACTAGAAGTCCGTCGGTCTTATAGGCGTAAGAATCTTTTGCATAGCCTATGAACAACATGGCTATCATAAGCGCGATCGCTGCGGCGACGATGTACTTCGCGCGCGACGGCGATAATCTAGACGCGAGCTTGCGCAACATCGATTACCTCACCGCCTTCGACAAACGCTCTTTGGCATGGGCGTCGTCCGGGTTTACAGCGAGCGCTTTTCGGTATGAGACCGCCGCTTTTCGCGTCACGCCGATACCCATGTAGATATCGCCTATTTTCTTGTGAATCTCAGCGGCATGCGGCTCGCCCCTCGGCAAGAGGTCGAGCACGTTCTCCCATTCGTTTAATGCTCGTCGGTAGTTTTTAATTTCGGTGCAAACATAGGCCAAGCGGTAATGATATTGGAGGGTGTTGGGTTTTGCGGCTATCGCTTTTTCCAGGTAGGCAATGGCGTCCTCTGGGCGTTTGACGTCGAGGGCCAGGCAGCCCGCCCTGTATAATGCGTCGGGGTCCAGGGGTCTTAGTTCAAGGGCAGCTTCAGCTTCTCGGAATGCTTTCTCCGTCTCTCCGAGCTGGATGTAGCAGGTTGCGAGCGTGCTTCGCGCTTCGAAATCGTTGTCGTAGTCCTTTAAATAATTCTCAAGCCCGGTCTTTGCTTTATCGAAATCGCCGGCCCTATATGCTTCGTATGACCGCTCTTTTACGCGCTTGCTCACTGTCTGCGGTGCGTTGTAGGCGATGATATAATAAGCGACCGTTGCTACTACCGCAAGCAGGGCCAGGATTGCACCATATACGATAAACGATTTTTTTGGCGAAAGGTAATCCATATCTTTAATGTGAATAATGCTTGGTCGCTGGTATGTTAGACTCGTTATCCCTTGATTGTTTATTTAGTCATTATACTTTAAGAGAGTGATATTGGCAGCTTTAAATTGCTTATGCCGAGGGCTTGAGTCCACGTTGTTGAAGGGACCCGCAGTGGCTGAAATGCGCGGCGGCAGGGTCGCACCATCGACGTTGTCTCAACCGCGTCGTCGGTTACGCAGCGATTTTGACAAGCCTGAAGCCAGGTTGAAAGAAGGAATAGCCTCCGCATACTCATCGTATTCGGAACCGAGGCTTAAAACATTGTGCTTATCTTCTTCGACTGCGGAGACATAGAAGGCGGTGCCTGCCAGCAACGCAAGGATTATAATGGCTGAATTTGCCATCATACAAGCGACGCCGAGCGCGGCTAGGATGCCGGCGAGTTGCACCGGGTGTCGTATGATGCCGTAGATGCCTTGAGCGAGAAAGAGCTGCGTGCTGCCCCACTCCGAAACGATTCCGCTTATCTTTCTTTTGGAGACGAATGCCGCAGTCAAGAGCGCGGCAGAGCTTACGATCAAGAATAGCCCGAACCCTTGGAGAGCGATGTTGACGCTAAGGCCGATACTCTCCCGGAAGAATTCTCCGGAGTAATAGGCGACGAGAAATATTTGTGTTGTGAGAATACCGACACCGGCCGCCAGAAAAGATTCAAAAAAGCGGCCCTGGATAGCTGTATGAATAATCCAGTATACGATATAAGTGAGAAAGAGTCCGAGAACTATGAATTCTATCACGATGAAGCCCCCAGTCTATATCGACTAGTTTACCACGAATCAGCGGCCGCTATGGACGCATAGACCATGCGAGCGTATTGCATTATTACTACGTACAGCTAAGGCGTGGCTGGTGGCGTTTGTTGGAATGGGGTAGCCGTGTAGGCGGCACTTAAGCACGGGTTAGTGGAATACCGGCAAAACCGCCGGCATCTGCACATATATTCTAGCCGGCTGCGGCGATGCGCTTTATGACAAGAAGCACGATGTCGTCGGTAAACTTGCCGTCGGCGAAATCTCTTGCCGCATCGATGATGGTGTTGGCTAGGTCTTGGGCGCTCTTGGTCGCGTTTTTCGCGACGAGATCGGCCAGACGTTCCGAGCCGAAGAACTCCTTATCGCGCCGGAGTTCCATGATGCCATCGGTGTAAAGCACAATGATGTCGCCGGCCGCCAAGCGTATCTCTGTGCCTGAGAAATCATTCGCCTCTACAAGTCCGAAAGCCGGGTCGTGCCCTTCGATGAACCCGGCACTCCCTGCCCTCGCGCTATAGTGGATAGGGTATGGATGGCCGGCGATGCCCAGCTTGAGCCGTCCGTCGGTCGCGTTATACAAGCCGTAGACGAGCGTTACAAAATGACCACCCCTAAGCTGATCATAGGCGACGGCGTTGCTGCGCGTCAGTGTTTTAGCCGGGTCGGGGTCGCTGTGGAGTGCGGAGTGAAGTGAGTATTTTACCATCGCGGCGTCTGCCGTCGCCTCTACTCCCTTGCCAGACGAATCACCAAGCGCAAGCGCCATGATTTCGTTTGCAAGCGGCACGAAGTCGTAAAAATCGCCGCCGACGACTGCCGCCTCGGTTGCGGAAGCATAGAATATGCCGATATCCGTCTGCCGTAGATTCGGTATTTTATCAGGTAAAAACCCTCGCTGCAGCACATCCGAGATGTACTGCTGCTCAATGAAAAGACTGACATTGTCCAGCGATACAGATGCTTGGGCGCCAATCGACTCGAGAAGCACCATATCGTAATTAGTAAAGGTCCTGGTAGACATGCGAGTCGCAGCCCACAAGGTTCCCAAAATTCTGCCCCGCACGATCAGCGGGACGAGCGCGAATGAGCGTACCCCTTCGTCGGATAAAACGCTTAACGCCGCAGGCAGCTTCTTACCGGGCTGGGTAATAAGTGACCGCTCGGTACTAATGACCTCGCTAAACATATCGGAATTGTGCCTGATGCTCTTAGTCGTCAAGCTGGCCGGCAGATTCCAGACGTACGGAAAATTAATCAGGTGTTCGTTCTCGTCAAAAATCGCGATGCCACCGGCGTCGCAAGAGAGAAGCTTGACGACGCTCCTAACTATCGTTGCGTAAAGCTCGTCCCTCTCCCGCACCAAAGATATGTCGAGGGCAGCTTTCTTGAGGGCCTCCAGGTCCTCGATGCGCTTGCGGATCTCACTCTCAGCCTGAACCCGTTCGCGCAAGTCGCGGCAGATTCAGTGCCCAACCTGCTTCCCGTTGACCTTGGTTAACCGCCCCGCCTTCTCAACAGGGATAAGCGTGCCGTCTTTTCGGCGCAGGTGAAGGTCGCGAATCCCGAATATGCCGCCATCCCTCAGGTAAATGGCGAGGATCTCTTCCACGCGCTCGCGCTCTTCTATCGCGTGGATATCGTAGAAATCCTTTTGACGAATCTCATCAATGGTGTAACCGAGGAGTTCGAGACCCCAGGGGTTCATGTCGAGAAGTCTGAGGTTCTCGATATCGAAGATATACATCGTGTCGATCGCAGTATCAAAGATGGCTTCCCTGGCTTTTATCGTCTCGCCGAGGGTAAACCTGCCGATCATAATGTTGTTATTATCGCCCACGTTTTTATGATTCACACTTCCACCTCGCCCTTTTGATTACATTCATGCCCATATTCGAAGCAGTGAAAACAGCGCCCGCTCTTATTACAGGCGCCGGCATTGCTGCGGTTTGCTTTGACGATACGCGTTCGACGACATCGCCCAGCCCCGGCCGGCCCTACTCATCAGCATCGCTTTTCGCCACGATGTGTTGGCTTAACTTGCAGGCTATCTTGACCGGCAGCGGCTCGTTGTCCTCGATCCATCGTCTCATTCGCTCTTGTTCTTGCAGAAGGTCTTTTCGCTGTTGCTCGATTAATGCCGCCTCGGCTTTTTCGTTGTCGGCAACACCTGTCTTTTCTATAAAATCCATCATCAATCACCCACTCAGAAAGTCAGCGTCATATCTATTATACAAAAACGCGCTACGAAAAGTGCATTTTCTCCATCTCCGGGTGGTCCGCAAGTCGTGGCGGTTTCATGGTGTGCACGGTTTATCAATCGAGCATTCGAGCGTTTGCGTTAGGAACGACAACCTTCAATGATTGGTAAAGCGTTGCAGGTTTATGCACTCCGTTGTAGAATACGTATCTGAACGGCTGCCCGTATCGGGACGAAGGAACATCACACTATGCTTGGACGCACACACGAACTAGCCGCTGTTGGCGCTGTAATATCTACGGCTATTATCTTCCCCGTCGCCGACATGACGATTGAGACGGCGACGGTATCGCTGCTCGTCGCGCTCCTTGGTGGGCTAACGCCTGATATCGATAAACCCGGCAGCAAATTGTGGGCGAATGTGCCGGCAGGAGGCTGCTTGTCTCGCCTTATAAACCCGTTCTTCGCCGGTGGTCACCGGCATTTGACCCATTCTTTGTTGGGACTGGTGATTTTCGGAGGGCTGATGCGTCTGCTGCTCGAAGCGTTGCCTCTGGGTGAGGCAATAGATACGAAGATCGTCTTTATCAGCTTCATGGTCGCGTTTGCCTCGCACATAGCTACGGACATGCTGACTAAAGATGGCGTTCCACTTCTCTTCCCGTTGCCACTTCATTTTGGTTTTCCGCCCGTCGAGTTTTTACGAATGAAGACCAACGGCACCGCTGAAAAGGTAATTGTGGTACCGGCCATAGTGCTGCTGGTCGGAGCGGTCGCCTATTATCATCGCGAAAACGCATTAGCGCTGCTACAGTTGTTCGGAGCAAGCTAGGCCAAGGTATCCAAAGTAGCTCGGCCCCTTAGCCGACCGTCAGGATGCTGCGATTGTTCGACGGAAGCCAGATTAAGGCGTCCCCAGGTATTCGTAAGCGTTATATATCATCTTGGCGGCTTCGGAGCGATTCGCAAGCGAGCCGGGCATGAAGAGATTTCCAGGATAGCCACGGACGAAATCGTATTTGCGTGCGGTCATGATGTAGGCTTGCGCCCAATGGGCGGTCTCGACGTCGCTGAAACTCGAGCCCGCCGAGTCAAGACTTATACCGCCCGCCGCCACGAGCATCTTGCATATCTCGGCGCGCGTGATGTTCGCTCCAGGCTTGAAGATACCGCCCGGGTAACCCCCGATGACACCGTGCGCTTTGGCCGTCTCGATGTAATCATAAGCCCAGTGGCCGGAATCGACGTCGGTGAACGAGCCGGAGGAGGGCTGCATCAGAGACCACCCGGAAGCCTGGCAGACCATCTTTGCGAACTCGGCTCTGGTAACATTGTTTTTCGGTTTGAAGGTCCCGTCGCTATAGCCGCCGAGGACCTCGTATTCGACGAGGAATAGCAGCTCCGGCGCGAACCAATCACCGGGGTAGACATCTTTAAATCCGGCTACCGGCGCTTTCTCACTGGTTCCTAGCACCAGGTCTTTCCCCGACATAGCCGGGCCGGAATCGGCGACCCAAAGGTATTCGTTGCCCTGCTGGTCGAGGACGGAGATCGTGCTCAGGGTATAAGTGCCGGTGCCCTGGTCGACCGGGATGTAGAGGTCCGCCTCGAGAAGCCCGGTCTTCGGGTTATAGAGCAAGAACGCTAGTATGGAGTTCCAACCATTACGCCACAAGACCTGCGCAGAGGCTAGTCCCGATTCGGAATCCGCCGCTTCTATCGATAAGCTGACCTTGCCGCCGGGGTTTGTCTGTGTGTTTGGGATGTCTAAAGAGGTAAATGTCGGGGCGGTGATGTCGGGGTTCGGGTTGCTGAGGGTGATATTACCGGCGCTGAGATCGACTTCATCCCCAGTCGCCGCGAATATGTTCGAAGAGGTATCGAGGATTTCGACGTAGACCGGTTTCCATACGCCGGGCGCGTCGTAGCGGTCGACCGTGAAGCTCCCCGCGAGGTCGCCGCCGGCGTAGTCGAGAAATACATATCGAACGATGCCTGTGGTGGGCGACTCAAAGCCGACCACTCCGCCGCTAAGGCCCATGTCATCGGTGGCTGTAACTGTGACCGAAATCGCAGAGCCCGGCGAGCCCGCAGACGGCGACACGCTTATTGCCTGAAATTTAGGGTCTTGAAGATCGATAGCGTCCGCAGGCCCGAGCATGAACGTTAACAATAGGCTTATTGCCAGCGCGAAGACAATACCGTTGCGGACAGTCGCTCCTGTTGTGGTGCGTCGTGTGCTCATTTATCCCCTCCAACTCTGCTACGGGCGCTCTATTATGCTGTTAGAAACGCAGCCAATAAGAGAATGAACTAAGTATGAAGATTCGCGTTGCCGACTGGGTGAAAGCAATAATCGTGACCGGCACCATCGTGCTCGCGTTTCTCGTCGCCGGCAAGGTCTTTAACACCATCCAAATATTTGCGGGTGCCTTAATAATCGCCTACATCCTCACCCCGCTCATAACGTACCTCGAAGAAAGAAAGGTACACCGGTATTTAGCCATTGCCTTTGCTTACGTCGTCTTTATCGCTGCTATCGCGCTCGCGCTCGCGGTCGTCGTTCCACTTATCGTATCGCAGACGCGCGCTCTTAGCGAGGGTTTGCCGTCCTATTTAAAGACGCTGCAGGAACTGGCCTCTAAGGTTAGCGGGCTCGTCGAAGAGACCGGTTTGAGCTTGTATATCGATATCGACCCCCAGCTCCTGATCGGCCAGGCGGCCTCTATAATCACCGAGCAGCTGGGCAAGGTCATCTCGTTTATCCCATCCGTTCTCGCCTTCATCATCGAGGGATTTCTCGTCCTGTTCATCTCGCTCTATGTGCTGCTAGCGATACCGGCAATGCAGCGGAGCATCAAAGGCACGCTCCCCGATGATGAGACCAGGGTCGTATATGACGACTTCAACGTGACTATGCGAAAAGACCTCAACCGCTATATCGTCGGCCTGATACTCGTAATGATAACCGTAGGAATCATGTCGGGCATAGCTTACTGGGTCATCGGTATCCCGTATCCGCTGCTTCTGGGTATCTGGGCCGGGATTACCGAGCTGGTACCGTATCTTGGGCCGGCGCTCGGCGTAATACCCGCGCTTATCATCGCGCTTACAGTCAACCCGCTCACCGTCGTCATCACCCTGGCAGTGTTTCTAGTTATTCAAACTCTGGAGAACCTGGCCATTAGCCCCAACATACTGGGAGCCGTGGGCGGGCTAAACCCCCTCGTCATCATATTGAGCCTGCTGGCCGGCGCTGAACTCGGCGGCATCCTAGGCTTGATTCTCGCCGTACCGATAGTAGTATTCTTCTCTAGCCTCGTCGCGTTTACTCAACAGAACTTCCGATATGTAAGAGCGAAAACCGGCCCCGACAGAATCACCCTGCGCCGTGGATGCCCCGAAGAGCGCGGACCTGATAGCTAGGCGACGGGCGCCAAGTATATTGGGCTGGGTTGATTAAGCTTGCGTATGCTCGGGCGCGTGGTGGACTGTTGTGAAATCCGGTTTTTGATAGTATTATGTTTGGTGTCGATAATATGATATGGGGATATAGCTCAGTTGGGAGAGCGCTGCGTTCGCAATGCAGAGGTCAGGGGTTCGAGTCCCCTTATCTCCACAAAATATTAAATTCCGCAACTTGTTTTTATACATACCCATTAATTCTTAAAAAGCACCATCAAAGGTTATGCCGCATCACTTGATTTCGAGCTAGACGTCGAGCAGGATCGCTCTCGTCTCGATAATCCAAACAGTCAAGCCCCGGCGTTGCTGCCAGGGCTTTACGTTTTTCTTATTATGTTCTCGCTCGCTACTTCGCAGTCGCCTGCGATTTCTAAGAAGGCTGTCGAGCACCCTCGCGCGTGTTAGCGGCGCTTTGTCCTGCGCTTGATACTGCGCTTTGCTCCTCCGTCATAAGCGAGCTTCGAGGCTACCTTAGCGGCCGCAGCGTTTGCGGGCCGGTTCATCCCGGGTAACTGCTGGCTCGTATACTCGAAGCCTTTGAGTTTATCGCGGTTGAGCGAAACGCCCATCATTCTTTCGATTTCTCGCAAGTCCCCTACCTCTTCATGTGAGAGTAGGCTGATGGCTGTACCCGTGGCACTCGCACGGCCGGTTCTGCCGATACGGTGTACATAATCTTCAGGTGTCGACGGTATGTCGTAATTTACTACATGGGATATCCCTTCGACATCGATGCCGCGCGCGATGATATCGGTCGCGACAAGTACCTGATAACGATTGGCCTTGAAGCCCGCGAGCGCAGCGTTTCTCTGCGCCTGACTCCGGTCGGAGTGCATTATTGTCGACTGTATGCCCTTGCGGATGAGCACCCGGCTTAAGAAATCCGCGCGTCGCTTCGTGCGCGTAAACACGACGACCTTATTATAATCGCGCTGCTTTAGAAGCTCGATGAGCAAATCTGATTTCTGCATCGCGCTGACCGGATATACGGTCTGCTTGATTGACTCGACCGGCACCTTCTGGTGGCTTATCTCAATTAAAAGCGGGTTTGTGAGCGCATCCTCGATGACGTCCATTACGTCGCGCGTAACGGTGGCGGAAAACAACATGTTCTGTCGTTTTGCCGGGACTTCCTTGAGGATTCGCTTAATGTCCGGCAAGAACCCCATGTCCAGCATGCGGTCTGCTTCATCGAGAACGAGAATCTCTACTTTCGAGAGGTCGACGTCACCTCGGCGCATCATATCGAGCAGGCGACCCGGCGTTGCTATGAGAAAATCGATTCCCCTGCTCACCTTGCGGCCCTGCGGAGCGTACGGAACACCTCCGTAGACCGCCATAGCCCTATGCTTTGTATGGCGCGCGCAGCTTTGAGCTACCGCCTCTATCTGTGTTGCAAGCTCTCTGGTCGGCGTTACGACAAGCGCTTTAATAACGCCGTCGCTGTTGATACGCTGCAGGATCGGCAGAACAAATGCCGCCGTCTTTCCTGTGCCCGTTTGGGCGCAACCGATGATGTCGCGGCCATTGAGTGCTTGCGGAATGGCCTGTTTTTGAATCGGGGTGGGCTCGCTAAAACCCATCGCCTCTGTCCACTCGACTAGTGGCAGAGCGACTCCTAAACGTTTAAATGACATGTAATCTCCTTAACGTGCGTCCGTAATGAATCGCACAACTTTATTATTAGACGCAGTTAGTCCGAAGGGTCCTCGGGTTTTCGCGAGGGACAGCTAGCAGTAATAAATGCGGCCTTGTTAAGTATACCTGTATTTTGTATTTAAATCCAGTTAACCGTATAATCGCGATTGTCGCAAAGCCTCAACCCAACAATTGTTAGGCTATTTCGATATTCCTAGCAGACGCAGTAAAGTTCGCCGGCGGCAAAGCCGAGGTCGCGAAGTCTGGCACGGATATCATCCGCATCGCTTATCGAGGGGTCGAAGTCGATTGAGAGCGTGTTGGTTTTCTTATCCGCCGATACTGAAACGATACCATCTAGTTGTTCGAGACCGTTGATCAACAACGAAAGACAATGCGCACACGATACCGCCGTACCGGATATGGAGATGCTTGAAACTGCCATAATAACCTATCCTCAGCACTTCGTTGTTACCGTTCTACCGCGTTCAAAGACCAAAGCCCCAGTTAAAAACCGGGGCTTTGATTGTTATCCTAATGTGCTAGGCGTTTACCACCTGCGGTTGCCGCCACCGCCGCCGCCGGCGCCGCCGCCCCTAAAGCCGCCACCACGACCGCCGCCGCCACCCGGACGACGCTCTTGCGGGCGTGACTCGCTGACTTTTAGCGTACGATCATCGACTTGGCTGCCATTTAGCGCGTCGATAGCTGCTTTAGCCTGATCATCGTTGGGCATCTCCACAAATGCGAAACCTTTACTGCGACCGGTCTCCCTGTCTGTGATGACGTTAACGGACTCGACTTCACCATGCGCCTCAAAAGCCTCTCTCAAGGTATCCTCATCGGTGCTGTACGCCAAATTTCCTACATAGATTTTCATTGCCTGTTAGGCTCCTTCCTCGTTCCACTCGGTATGGCTCAACAAATCATCTACTATTTACCCAGAATATATCGCTTCTACAACTTTTGAAAAGAGTTTGCAATACAGTCTTTACTACCTGCGCTTAAGCCTATTAGCCAAATCTTGCTGGTTCTCTTTGCTGGATTTTCTAAGTGCTTTCAACTGGTCTTCAATGCTGCGGTTAAAAGGCTTATTGCCATTCGATTGGCCTCTGCCGGTGTGTTCTGTATTCCGTGGGCGCGGTTTTTCACTGCTGGGCTCTGCGCTGCGGGAAATAACTGTGACGTCAGTAGCGGTATCACCTTTGGGACCTTTAATGACCTCGAATTCAACGACGTCATTCTCCGCCAAATTTTTAAACCCATCGCCTTTTACGGCGCTATAATGCACAAATAGATCCGGGCCGCTTTCCTGTTCAATAAATCCAAAACCCTTTTGACTATTGAACCATTTTACTTTTCCTTGAACCATGTTCACCTCCAGACGACCGACACATTAATAGTGCGCCTGATTTAATTCCCTCT
>JASEGT010000064.1 GCA_030018005.1 Actinomycetota bacterium
GAAAGCGGCTTCAGCGGGCTTACGAGCGCCCGACATATGAAGAGGCCAAAGCGGCGCTATCCAGCCTTCACGAAGAACTCGAAGAGCTAAACCAGTCGGCCGCGGCAAGCCTTGCGGAAGGGTTTGAGGAGACACTTACCCTTCACCGCCTCAGCCTCTACGGGGTGCTGGGATGCTCGCTTAAAACCACGAACTGTCTGGAATCGGTCAACTCCCTGGTCGAGGAGCGCTGCCAGAAGGTCGACTGCTGGAAGAACTCCAAGCAAAGGCAGCGCTGGCTGGCTGCGGCCCTCACGGACATCGAGCCGAGGCTTAGGCGGATCAAGGGGTATCGCCATCTTAGCAAACTTCGCGAGGCGCTCAAGCGCGAGCTGAAGATCGAAGAGCAGCCGGTTGAAACGGGGGTAGCATAGCCAGATGAGCCGTGGAAGTTTCAACTAGAAATGGGATTGACTCTAATTATCTATCACCTGCCGGTAACGCAAACCGTTATGTTGGAAAAAATAGATCTTTAAACTACCTTTCTAATGTGTATAATAAAGGCTAACAATACACATAGGAGGCTAATTATGAGAACCAATGTAGTAATTGATGATGCTTTAATGGAATCCGCGCTCAAGGTGTCCGGACATAAAACAAAAAGAGCTGCCATAGAAGAGGGCTTAAAGCTACTAGTGCAAGTAAAAAGCCAGGAGAAAATAAAAGAGTTTCGAGGCAAGCTTAAGTGGAGCGGAAACCTTGATGAAATGAGGTTAGACAAATGATAATCGTCGATTCGTCTGTTTGGATCGACTATTTTAATGGCAAAAAAACAGCAGAAACAGATTGGCTTGATTCCGCTCTTGGAAATACGCCTATCATTATGGGTGATTTAATCTTAACCGAAGTGCTTCAAGGTTTTAAAGACGACGGTGATTTCAAGACCGCAAAGGAGCTTCTACTGCGAATTCCCATAATGCCGATGGTTGGGCAAGAGCTAGCATTAAAAAGCGCGGAAAGCTATAGATTACTAAGAAAAAAGGGAGTTACCGTTAGAAAAACGATTGATGTCATGATTGGAACTTTTTGTATCCGTTATCAGCTATCTTTGCTTCACAACGACAAGGATTTCGATCCCATGGAAAAGTTTCTAAAGCTAAAAGCAATTAAAACATAACAAATCACTCCAGCGGACAGTCACCCGCGCCGGTTTCCGCATTCGCTCCAACCATCACGTGCGCCTGCCGCTGAGTTCAAACGTCAGGCGAAACAAAGAATTTTATTGACAAGTGTCACGTGACAGATTACTATTGATACATGATCAAGACGTTTGCTGATAAGCATACACAATAATTTTACTAAAAAGGAAAATCAAGCCGATTTCCACCGGATATCAGTAAGCGGGCAATGCGCAAACTGGAATACATTGGCTTAGCAATATGTTTGGATGATTTGCAGGTTCCTCCAAGCAATCGACTCCACAAACTTGAACGTGAGCGGAAGGGACAATATTCGATCTCTATCAACGATCAATGGCGCATATGTTTCCGATTCGTAGACGGTGATGCCTACGACGTAGAAATTACGGATTATCACTAAAGGAGAAGTGTGAGATGAGTATTGAGAATACAGGAGAGAGGGTAATTCGGCCAACACACCCCGGCGAGATGCTACGCGAGGATTTCTTACCAGATTATGGCCTCACTGTGTCGAGCTTTGCCAAGGCGCTCGGCGTATCGCGCCAAACAGCAAATGAGTTAGTCCGAGAACGTCGGGCAGTCAGCCCTGAAATGGCGCTTCGACTCGCCCGTTTGTTTAGTAATACGCCGGAGTTTTGGCTAAACGCTCAGCGTGCTGTAGATCTTTGGGAGGCAGCTCGCGCAAACAAGGAGAAGATAGAACGCATCAATCCATTGAGTGTAGCATAGCACTTGAAGTAGAAAAATGAAGGAGAATTAATAAGCGCCTAACAAGTAAATCCAGCGGACGGCTAATCGCCACCGCTGATTTCAGACGTTGGGCGTAAAACTACATGGTTCAGTTAAAGTATTTTGGTGACAGTAGGGATTGCTTCAAATACGACTTGATAACCCATCTTCTAGAGAATGATGTGGCAACAAATTACGCATTCATTCCAATGCTGACAAACCACAGAGACGATGGTGAAGGAAATAAGACGTCAAAGCACATTGAAGGGAAATCGCCTGGATTATTATCTTTTATTGATCAGTGTGATTCCAAAGACCTTGAACATTGGGAGCTGTGGTTAAAGCCACATGTTCACTCGTATATCACTGTACACCCCGTGAACGAGATATTTTTTGAGGATGGATCTAGGAATCAGTACTGGAAAAAATTTGAGGGTATCTCAAAAACAAAAAATGCGCTCATTTTCATTGATCCAGATACGGGGTTAGAAACCGGAACACCCTCCTATCTCAAGAAAATGGGGAGAGAGAAATACATTCTAAACGGAGAGCTTGCAATGTTGACCCAAGCTCTTGATAGTACATCAGTGCTAATGATCTATCAGCATTTGCCAAACAATAAGCACATCCATGAAGTATCAGTGCATAAAAAGCTTAAGCAGGCAATTGTGGCTTCAGGTTGTTCCTGGGTGTTGGCATATCGAGAAGATGACTTGGCATTTATATTTATCGCAAAAAGCGCCGCTCGTTTCTCGCTCTGCTTTTTGCTGTCTCTGAGCACGACGTTAGGCTTATAATGATACGGTATGGTTCAATGGAGCTATAATGAAACTAAACTTTGAGTGGGACGAAGAGAGAGCCAAAGCGAATCTCAAAAAGCATAGAGTCAGTTTTGATGGAGCAACAACGGTGTTTATCGATCCATTCTCAATTACGGTACCCGACCCGGACCACTCAGTGGATGAGCAACGGTTTATTGACCTCGGTAGTTCTGATAAATGCCGTGTGCTTGTAGTGGTTTACACAGAACGAGGCTCGAACATACGTATTATCAGTTGCCGCAGGCAGCCTCATCGGAGCGGAAACTTTATGAAGAAGGTGGTGACTAAAATGGCACAGGTGAAAGACGACAATATGCGTGCCGAATATGATTTTACGGGTGGAGTGCGTGGCAAGCATTACGGAGCTATGCAAGCTGGGTATACGATCACTATTCATCAGGCAGATGGCACAACTGTTGTTAAGGACGTGATGCCGAAAGAGGGCGCAGTTCTTCTGGAACCAGATATTCGAGCATATTTCCCAGACTCGGAATCTGTAAATAGGGCTTTACGTTGCCTAATTCCTCTACTGCCGAAAAAGCATAGAACAAAGCCGAAGAGAACCTAACAAGTCGCTGCGCCTGACCGCCAAAAAACGGCGGCAGGTGAGCTTTGACTTGGCCGGGAAAACGCACGCCGGGATCTGTGCGGGGGCTGTCGGGTAACCGGCAGATCTACCGCTATTCTACTACTCCAACGCCATCAGAATCGCTTTCTTCACGTCATCGATTTGCTCCGCGTCGTCGAGTTTCTGCCCGTTTATATCCCACACATAGAAGACGTCGACGACCTTGTCCACGCTGGTCGAAACTTTTGCCAGGTGGATGTCGAGGCGCAGGTCGTACATGATTCTGGTGATGGAGTAGAGGAGGCCGATGCGGTCCTCGGCGTGGACTTCGATTACGGTGTAGAAATCGGACGAGGTATTGTCGATTCTCACCTCGGGCGATTTTTTCAGCGACTGCTTCGTAACTCCGTTGCCTTTATAGCGTTTGGCCTTCTCGGCGACCCGGTATTCGAGCGATATCTTGCCCTCGAGCGCGCGCGTGATGTCGTTCTTTATCTTGTCCCACACGTCCTCATCGACGTTCTTATCGAAGTAGCCGGCGATACGGAAGATGTCGAGCGCCGTGCCGTCGCTTCTCGTGTAGACCTGGGCACCGAGGATGTTGACGCCATTTAGGGCCAGCACGCCGGAGACCTTGCAGAAGAGGCCCGGCTCATCCGCTGCGACGAGCGTAAGCTCGCAGACACCCTCTTTGCGCTGCGCGCTTATCCCGATGGCCTCACGCTCGTCCCGCATCAACTTGAAATGCCTGATGATGTCGTCGCTCGTCTGCGATTGGAGGTAAGATGGGGGCATCTGCGCGAGAAACGCTTCTATCTCGGTATTTTCGTAGCGCTCGGCCAAGCTCGATTTTACGGATGACGCAGTCTTCTTGCGCCGCTCGATGCTCTTCTTACTCGTGTACTCACCGCTCTCGATGATATGGTGAACCTTGGAGAAAAGCTCGCGCATGAGGATGTCCTTCCAGGCGTCCCAGGCTTTCGGGCCGGTTGCCAGGGCGTCGGCGACGGAGAGAAGGTAGAGCATCTTGGCCGTCTCCTCGTCGGCGATTGTCGACGCCAGCTCGATGATGACGTTCTCGTCGTTTAAGTCGCGGCGCATCGCGGTGTCGGGGAGGAGCAGGTGATGCTCGACGAGCGCGCTGAGTGTGCGGCACTCCGTAGGGGTAAATCCCATGCGCGAGCAGCCATCCTTCACCATCTTTGAGCCGCGTTTGCTGTGCTCATGGCCGCCGCCCTTGCCGACGTCGTGAAGGAGCGCGGCGACAACTAGAAGGTCTTTTCGCTCGATTTCCCCATAAAACTCACGAAGGAGCGGGTTGGTGGAATCGTAGTTACCCGCGCCCATCTTTTGCAGTTCGGCCACTGTCAAGAACGAGTGCATGTCAACCGTGTAGAGGTGGTAGGCGTCGTGCTGGGGCAGACAGACCACATGTTCCCACTGAGGGATGTAGCGGGAGAGAAGACCGAGATGGTCCATGGCCCCCAGCGCGGGCAATGCGCGCGAGCCCGCTTCAAGGATTTCGATGAAGTCGTCGCGCACCTGACGCGTCCAGGTGTCCGGTCGGGGCAGGTCCTCGAGTCCTTCGCGCACCAGGTCGAGCTTTTTAAAATCGAGGGGATAATCGTGTTCAAGGGCGAGGCGAAAGAGCTTTATCTCCGAGCCGGGATAGTCGCGCACGGCGTCGGCCGAGGCAAGCGAAAGCCTGCCGCCCTTAAGGACGATGCCGCCCGCTATATTTATGCTATCGCCTGCTAATGTAGCGTATACCGGGTTTAAAAGCGTGTCTTTGAGCTGATCCCGGAAGCCGCGCGATATGCGCTCGACCGCGCTCGCGTGCGTATAGAACCGGCGCATAAAATTCTCGACGCTGCTGCTGCCGGCGCTTTTCTTAAATCCCAATCCCTTAGCTATCTCGGCCTGGTACTCGAAAAAGAGGCGGTCGGTCTTGCGCTCCGCCGTATGGTGGAGGTAGGTCCGCACCATCAGCATAAACTCGTAAGCTTCCTCAAGCGCACGGGCGTCGAACTCGGAGAGATAACCCTCCTTGGCCAGCCCATTAAGGGAGGCAATTCCGAATAGACCCTTAGCCGTCCAGACGATTGCCTGGATATCGCGCAAACCGCCTTCGCCGTCTTTAATATCGGGCTCCAAGAGATACGCTGCCTGGCCGTACTGGAGATGTCGCTGCTCGTTTTCGGCTAGGATGTTCTCGAGAAACCGCCCGCCGCCCCTCGCGCGAATCTGCCGGGTAAGCCCGAGTTGCAGCTCCTCCAGGAGCGCGTTGTCGCCGGTGATAAGCCTCGCCTCAAGGAGCGAGGTCTGTACCTCGAAGTCGCTTGCCGCCATCCGCAGGCTTTCTTTTAGCGTCCGGGTACCGTGCCCGACCTCGAGCCCCAAGTCCCAGAGGGGATAGAATAGCTCCTCGGATATTTGCGTAATATGCACTCTATTCTTCAATCGGTGGAGTATCATCAGGTCGATATCGGACGCGGGGCATAGCTCCCGGCGGCCGTATCCTCCCAGGGCCAGCACGGCGACCCCTTTGAGGCCCGCCAGGGTACCGCCCAGCACATCACCGAGGACGCCCGCCGCGATGCTTTGGATGAGCCCGTCTATCATATCGGAGCGTCTCGCGGCGACATCGCGTCCCGAAGGCTCCGCATAATATGTGTTGTGTAGCTCTCGAAGGCTGCGCTCGTAGTTCTCGCGCAGCGTTGTAGGCTTATCCACTGTGACCTGCTCGCTTGTCTTAAATCGCATCGGTTCCGCGTTCACCCGTCCGTATCCTTACCACATCGTCGACAGGGTAGATGAAGATTTTGCCGTCGCCTATTTTGCCGGTTCTCGCCGACTCTAAGATGGCGTCGACCACCTGGGAGACCATGGCTTCGGCGACCATTATCTCGATTTTTACCTTCGGGACGAAGTCGACCCGGTACTCGGCCCCCCGGTAGACCTCGGTATGGCCTTTTTGGCGGCCGAACCCTTTGACTTCATAGACGGTGATGCCTTGCACCCCGACTTTGCCGAGCGCATTCTTCACGTCTTCCAGTTTGAACGGTTTTATGATGGCCTCGATTTTCTTGAGCATGGCCCCTCCTTAAATTCTGTCCTCGGCGCGCGATGACACCGTCGGTGATGGGTGAGCGATGAACGCCGTCGACCCGACAAACCCGCCGCTCCCCGAGCCTAAGCCCGAGAGGTCGTAGCCCACCTCGCTGTGTTGCGAGAGGTCGAGGCCGGTCAGCTCGTCCTCGTCGGATACCCGAACGCCGACGACCGCGTCGATGATCTTAAACAATATCAAGCTTATTATAAACGAGAAGGCGACGACGACCACGACGCCGAGCGCCTGTAGGCCGAGCAGGGAAGCATTCCCAAAGACCAGGCCGTTTCCGACCGCTTCGTTGACCGCGGTCGAGGCGAAAACGCCGACCGCGAGCGAGCCGATAATGCCGCCGACACCGTGCACGCCTACGACGTCGAGCGAGTCGTCGTACCCCAGTTTAAATTTTAAAGAGACCGCGTAGTAGCACGCGATACCCGCCGTTAGTCCAATGGCAAGGGCGGCAAGCGGGCTGACAAAGCCCGCCGCCGGGGTGATGGTCGCCAGCCCAGCAATCGAGCCGGTGGCCGCGCCGAGCATCGTCGGCTTGCCGTTTTTGAGCCATTCGATAAAGACCCAGCTCACCGTTGCCGCCGTCGCCGCGGTATGGGTGGTGACGAACGCGTTGGTGGCGGTGCCTCCGGCCGCAAGGGCGCTCCCGGCGTTAAACCCGAACCAGCCGAACCATAAGATGCCGGTGCCGATGATGGTCAGGGGGAGGTTGTGCGGCAGGAGCGGTTCCGTCCCGAAACCCCTTCGTTTTCCGACAAAGAGCGCCGCCGCGAGCGCCGCCGCGCCCGAGCTTGCATGGACGACGATGCCCCCGGCAAAGTCGAGCACGCCGAGCTCGCGCATCCAGCCGCCGACTCCCCACACCCAGTGCGCCACCGGGATATAGACGAGCACGAACCAGCCGACGATAAAGATCAAAAACGAGCTGAATTTAATGCGTTCCGCGAACGCGCCGGTAATAAGCGCCGGCGTGATTATCGCGAACATGGCCTGAAAAACCATAAACGCCTGGTGGGGGATGGTTGCCGCGTAATCGGGATTCGGCGCGAGGCCGACCCCTCTCAAACCCACCCAATCCAGCCCGCCGATGAGCCCGAAGTTATCGGGGCCGAACGCCAGGCTGTAGCCGAATAGTATCCATAAGATATTTATGATTCCGAGCGCGATAAAGCTCTGCATGATGGTGGCGAGGACGTTCTTGCTGCGGACCATGCCGCCGTAAAAGAGCGCCAGCCCCGGCACCATAAACATGACAAGGGCCGCGGACATGAGTACAAAAGCGGTATCACCGGCACTGATATTTTGCATGGTATCCCTCCATCGTTGTCCATCGTTACGAGGCAGAAACGCATGGTGTCGCCGTACCGCCGACCGGTGGCTGGCCCAGATCCCGAATCAAGGCCAAACGAAACCTATTCCGACGTACGGTTTTATGCACATCGGTCCCCGAAAATGTTGCTGTTCTGCCGTACTGTTGAGATATGCCAGACCTGGTTTTGCTCTCATTTTAGGGGCGGATTGTTTCTGGAGTGTTTCTCGTAGGTTAAATGTTTGTTAAGAAACTTAGGGCGAGGGCGCTGGTTGCTCAGGCAACAAACGTTTCTCAAGAAGTCCGTCGAAGTTAATACGCGTGTAATATATAGATAACCTATCATATTAATAGATTATGCAAAAATAGTATTGACCTAGATGTTTTTTTTCGCTAGCCTAACAAGAAAGAGAGATCTTTCTTCTAGAAAAAAAGAAAAAACGAAAGACAGGGAGGTCCTATGAAAAAGGCGTATTGGTTCAGCCTAATGTTAGCCCTTTTGGCTTTAGCAATCTTTCCATCAGGTGCGTTGGCGCTACCTTTCGCAGAAGCTGCCTATGCAACCTACTCCACAGGTGGCGTTACGACTGCCTATGGCACGTATTCGAACAATTTCGTTATGAATAATCCGACCCTCCAGCCTAATGGGAAGCACGTAAACTAGATATACGTGAGATATGATTCTAATAATATAATCGAGCTAGGTTGGTCAAGGAGCTACCCATCCGGTTCTACAAATCCACAGGGCTTCACAGTGCGCTCGAAGAATGGCAGTTATGAGCCTGTAAGTCTCGGAGCAATGGTGCAGGGACAGTATGCAACATTCAAAATTGATAATGTTGCAGGAACGACTAGTTTCAGAACGTATATCAATGGAACATCCATGTATACCTGGACAAGCTCTGGATTTAGTAGTGGTAGAACTAGGGTTGGCAGCGAACGTGTCAACGGTGGTACAAGTGGCGATTCAAACTATGCCAACTTTCAAGAACTAAAGTATAAGGCAAGCAATGGCGCATGGGGTTATTGGTATAAAGCAAACGATGAGTACCTGGGCGGCCAAGAGGATGTATTTTACGATGTATATCCTAATGACGCCAACCACAGTTTATATATAGACAAAAACTACTTGTAGGCGGACTAACGTAGTGATCATTGAACTTCAAAAGGATGGTATTTATGTCGGATAAGACTTTACGTAAGCATCACTTTACGCTGATAGTTGTTATAGCACTATTGGCTATTGCGGGATTATTAGCAGGCGCAAACATTATGACTTCACAGAAAGCCGCAAAGGCGACTACCGAACAAGAGAAGAAACTAGCAGCATTAAAACCATTATCCAGCGAAAAACTTAAAAGAACGGCTCAAGCACAAGGAGAGTCTGACAAAGAAACGAATACAGGTAAATTGCTTATCGAATCGAAAATGAGTGATTTCGGCACCAAAGTTGAGACGCTCGAAGATGCGCTGGCGCAAATATCGGTAAAACCTAAACTACCGAATCCTGCTGTCGCTGGCGACCCAAAAGCAATATATGTTATTGATTCTGCGGAACCGGAACAACTAGGAATAGGCTTGGAGTACGAAAGTGGTATGGAGATTTGGATTCGACCAAATAAGCCGTCGCCCGATTACGACTATGACCTAAAAAAATTTTCGCGTGTGAAGTCTTTAGACATCGACGGCTTTAAGGGCACGCAGGCGGAATATAATAAGAAGACACTAGCAGAAATAGGTGAAGTCTCTGAGGTTGCCGCTGTAGTCTGGTACGAGAATGGCACGGAATATTATATCTATGGCGACAGAGAAGGGCGCGTTAGGCTCACTGATTTGTTGCCAGTGGCACGCTCCATGCGCCAACGATAAAGATGTGTTAATAAAAGGAGGTCGCATGACCTTCCTTAGGTTGTCTACAAACCCCGCAGTGAGCAAGGTTGTGGGGTTTGTTTTTCGGGAATTAAAAGTACAATGTTGTGACTTGGATAATATTAGCTGATGAGTTCCATTTGGCACCTTGTCAGATAGCAGTTGTAAGAAACCAAAAAGGCGGTTCGGGGACCGCCTTTTTGTTGTAATGGAGGGATGCTCCATACTCTATATCTCGTGATTCCATATCGAGCGGTGTTGCTGTTTTGGCCTTTGCAGCTGCTCGATATTGTCTATCTGCTAAATCGTACTGTCGAGCAGCACCTGGGTCACGATTAAGAGCCTGTGTAGCGCCGCGACTCGACATCTCACAGCGCATCCGCACCGCGTTTACCCGCCCTAATCCTTATCGCATCCTCGACGGGGTAGATGAATATCTTGCCGTCACCTATCTTTCCGGTCTTGGCCGCCTCTGTTATGGCGTCCTATATCTATAAATTTGCTCGTGTTATAATGGCTTAAAGACTAAACAATCGAGGTATCGTATGAGAGAAGAAGCTCAATTATGGCTCGATGACGCAATCTATGATTTAGAGAGTGCGGGTTATGTTTGATGGCGCACGATATAACTATGCTGTCTGGCTTGCAAGGCAAGCAGCGGAAAAAGCATTAAAAGCCGCGTACCTCGTTGTTCTTAAGAAACCATTTCCTAGATCGCATAACTTGACGGAGTTGGGGCGGGCGCTTGGTTGGGGTATTCCGCAGCCAATTAATGAACATCTGCAATTCTTAAATCCTCATTATACTGTTACCCGATACGTCGATGCGGTAGTTGGCAAACCGTCTGATATCTATGATGTAGAAATTGCAGCGGAAGCTATTACAAAATCTAAGGAGGTTTTGGATTGGATAATCAACAATCTCAAGACCTTATAGAGCAGATAAAAGAGTTTCTCAGGACTATCGATGCCGATGAGGCTATTCTGTTTGGGTCAAGGGCGAGAGGTGATGCCCTGGAAACGAGCGATGTCGACCTGATAATAATCGACGATAAGTTCGCGGATATGCCGTTCCCTCGCCGCCTGATATATGTAAGTGAACGTTGGACGCTCTCTTACTTTCTCGAAGTTCTCCCATATACGCATGCGGAATTTAAAAGATTAGCGAAAACGCGCGGCGTCATAAACGACGCCATAAAGAACGGCATACGTATTAAAGCTGCTTAATGATAGTAGATTTGCGGCTCGTTCGGATTACCACGAGCCGACTATTTTCGTAGTCGGTAGTCGGGAAGTCGGACCGTGTGAAAACTCCTGTTAAATCTACAGCTAAGAAACCTCTTTATGTTAAGAACGGCATGGTTAGGCGCCGGGTTGTCGAAAGAGCAAGAAAACGCGGTCAGGCGCACTATGCTCCTGACCGCGTTCGAAAAATGAAACCCTGCTTAATTCTCTAATCTTAATTTCTATTGCTTACAGCTCTTGGAACGTGACTTTATATTTAAGGTTTTTCTGCGATAGATAATCGAGAGCCTTGCCATCTACCTCAGCAAAGGGATATACAAAGTAGTTGAGCTTTCCCTTAGTCCTGGCGGGAATAAGCCTAACATCGCGCCCATTGCTAATATCGATGAAGTTCTCGTTTTGCGCACCAAAGAAATAGTCGCGTTTTTGCTGGACTTTCGGATCGCTGAGAGTGAGTTTCTCTTTGAGCATAAACTTCAGGACGTCAGAAGGGTCTACTGTAACCCAACCATAGCCCGGCTGGTAAAATTCAGCTCTACAGTGATAAGCGCCGGTTATGTCACCGCTTTTTTCCGGTAGAATACGTATGCCTTGAATATCTCTTGCGGGCACCCCAACGCTTCTACACATAGCAACAAAGACCGAGTGTATATCGACGCATTTGCCTTTCTTGGTTATGGCGAGGTTGCAAACATCACCCCTGCCGCAACCGATGATGTTCGGGTCACGTTGATAGTTTTCAACGATGTAATCGTAGATAGCCTCAGCTTTTGCAAGGCGTGTTTTCTTTCCTTTTGTTATGCGTTCTGCGGCTGCCTTAATATCACCGCTTGTTTTTAGTAGTGCCGTTTCTTTGAGGTATTTTTTCATACTGGATGGAATTTGTCCTTCTGAGGCGCTGAAATTCTTTGTAATAAGCTCGCTTCTCTTAACTCTGAACGAGAATGTGAGTTCGGGCTTTTCTTTTGGCTTTTTCCATTCCACATAGACAATCTTGTTTCCGGTTTGCTCATCCCTGGAGATTCTTTTGAGGTCATAGTTGCCCTTAACCGCAATCTTTGAAATTTCCTGATAGCTGGTCGACGGTGGGCAAGGTAGCCAGACTCTAACCTTATTGGCTCCCTCGTAATTCTCTACATTCACCTTATAGGTCAAAGCAGCCTGCCTGGTTTTTGGGGATACTTTCTTGGCAGAGAAATACTTGCTGGGTGTCGCACCAGTACTTTCATCTACCGCGAATGCGGGCATATGCCAACCCACAGCAATGGCGATAAGAAGCACCGTCGATAAGATTTGCTTGGTAACACGTTTTTTCAACACCGGGTTCTCCTCCTTAACAACTGACAAATCATTCTTGTTGGAAACATATACTGACGATAGGATATCCTTATATCATACCAAATGCAAGGGTTTGGTTGATTTTATAGTAAATTACCAGGAATTTAGCCGTAAGTATTTCAATGAGTGGACAGCCGGGGAGCAGGGCTGGTAGTAGACTTGACACCGCTCGGAGATAGATATTGCCATTAGCGAGGAGTAGTGATTATTGAGGCGGAGGTCCGTGCCTAAAGAATTATTATAAATAATATGAGGTATATTAGACACATATTATTGGCTTGATTATCGAGAGGAGCAGGCGGATATGTCTTGATGTCATGGCGGCTAACTGTCGTTGGGCGGCCACAATTGTATGGCCACCTCCAGCCATATATCATGCGGCGACATCCCAT
>JASEGT010000065.1 GCA_030018005.1 Actinomycetota bacterium
CGTTTACCGTGCTTATGCTGCTTTCGGAAGGTTTTGCTTTATGCGGTCGACCATTTTATCCGCTTCACCCTTGAAGTAGCTCATATCCACACTGTTTCCCTCGAACCAAATCGACCAACCCGAGACATATCTGGCCATAGCGAGCGCCTCGTCTACTTGCGTATCATTAGCGCCCATCGCCATCGCCATCTGCGCGTGCCAATATGCCATATGTTCGCAGCTATTAGCCGCCGCCACCGCAGCGCCGATCAGGTGCTTTTGCGTGACCGACAGACTACTATCGCTTAGTTCCATCGCCTTAAATATCTCCCAATCGTGCTCGAGCGTCGCCGAGGGTATCGTTACCATCCAACTCGGGACACTTCCAAGGGTAGACTCCATCTCATCAAAAATCTCTTTTCTTCCTTTCATAACAACCTCCTGAAATCGACGCGGTTTCTTAGTTTCTTTCCATTTGTGCGTGATTAAAACACAGTTCAGGTTGATTCATAAGGTTCATGCCTATATTTGGAGCAGGCAGACAGGCCGGTTAGGTAAATCCGAATCAGCCTTTACGCAGGGGCTTGCCGGTTACTTTTACGGATGAACTGAATCGGTAGTTAGCTACGAAAACTTAGCAACCAAAGGCGGGCCGGATATGCCGATTGTTGAGTATGCTCCATACTCTTTTTGCCACCGCCGGCTGTCAAAACGGGAAAATCCACCGATCATAAGACCGATGGATTTCTATATTCCCTGCTCGCCTGTTGTGCCCCCGGCATGAATCGAACATGCGACACCAGGTTTAGGAAACCTGTGCTCTATCCCCTGAGCTACGAGGGCAAAAACTTTTCTTAAAGTGATTTTGACATAATTGAGTATAGAAGCTCGCCCCCGACACGTCAAGCAGGCTCGCGTGACAGGGCTGCTCACAGCGGCTCCAAGCACCCTGCGCCGGCATAGTCTTTTTTGTGAAGTTTGACTCAAGAGGTGTTTGACTTTGCTGTAGCGCTCCACTATCATATAGCACAATATACTCCATACACACATGCGTAGATGGGAAGAGTACGGTTAAATCACGGGGCAAGAGAGCCGGGTTGCTGGAAGCCGGCACCTGATTTAACACGGAAGGCCATCCCGGAGCAGTCGGGCTGAACGCAACAGGCGCAAGCCGGTAAATAGGCCCGACCGGTGGCGACGTTAGAGCCGGGGTCACATCAGACCCCTTGAGGTCGAAGCCGTAAGGCGTCGATGAAAATGGGTGGCACCGCGAGCAGATGACAACCTCTCGTCCCGTTGGGATGAGAGGGTTTTTTTATACAAAGACATGCCGATAAAGGAAGATATGACGGAGTTTAGGTTTGACCAGTGGCTCGAACTCTACGCCACGCGAGTAAACATGATGCGCTCATCGGAGGTCCGGGAGATGCTCGCGGTTGCCGCGCGCCCGGATGTCATCTCATTCGGCGGCGGAATGCCGGACACACGTGTATTTCCTATGAATCAAATCGTCGAAGCGACCCAGCGCGTAATGCTTCGCGAGGGCCACGCCGCCCTGCAGTATGGCTCGTCCGAGGGCCATGTAGGGCTAAGGCGACATATCGCTGCCATCATGAGCGAAGTCGACACTGCAATCGGCGTCGACGATATTATGATCACCGACGGCGCCCAGCAGGCGCTCGAGTTTGTCGCTAAAATATTTATCAGCAAAGGCGACACTATAATCGTGGAGGCGCCGAGTTATGTCGGAGCGCTCCAGGCATTTACAAGCTACGAGCCCGAGGTGGTCGGTATCCCGGTCGATGACTGCGGCATGCGGACCGACATCTTGGCGGTAGAGCTTGAGCGGCTGCGCAAAGAAGGGCGCCAGCCAAAATTCGTCTACGTCACACCCAACTTCCACAATCCGGCCGGTGTCACGCTTATCGAGGAGCGGCGGAGGCACATCGTCGAGCTTTCCGAGAAGTACGGCTTCGTGGTCGTCGAGGACGATCCGTATGGAAAAATCCGTTTTCGCGGGGAAAACGAGATAGCGATGCGGTCACTGGATGAGCGCGTCATCTACATAGGAACCTTCTCAAAGATATTCTCTCCGGGCATGCGCTTGGGATGGGTCGTAGCACCCAAGGCTATCCTGGAAAAACTAATATTCGCCAAGCAGGCGGCAAATCTTTGCTCGAGTTCGTTTTCGCAATACGTGACCGACGAGTACCTGAGCAGTTTCGACTGGCAAAAGAACATCGACGACCTGGTCGATCTGTACCGGGAACGCTGCGCTACGATGATCGCGGCGCTCGAGGAGTTCTTCCCCGACGGCGCCACCTGGACGAAGCCGGACGGCGGGCTCTTTATCTGGGCCACGCTCCCCGAGGGGCTCGATTCGGGAGAGCTGCTGGCCGAGTCGATTCGCGAGGCCAAAGTCGCGTATGTGCCGGGGCGCGCTTTCTACGTCGGGGTCCAAAAAAACAGCAGCCTTCGCCTAAACTTCTCGTATTGCCCGTCCGAAACAATCGAAGAGGGCATCAAGCGCCTAGGCGCCGTAGCGAAACAGCAACTAGCTCTCTACCGGTCGCTCTTTAAGGGATACTCGCCCGGCAAAGACAAGAACAAAAACAAGAAATAGCTTTAAGGCTTGAGAAGCAGTGTCAATAGGCTGCTCAGCATAGATGTTTAATAATAATGAACGCGCTTAGAACAAACGTGCATTATTAATTAACATTTCTAGTCGGAAGCCTCGCGCACAGGCAAAAGTGCGGCAGGCGCATGTGCCGTTCGGATTAGCGGGCATGCCAGGGGATTGGAGGAGGAGTCGGTGAACGAGAAGATAGCGGTTCTAATGGGAGGACGCTCACTCGAGCGCGATGTCTCGCTCAAGAGCGGGCATCGGGTATATGAGGCGTTGCGGGAGAAGGGATATGAGGTATTCAAGCTCGATGTCGACGAGAACCTCGTGGAGAACCTCAAGCAGAACCCGGTGGACGTCGTCTATATCGCGCTCCATGGAAAGTACGGCGAAGACGGCACGGTCCAAGAGCTGCTCGAGATAATGGGAATTCCATACACCGGCCCGGGTGTCTATTCGAGTCATGTCGGGTTCGACAAGTCGCTCGCAAAAGAAATATTTTTGCGAGAGGACATCCCCACCCCCGACTTCTTTACTTTAAGCGCGGGCAGCTTTCGAGAGATGGGCGCCGCAGGCGCGCTCGACGACGTCGTGGCCAAGCTCGGTCTCCCCATCGTGGTGAAGCCCGCCAGCCAGGGATCCGCGCTCGGCATCAAAATCGCTCACTCCGTCGAGGAGCTGCCGGGAGCGCTCATCGGCGCGCTCAGCTATGACGACAAGGTCGTCCTCGAGAAATACATCAAGGGAACCGAGGTGAGCGTCAGCGTTCTCGGTGAGGAAAACCCGGAAGCGTTGCCGGTTGTCGAGATAAGCACGAAAAAAGAGTTCTTCGATTTCGAGTCGATGTATACGATGGGCGACACCGAGTATTTCATACCGGCGCGCCTGCCCGAGGATATCCTGCAAAAGGTTCAAGATATCGCGATTCGCGCCCATACCGTGCTCAACTGCCGGGATGTCACGAGAATCGATATCATGGTCGACGGGGACGGCAACCCGTTTGTCCTTGAGTTAAATACCAGCCCCGGCATGACCGAGACGAGCCTCTTGCCGATGTCGGCCGCGGCTAAGGGAATCGACTTTAGTGACCTCGTCGAGATGCTCGTCAAGTTCGTCCTGGCGCGCAAGCGCTAGTTTCGAGGGGGCCATAATAGGGTATTAAAAGCCTTACGAACAGTGTGGGGAGTTTGCATAGGAGAAGTTTGGCATGTCTAAAAAGGAGAAAAGTGGAATGGGTAGACTTATAACGCTTGTCATAGGCGGTATCGCCGGGGCGATAGGCGGCTTGCTATTTGCGCCGCGCACCGGCAAAGAGACACGGGAGCAGATAAAGTCGAAAATAGATGAGACGATGGAGGGCGGTCTCGAGAAATACGGCGATCAGTCGAGCAAACTTCTCGAGATGGCTTCTGAGCGTGGCCAGGTGCTTCGCGTTAAAATCGAAGATGCCAGAGAGCAGTTGGTCAGCAGTGTCGACAATGTAGCCGACAAGGTCCGGGAGAAGATGGGCGTAGAGGCCGAGAAAGCGGAAGAAGTCGTCGCAGTCGTCGAGGAGAAGATCGAGGCGGCAAAGGAAGAGGTAGAGTCAGTCGAGCCGGTCGAACTGGCCGACCTGGCCGAAACCTCCGAAGCGTCGGTCGAAGAGGCACCACCCGAGGAAGAAAAATAGCGCGCTCTTCTGTCGGGCATAAACCCGACTGAGGCAAGACCAAGCATTTAAACGCAAGGCGATCTTTATGCCTTGCGTTTTTGTTGTGCGCCGGCGACCGCTCTGTCCCACTGCGCTCGCGCTTGCAGTTGTTCGCCGAACCTCTAGAATTATAAGCACGGGCTAGGCTAATGGCGGGTGCATAGTGGAAACAGTAAAAGCAGGACTCTCATCATGGTGGTTTGCGCTCGCTGCGGCATTGTTGGCGAGCGTTGTTTTCGCGACACTCTTCGGCCAGTCCTCACATGATATCAACGGGTTCAGGTTGGGCTTGAGCGTGTCTCCAGCGTACCGGGGCGGCACCGAACTCGCAATACCGCCCTTTGGTGAGATATCCGCCCGGACCCACGGCACACCACTCAAGCTCAAAATCGCCTTTGAGCGCATCTACCCGAACCAGCTATCGAAAGTTGCCAACGATGTAGACAATGGCGGCGAGCTGGTCGACAAGCTCGAGGCCGACGGAAAGGACGCCTTTAAGCGCTTTGTATTGCGGTTGATCGCAATAGCGGCGCTCGGGGGAGCGTTGGGAGCCGCGCTAACGCCAAGAAGACGGCTGCTCAAAGCGGCCGCAGGCGCGCTGACGGGCGCGCTGTTCGTCGGCTCGCTGCTGCTGGCGACTTACCGGACATTCGATGTCCACGCGTTTAAGCAGCCGCGCTACAGCGGCGCGTTGACCGCGGCGCCTTGGGCCATCGACGCCATCGCCAAGCAACTCGGCGATATCGCGGCCTTTCGCCAGGAGATAAGGAGCATCGCCAAGAACATCAACCTGTTCTACTCCAAAGTCGATGCTTGGCAACCGCTCCGGGACGACACCATCAAGGTGCTCCACGTCTCTGACTTTCACAACAACCCCGCGGCGGTAGACCTCACCAGGCGAGTCGCCATCGATTTTAAGGCCGACTTTATCATCGACACGGGCGACATCACCGACTGGGGCACACCGATCGAAACCAAACTCATCGAGGGCATCGCGACGCTGCCCGTGCCGTATTATTTTGTCCCTGGAAACCACGACTCTCCGGAGACGATAGAATATCTGAAATCGATAAAGAACGTGACCGTGCTCCAGGGAGCGCCGGTCGAGATAGAGGGAATCAACGTACTGGGCGTCCCCGACCCGACCTCCTATGTCTATGAGGTCCACGTCTCCGGGGAGGACTCGATGACCGCGATGGAGCGGCGAATCCACGAGACCATCGACACGATGACCGTAGAGCCCCAGGTCTTGGCGGTTCATAACTCCGCGGTCGCCGGCAAGTTCTTCGGCAATGTACCGGTCGTCTTGAGCGGCCATGTTCACAGGGCGCAGCTCAAAGAGAAAGCCGGATACGTCATGAACAACGCCGGGACTACCGGCGCGGCGGGAATTCGGACGTTTCAAAACAGAAAAGACGTGCCGTACACGCTCAACCTCCTCCATTTCGAGCGCTCGACAAAACGCCTGGTGGCGGTCGACAGCCTCACCGTGATGGGCGCGGCTCGCGAGTTCCGCCTGGAGCGCTCGCTAATCGAATGGCCGGATGGAGGTAGCAGGATTTCCAGCGCGCAGGGCGAATTAATTGAGCAGAGAAAGTAGGGGTGGTCGCTATAACTTTCGCGCGAACGTTGTTCGGGTTTTTGCTGGAAGTCTACACAAAATTCATCGAGCATCGGGGCGCGCTCCTGGCGGGCGGCATCGCCTTTTTCATCTTCTTCTCGCTCTTCCCGATCCTGCTCTTCACCGGCGTCATCCTCGCCTATGTTCTCGAGGACCAAGCGGTGCGCGCACAGCTCATGAACTATGTCTTCGACAATTTCCCCGTCTTTGCAGATTTGACCAGGGGAACGATAGAAGAGCTTATCACCAAGCGTTCGAGCGCCGGCATTATTGCGCTTATCGGCATTCTCTGGGCGGGGACCAACCTCTTTGGCGGTTTGGCCATCGGGCTCAACGCGGTCTACGAGGTAGCCGAGACGCGCAACCTTCTCTTGCAGCGGCTCATAGCGATTGTCGTGTATCTGATGATTGCCGGGCTTATCATCTTGTCCTTTGGCGCGACCGCTATCGCTTCGGTCTTTCGCGACGAGGTCTTGCGGATGCTCTTTCCCGACCAGGTAATCGCGGTGACCTGGACGATATTTAGCCTCGCGCTGGGTGCCGTATCCACGATACTCCTCTTTCTCGTCGTCTATAAGATGGTCCCCAATGTCAAGGTCGGGTTCTCGAGCATCCTGCCCGGGACCATCGTCGCCGGCTTAGGCTGGGAGCTGGCGAAATATGGCTTCGCCGTATACCTGAACGCGTTCGCTCGCCAGGGGTACGGCCTGATCTACGGCTCGTTCGCGACCATCGTTTTGCTGATGTTTTGGCTCTATGTCTCGGCGGTCTTGCTCTTGCTCGGGGCGGAGATAAACGTCGCCTTCAAGCGCCGCGCCGCGGGTGGTGTCAAGAGCTTTGAACCGCGAAAAGGCAGCAAGTAGGATTTCGGACATCTTCAACCCCTACTACTCGTCGGCGCCTTTTTTTTGGCTCGTAGCGGCGAGCGCCACGCCCAATGCCGCGACCTTTCTGCTCGATGCCGCTATTTTAACCGCTTTCTTCAGCGTCTTGCCGCTCTGGGATATCCGGCGCCGCATCCGCAGGGGCCAGGTTCGAGACGCCCATATCAGCAGGCGTGAAGAACGGCTCAAGCCCTTCTTGTTCTCGCTCGCCTGCGCGGCAACGGGATTGGCGGCGCTCTACGTTGCCGGCGCCCCCGACGTCGTTCTCGCGGTCGTCTGGACGGTAGTCGCTTTGGGGGCGACCATAACGGCGGTGACAACGGTCTGGAAGATAAGCCTCCATGCCGCCGGTATCACGTCGATTGCGGCCATGCTCTATTTCATCTTCGGGGCGGTGGCGGCGCCGGTCGCGCTTCTGGTCCCGGTTGTGGGCTGGGCGCGCCTGACGCTGCGTAAGCATACGCCGGCGCAGTTAGTGGCCGGCATTCTCGTAGCCATCGCGATAACTACGGCGGTCTTTTCGTTCTTCGGGCTGATTTGATGGGGAGCTGACGATGTTGTTGCTCGTTAAACGCAATATAACGAAAAGAATCAACTTAGCAAGGAACTGTTTGATTGCCAAAGAATTGCGGTCGATTAGTAGCCCCAGATAGACTCGCCGCGCAGCCTTCTGGATTCCTCGGCCACGATGACACGCCCCTCGGTGATGATTTTATCGACCGGCAGGTCGTGGCTCTCTTTCGGGATGAGCGGTACGATTTGGAGCTCGAAGGCGATCGATAGTCTCGGAATCGCGGCCTCGACCTGGCTTAAGAAACGGTCGTAGTATCCGCCGCCGTAGCCGATGCGGTTGCCGCATTCGTCAAATACCATGCCCGGGACGATGACTAAATCGATTTCAGCGGGAGCACAGTCGCGGGTGCACGCGACCACCGGCTCGGGAATCCCGTATTTGCTCACGAAAAGCGTGCTAAGGTCATCTACGCCGCGCAAAACGAGACTGTTGTTTTCGGTGTCGGTGATGGGAAGAGCGACTTTTTTACCGGCCTTCAGGCTTGCTTCCAGCATCGTAAGTGTCGGGACCTCGCTCCCGAAAGCCGCATAGAAGAGTATGTATGATGATTGCTCGAACTCGGGCTGCGCGAAGAGGCGCTCTCTGATAAGCGCCGCCCTGCTTTCGCGATCTTCGGGGCAGAGCGCGTTTCGTTTATCGCTCGTTCTCTGGCGAAGAGCACGCTTTGGCGACATGCATTTCCTTTCAAAATTCCGCTATCGCATGGCTTTCCATGTTGTAAGCCCGGCCCAAAAGCAGTTTAATTAAATAAACACGAGCATAGGAGAGGGTACCGTGATATTCTTTGACATCATAACCATATTTCGCGACCTTACTCTCGACATACTCCCTTTAGTGATTATAGCACTTGTACTCGCGGCTGTCCTGGCGCAATACTTCCCGCCGCGCTCGCTAGACAGGATGATTCAAAGCACTCCATCGCGCGCGGTTTTAGCCTCGAGTTTCTTCGGCGTATTTCTACCGGCGACAACCGGCTGTCGTGTCCCGATGGCCGCCATCGCGCGCAAAAGTGGCGCGCCCTGGGCGCCGGTGTTGACATTTATTGCGGCGGGCTCGGCCGCGGGCGTCTCGACGCTTATCGTCACGCTGCTTCTCGGCTGGCAGCTCGCGGTGCTTCGAATTATAATCGCGCTCTTGTCGGCGTTGCTCCTCTCGCTTCTCATCACGAGATTTATCGAGCCGCGATTTGGGATGGCTGCGATGGACTGCGAGGTGGAACCGCTCTTCGATAACGACTTCTGCGAGTATTGCCTCGAGGCCGAGGACGAGGCTCCACCGGTGTTGCGGCTATCCCGGGTCTGGCGGAGCCTGGTGCGCAGCGCGCGCGTAGTCGTGCCGTGGCTGGCGCTCAGTCTGTTGTTGGCATCCCTAATCGAGGTAGTCGTCTCGAAAGAGACCGTCACAGTGCTGCTCGGCGGACCGCTGGAGGCTCCCAAAGCCGCACTCTTGGGGCTACCCTTTTATTTTGTCTTCGGCGCCGACGTTCCCATTACCTTCGTTCTACTGAAGAAGGGGCTTAGCCTGGGCGGAGCGGTCGCGCTGATGCTCGCCGCCCCTGTGGTAAACGCGCCGGTCCTTGCGATGATGGGGAGATGGCTGGGCTACCGCAGGGCCCTCGTATTTGTCGCGCTGTGCTGGCTGGTAGCGGCGGCGATAGGCATGCTCTTCGGTTACATAGATGCACGGTGAGGGTGATGGCGGCGATGAGGGGATGTAGCGGAGGCGCCATCCGCGGCGGCTGCGTTCTGGATTCCGCTCGACAACTCCTGTATCCTCATGTAGTGCGCAGTTTTTTAACAGAAGCAGTGAGATTCACAGATGACGTAATAACGAACGCGGCAGGATTCCCGCCGGGGAGGCAGAGATGAAAATAGCGGCTAAGTTGGCCGAGTTTCTTTTAGCTATCGCACCCGATGAGCGAGTGCACATTATAATAAAATCAAGGCTCTTGGAGAAGGATATCGTCGATGAGCTGACGCGAAAGCCTAAGCTGAGCGTGAGGCATATCATCAAGATGGTCAATGCGATATCGGTCAGCCTCCCGGCCGGCGATGTAGAAGCGTTCGTCCGCGAGCCGTGGGTCGAGCGCATAGAAGAAGACGAGAAGGTCTACGCAGTTCTTGACGAATCGTTACCCCTGGTCAAGGTACCTCAAGTATGGGATAGTGGCCTCACAGGCAAAGGTGTCAAGATAGCGGTCATCGACACCGGAATCGACATCTCGCACCCGGATTTCACCGGCAGGATTCTGGCTACGCAAGACTTCACGCTGGAGGGGTTTCGCGATAGCAATGGGCATGGCAGCCTGGTCGCCGGCATTGCGGCCGGGAGCGGCTCATATTCATCCGGTAAGTTTAAAGGAGTGGCCCCCGGCGCTTTGATTCTCGCCGGCAAAGTCCTCGCCGCCGACGGCAGCGGCAGGATGAGTGATGTGATGGCGGCGGTGGAATGGTCCGTCGACCTCGCCGCTGATATTATCAATCTCTCTCTGGGGACCAGCGGTTCCTCCGACGGAGGGGATGTGCTCTGTGAGATATGCGACCGGGCCGTCGAGAGCGGCATCGTGGTATGTGTGGCCGCCGGCAACGACGGGCCCAATCGCAGGACCGTCGGGAGTCCCGCTGCGGCGCGGCGCGTGATAACGGTCGGAGCCGCTACCGCTAACGGGCTGGTTGCCGAGTTTTCCTCCCGGGGACCGACCTCCGATGACCGTCTCAAGCCCGAGATTATTGCACCGGGCATCGACATCATTTCGGCTCGAGCGAAAGATACGAGAGCCGGGAAACCACTCGACAATTACTATACCTCGGCGACCGGCACGAGCATGGCTACACCGCATGTGGCGGGCATAATCGCCTTGCTTCTCGAGGCCGGCAGAGAGAGTTCCCCGCAGCTTATGCGAGAAGCGCTATTAAATACGGCGACCGACCTGGAATTGGACGATTACGCGCAAGGCGCCGGAATGGTCGACGCGGACTTGGCCCTGCGCTATGTGCAGACGCATGAAAATCCGCCGGAGCCGAACGAGCAGGCGCCGGCGCGCTCGGCCTCGCTAAGCGCCCTGGCACAGCTCTATGAATCGGTCGTCCATCGGGACCGGGGAAAGCGCCGCAGGAACGCCGTGCAGATTGAGCAAATCGACGAAGAGAGCGGGGAGCGCATCGAGTTCTAGCCGACGACGAGGCGCACGCCAACGGCAGGGCGGACGATTATTATCATATGCCCCAGGAAGTCGATTCTAAATACGGAAAACGAGACAGGCGGGGAGTTTTGCCGACTATTATCGAAGTAAACAAGCTCGCTAAAGACTATAACGGCCATTCGGCGGTCAAAGGCATCTCGTTTACGGTCGAGCGAGGCGAGATATTCGGATTTCTCGGACCGAACGGTGCGGGAAAGACGACGACCATCAGCATGCTATGCACGCTACTGCGGCCCACCTCGGGCAGCGCGACTGTCGCCGGCTACGATATCATAAAAAACCGGCTTGCCGTCAGGCAATCCATCGGCCTCGTCTTCCAGGACCCGAGCCTAGATGAGCGGCTGACCGCCCTGGAGAACCTAAAATTTCACGGCATGATCTACGGAATACCCCGCGCGGAGCGGGCTCACCGCATCGACGAGGTCCTAGAGCTGGTCGAGCTTTCCGGCAGGCGGCATGATCTGGTGCGCACTTTCTCCGGCGGCATGAAGCGCCGCCTCGAGATTGCGCGGGGGCTCATGCACCGGCCGCGAGTCCTTTTTTTAGACGAGCCGACACTCGGTCTCGACCCACAGACGCGTCACCATATATGGGACTATATCAACCAATTGAGGGTCGACGAAGGCCTCACAATATTCTTGACCACCCACTATATGGACGAAGCGGAGCATTGCGCGCGCATCGCCATAATCGACAATGGCGAGCTTATCGCCATCGATACGCCCGAAAAACTAAAATTGCAGGTGGGCAGCGACGTTATCGTTCTCATCACCGATGACAACGCGCGCGCGGCGGCCGAGATCCAAGAGAAATTCGATGTCGAGGCCAAAGAGGTCAACGGGGAGCTTTCCCTGCAGGTGGAAGCGGGTGAGCACTTTATGCCCGCGCTTATCAAGGGCTTAGAGTCCAAAGTCACGTCGATGTCGCTTCGCAAACCGACGCTCGAAGACGTCTTTCTCAACCTTACCGGGCGGAAGATTCGCGAGGAGAAGTTGGAGGGCATGGACCAGGTCCGGTCCCGGGTGCGCTCCAAGAGGAGGCAGCAGCGATGAAGGCCGCTCTTATGGGCATTTATACCTTATGGCTCCGCGATATTACAAGGTTTGTTCGGGACAAGCCCCGGATAATAAGCTCGAGCGTACAGCCTTTACTCTGGCTCTTCGTGCTGGGGCTGGGACTCTCGACCGCGTTTGTGCGCGGCGGCGGCGACAACGACTATATGCGCTTTATCTATCCGGGCATCATCTCGATGTCGGTCTTGTTCACGTCGATATTCTCGGCGGTCTCCATCATCTGGGACCGCGAGTTCGGTTTCCTAAAGGAGGTCCTGGTCGCGCCGATACCGCGCTGGTCGGTGGCGGTAGGAAGGGCGCTCGGCGGAAGCACTGTCGCGGTCTTGCAGGGCACCATCATCCTCGTCGTCGCGCCGCTCGTCGGCGTGAGCTTTACCTTCAGCCAGCTGGCACTCGCGTTTCTCATCATGTTCATGATTGCTTTCTCGATGACGTCATTCGGAATCTTGATAGCGGCGCGCATGCATACGCACGAGGGATTTCAGGTGGTCGTCAACTTCATCCTGCTTCCCATGTTCTTCCTGTCCGGGGCGATGTTTCCAGTGAGTGAAGGTCTGCCCGTGTGGATGCAGGCGCTTGTCCGCGTTAACCCGCTCAGCTACGGCGTCGACGCGTTACGCCAGACGCTCGTTGGGATAAAGTTAAATTCAATCTGGCTCGACTTGTCGGTAGTCGCGGTCTTCGGCGTCTTCGCGCTGACGATGGCGGTCTGGTATTTTGAAAAACACGAGTAAGAGCCGGCGCCTTTGTGCCCGGTGAAGGCAACCATGGAATGGCTATGCCGTCTTTAACAATTAGCGCTCAGACCGTTGACGAGAGCGCTGCGCAGGACTATCATTCATCTAGTAATTCTTAAGTGGCGG
>JASEGT010000066.1:0-2513 GCA_030018005.1 Actinomycetota bacterium
AATCAAACCACGAGTTGGGAGCCGCTTCAATTTCAACTAAGTATAGGACACGCTCGGGGAAATTATGATGCATAATACATACTAATAGTATAGAAGAATAGTATGTACTTATGGTAATGCTTGCGAATCTGCTTAAGCAAAGGAGGTTGACAGATGGAAAGCATTAAAAGAATAGAAATTTCAAAAGGAGGTGAAATGATGAGAAAATTAGCAATATGTGCTCTAATGGCCATGCTTATTATGCTGGCTGTGACAGGCATAGCGTATGCCGGCAAACCGCCACCACCGACTGGTCCCGGCGAGTACATCGTTGTTCCGGTAGCCGAGGGCGGCATGAAATGCATGCTCAAGAAAGACTACAGCGAGTTTTGCATTATGCCCCCGGGTTACACCATGAGGGCGCAAGTTTTTAAGCGCGGGACGAACAACGGCGTGTATGCAGTGGTTACGAGCGGCGTTACTGTTACCTATCGTATTGAGAACAACACCTACAGCCAGAACGGCGCCGTGCCAAAAACCAATTTCTGGACATATGCCGCTGACTTAGGTTGGACTTTAACGATGGATAAAGGAACAACAGGTAGCGGTCTGTCGGGCACAATGGTGTTAAATGCCGAAGGTAACGCATTTGAGGCCAAAAAGGTTCCGCAAACCGGATATCTTGATGGCACAAGCACGACCCGCACCCCGTATCAAAACGGCGTTATTACGGTGAAGGATTCATCAGGCAATCTGCTTTGCGAGCAGAAGTTCGTGATGCCGGCTTCCGATGAGTCGATGTGTAGTGACTGCCACGGCGGAACCGGCGGCGCCGATACCGACAGGGCTATCGTTCAAAAACACGATACGCTCCACGGCACGACGATGGCGACCGACGGCAAGGCTAACGCTTGTGCAAATTCAAGCTGCCATAAGGACCCATCAATCGGTAGAACCACCGGCCCGGCTTCGTATCTCTCGACGGCGATGCACAGCTTCCATGCGAGCAAAATGCCGAGCAGGCCTGCGTATAAACCGGTATGCTACTACTGCCATCCCGGCCCGACTGCTAAATGTAATCGCGGCGCGATGTTCGTTAAGAATAAAGCGTGCGACAACAGCGGTTGCCACGGCTCGATGGCGACCGTCGGCTCGACGAGCCGCACGCCATGGTCGGCTGCAGGCCTACCGAGGTGCGATAATTGCCACAGCGCGATTTACGCGGAGAACGCGGGCAAGAAGTTTGCGGATTCCATGCTGACAAATTCGCCCGACCCGACCATGAACAATAAGATGTGGTGCCAGACCTGCCACGGTGCTCAGCATGCTGAGTGGCCGAGCAGTTTGGCTGCCGACAACCAGGTACCGGTTGCATTACAAGGTACCAGTGACCCGCTTGGTCGCACTGGTCTAGCATGCAAAGTATGTCATGACCGCGCGTTTACAGGCTCTGTCCACAGATAGAAGGTTACTGATTATGATTATGAAGGTCCCCCTGAACCATCGGGGGACCTTCTCTATAATATTGTTTCAGGAGTTGTTCATGAAAAAAACCTCTCTCATCATGAGCGTTCTAATGCTCGCGGCCATCATATTAGTGGCGGGTTGCCAGAGTACACAGCAGAAGAACAATGCGACCACAACGGCACAGAATCCGCAAAAAAGCGGGGCGGTAGACCTTACAGCGTTCCCCGAACTTGAGAACAAGACCGTCATCGAAGACGCGAAAGAGAAGATGCTTAAAGTAGAAAGTTTCAAGATCATCAGCCATGTTACCGCGAAGAAAGAGTCGACGACGACCGTCGATACCGACTTTGAAGTTGTCTTTCTCAGCCCGGACAAGGTTTATCTCTTCGGCGACGACACCGTAGCGCAGAAGCGCATGGAGATCTACCAGCTCGCCAATATCGAATACAAGTCTTTCAATGGGGTAAAATGGGACAAGACTAAGAAAGCCTTCCCGGATTACAACTTCGACCCCAAGACTATCGCTGCCATGTTCGACAAAGGCACTAACTTCCGCCTGATAAGCAAGGACCGTACCGAAGGACCTTATAAGAGCACAACAGTGGTTATTTTTGAGCGCCCTTCGACTATTTATAAGGGTCAAACCGAGCAAATCGCCGTCTGGATCGACAACGTTACCAACTTTATCGTACGTCTCGAAATATTGAACAGCGAGAAAAAGCCGGTCACTTTCACCGAGGAGTTTCTGCGCTTTTTTGACCACGGTAGCCCCGAGCTTAAGATTGAGCTTCCGGCGGAAGCGAAAACTGCGCGGTAAAATTTTAAGAGGGCGGAGCAGGGGAATAACGTGTTACGACACGGGGTGGTATCTACGCACATCTTCTCATTTACATGATAATAAATATACTGACAGATAACGAGCTGAGTCCCCTATTTATCCCCTCGCATCTCCAGATACTCTTTGAACTTAGAGGAATGCCTTCCCTCTGCTTTTGCGAGGTAGCCGAAGAATTTCGCTATCTCATCGAAGCCTTCTTCCCGGGCTTTGGCCTCGAAATCTTTGTACA
>JASEGT010000066.1:2523-12409 GCA_030018005.1 Actinomycetota bacterium
CGACTCGAGGATATTATCATTCGTTGTTTTAGTCCCTCGCAGATACAAAAGATGGGCCAGGGCGTGCCAGGTCTCTTCGAACGCGAACTTCAAGAACAGGTCTTCGGCAATCTCGTCGCTTTCCTGTTCGGCTATCTTGGCGAACAGGAGATAGCGCCGGTTGACTTGAGATTCTCCGGCGAAAGCCCGTTTCAGGTTGTTCTCGGTCGCGGTACCCGAAACGTCCGCGCTGTCCTCTCTTATCTTGAACTTATCACTAGTAGCTCCGCAGACGGTGCAACCCCCCGGCGCCTCTTTGTTTATCATTAGTAACCCGCAGACACCGCATTTCCATATATTCAAGGTTGAGTCCTCCTTTAATTGATGCGCTTCTGATCTTGCGACTGCAAGGCGCAAATGAAATACCGATAATAAGCACGCGGACATTGAACCAGTCTATCTCATAATAAACATATTCGCATAGGAAAGATACGGGCATCGGCTTAACGCCTGACAAGCTAAAACCGTGAAAGAGCTTTACAGCTGGAGCCGTCGTTCGACAACTGTTACGATCGAGAATTAAAACTACGTCTGGGCAGCATGCGTCGCGGTTCGAGCGCGGGATCTGATATCGCGTTGTGAGCTGACCAGACTTGTCACTGGGCATCGCATCGTTTATAATCTTTATGCGGCAAACAGCCGTCGAAAATTCGTATGGCGCGTTCGTCTAGTGGCCTAGGACACCGCCCTCTCAAGGCGGAGATCACGGGTTCGACCCCCGTACGCGCTACAAAAAAGACCGCTCTGCGCGGTCTTTTTTTTGTCATGTGTCACCCGTCCTTCTCGGTATTCGCGCCGCAGGTTTTCACAATTGCTTATGCCGGCGCCAATTGATGTGTCCCACTCAATAAACATCCGCATTTAAGTGCTAAAACCGCCCGCATTGCTCAAGTATAATCGGCCATTAACCGATTATACTTTTGTAGGTTGGCACATGAACGGACAAGGAGTTCGTATGTACGATATCGCGAAACAACCCTCAGGCAAGATTCGACTAGGAGAACTCCTGGTGACTTTTGGCATAATCTCGCAAGAGCAATTGGAAGACGCGCTTTTTGAACAAAAGAAGTCAGGAAGGCGTCTTGGCCAAGTTCTTCGACAGCTTGGATATGTCAGCGAAGAAACGATGATAGAGTTTTTAGGCAAACAGCTCAATATCCCCAGCATAGACCTTGAACAGGTCGTGCCCGATAGGCAAGTCGTTAATCTGATCCCGGAAGCGATAGCAAGGCGTCATAAAGTCATACCCGTTTCAGTGGTCGGCAACGTGTTGACCCTCGCCATGGTCGATCCGCTTGACGTTTTCGCTATCGATGATGTGGCAGGTGTCAGTGGATGTGATATAAATGCGGTTATCAGTACTGAGCGGAGCGTGCTCAAGTCAATCGACAAATATTACTGGATACAGGAGACAACGCAAGACGCCGATGCGGATGTGACGTATTCGACGGATCATTCCGAAAGATTACTAGACAATTCTAATGTCGCTGACGGTTCGGCAGTCAAGTTGGTCAACATGATAATAAGACAAGCGGTAAACGACAGGGCCAGCGATATTCATATTGAACCCGATGAGCGTCAATTAAGGATCAGGAACAGGGTCGACGGCATTTTACATGAAGTTATGACCGCCCTTATGTCCATGCATGCGGAAGTAGTCTCACGCCTGAAAATCATGGCTGACCTGGACATAGCGGAAAAACGAGCTCCGCAGGATGGGCGGTTTTCCGTCGACACGGGAAATGAAAAGATCGATATACGAATCTCGACTGTCCCAACGATTTTCGGAGAGAAGATCGTGTTACGGCTGCTCGAGAAAAAGGCTATTATGGTGGGCGAGGAGAAACTCGGGTTCGATGAGCGGGACCTACCGAGATTTCGACGTATGATAAACAGCCCTTATGGCATGATACTGGTAGCCGGACCTACCGGAAGCGGCAAGACCACAACGCTTTATACTGCTTTGAATATCATTGCAGATGTTGAGAAAAACGTAGTGACGATTGAGGATCCAGTTGAGTATAAGTTACCGCTTACGAACCAGATACAAGTAAATCCGAAGGCCGGGGTTACGTTCGCGAGCGGCTTGCGGTCTATTCTACGCCAAGATCCCGATGTCATAATGGTCGGCGAGATCAGAGACAAAGAAACCGCAGACATTGCGGTTCATGCCGCGCTCTCGGGCCACCTCGTCTTTTCGACTATTCACACGAATGACGCGCCCTCGACCGCCGCTCGATTCATAGAAATGGGTATCGAGCCGTTTCTGGCTTCGACAGCTATTCTCGGTATCATAGCGCAAAGGCTTGTACGCTTACTATGCGAACACTGTAAAGAAGAATACGCACCGGCTCCGGAGTTGCTGGACGAACTCGGTCTGGCCCACGCTCCGAACCTTCTTTTCTATAAACCCCACGGTTGCATCGAGTGTAAAGGAACCGGATATAAGGGTCGGGAAGCTATCTTCGAGATTCTTGAGGTGGATGAAGAAATCAAGAATCTTATTGTTGCCAAAGCGCCCGCTGCCCAAATACGGGACGCCGCATTGCGAAAGGGTTTCAGGACGCTTCGCGATGCCGGTCTCGCCAAAATCGTACAAGGCAAAACATCTGTGGAGGCTGTTCTGAAGGTTACACAAGAGTCTGAGGCAGTGGCAGATGTTTAAAAAGATGTTTGTCAAGGGTATTCAGCGCAAAATAAACGCAATCCAAGTGTCGGGGATGCTGGTATTTGCTTTTAGCCTGGCTGCTGTCTTTATGGGAGATGAGACGAGCCTTAGACAGGGCTTCATCGTCGCCGCGGCTTTATTCGCGCTAATATCGATGATTCTAAGCATGATTATTGCCGCCAATACGCGCAAGAGTCTTGATTCACTCACCAGGGCGGCGACACAACTGGCGGAAGGAAACTTGACGAGCGTCATCGGCGAACCGGTAGACGACCAATTCTATGAGCTTTACGGCGCCCTTAATAACATTCGTGACCAGCTCAAAGCGTCCTATGGTGCCATCCAGGAATATATTGATGAACTCCAGTCCAGAGTCAAAGAGCTAACGCTTTTAAACGATATAGACGGAGCGATTCTTGCCGGAAGCAGCCTCGACACCTTACTAGAATTAGCGGGCGAGCGTATATGCGGGCTCTTGGGTGGAGATTTTTCATTAGTCGCTCTCGTTGACAAGAAAACGGAGACTATGAAGATAAAGAGTACATCTGGCTTTACAGATGAAGAGAAACGCGGGCTTCTAATTCGTATGAGAGACAAGATAATCAACTGCGACCTGTGCCTCTCATTAATCGCGGGCCAAGTCACGGTAGTCGAGAACCTCTACCGATCGCATTTGAGTGAGGATGCTAAGAGCGTGTGCAGCTGCTTCGGAGCCAAGGCGATGCTCGCAGCGCCGCTTATCGTCGACGGCAAGCCTATTGGGAGCATTGTCGTCTGGTACAGGCAAACTCGTAGTTTTGATGAGAGTATGCTCGACAGATTCAAGCTATTTACGGACCAGACCGCTGTTGCCATAAAGAGCGCGTCGCTAGTCGACGGTATGCGCGGTCTGACCGTCGAAATCATGAGGGCGCTGGCTATGGCAATCGACGCGCGAGACTCGTATACCGCTAATCATTCAGATCGCGTCAGCAGGTTCGCCGTCGCTCTTGCCCAAGAACTCGGCCTTGGCGCTGATGTTGTGCAGGCGATCGAGTATGCGGGCCTCCTTCATGACATTGGAAAAATCGGAATCGCTGAGAATATATTGAACAAGACCAGTTCGCTGACGTCTGATGAAATGTCGGTGATGAAGACGCATTCGGTCATGAGCGCCGATATAATTCGTCCAATCGAATTTCTGGCGGATGTCGTGCCGATTGTCCGCCATCACCACGAGTGGTTTAACGGCAAAGGTTATCCTTCGGGACTGGCAGGCGAGGAAATTCCATTAGGGGCGCGCATTTTAGCGATTGCGGATGCGCTCGAAGCCATCACCTCAGACCGACCCTACAGCAAATCGCTGACGCTTCACGAAGGTCTTGCGCGGTTGAAGGCCGGCGCACATGTACAATTTGATCCAGAGATGGTTGAAGCTATGAGCCGTATAATTGGGCTAGTCGAGGAGGCCAACCGCGCTGAAGTCTCAGAGTTCGATGGCGATATGTTGTCCGACGGCGTTATGGATTCTGAGGCAGGCGTCGAGATTGAGATCGAGGAAGCCGGCTAGTACGCCGCAGCCGTTCCCACCCCGTGTACCCCTCTAGAATCGGAAATTTCTTAATAGGCTGTTGCCCCATATCTAAGACGCGCATCTACCGGCCTCGAACTCGCGCACGGTCTATCATCTAAATCACTTACTTAGTGGAAATTAACGTAGAATTGGTTATACTTACATAGCATTTGATGAAATAATAATGGAGGCTTCTTCGCGTTTTGCATGGTAATTCAGATAATCATATTGATCGAAATAGAGCAAAAAAAGGCTTGGTGTTTGTTTTTTCCCTCGGCGTGCTGGCCATTGCCGGTATCATGTTCTTTACGTTCGATACAAGCACGCTGGATGCGTTGAAAAGGATGACTCCCGTCTATCTTGTACTTGCCGTCTTGGCTATGATTATAAGTTGGTTCTTTAGCGCCGCCGCGTTCTATATTCTTGCAAAAGCAATCAAGCGCCCGATAACTATGGTCGCCTCGGGAAAAGTCTATCTGGGTGGCAGTTTTTTCGGCTTCATCACTCCGTTCGGATCGGGGTTAATGCCTACGCAGGTGTACCTGCTGTCAAAGGAAAAGCTCTCGCCGGGACAGGCGACAGCAGTCACAGGCGCTCGCGCCATGACCTCTTCGTGGCTGTTCGCTTTTCTGGGGCTTATGATATTGATTGCTTTCAGGTCGTCCGTTCCGGAAGGGATTGGCACGAACATCCTCATTGGGGTCGTCTCTGTAGCTCTAATATGGAGTCTGCTCGCGCTTTACTTCATTAAACGTCCGGTGGACGCGACCCGAATCGTGCGGCGGACATTCAGCACTCGACTTATATCTCGATTGTTCAAAGACGACCGGCGGGAGAGTTTTGAAAGCAAAATCGACGATGAAATTAATCGCCTTAGCGCAAACCTGAAAGACCTTTTTTCTCCCAGAAACTATTTTGCACTGGGCCTTGTATTCCTTGTCGAGGTTGGAGCATGGTTTGCGCTCTTCTCCGTCCTTCCACTCGTCTTACTGGGCTTTGGATGGGAGGGAAGCTTTTCGACCCTCATCTTCAGGATGTTTCTGCTGTTCTGTCTGGTCCCCGCCTCACCAACCCCGGGCGGGAGTGGAGCAGTAGAAGTTGGCTTTACGATGTTGCTCTTCAGCGTTGTCCCCGCCCACCTGATCGGACTGGTCGTGCTAGTCTGGCGCGCCCTCACGTACTATTTCACACTGATAGCGGGCAGTCTAGTCGTCGCGAAACTGTTTTCGCGGATGTCGGCGACAGAACGCGCCGATGCACGATAGCCCCCTGCCAAGTTTAGCCGCGCTATCAAAATGCCCCAAGCTGTTTCAAGCCGGAAATGCTGGGTAAAAAACAATTATAAGGGGGTGTTGGTTGTGGCAACGGGAACGTCTAGAGGATTGTGGAGCATTATTTACGCGATACTCGCCGTACTTGTCATTTTGGCCCTGCTGCAGCTGTTCGGTGTATTCAGCTTTACCGTCGGCATTGCAAACTTCATTTATGTCCTCACTATTGTTGTGCTGGTGTTGGCGGTAGTTCACTGGGCCGGTCTTATTTAACGCAGCAAGAGACGAACAACGCAAGGGGAGCTGTGGCTCCCCTTTTTTCGGAGTTTTTACAGTGCAAAACAGCGCATTATTGACCATCGTTTTGTTCTATGAAGCTATCAGCAGAGCTACCGGCATGATCTTTCGAGACAGAGACTTGATTTTTGCAGACTCTATGGCTTAACCTTAAGCTTACAATTAGTTCTTAAGCGCTTATCCGTAGAACGCTAGCCAGCACAAGAAGAAATCGTATTTATTGAAGAAATAATAGCTGTTGAATTCGTCGATATTGCTATCATATCAAAGGTGAAAAGGTTGAAAAAAGGACAATGCGATATATGTGGCAATCAATGTATTAATGTTTGGACTCTGGTCTTAGCGCAATACGATTCGCTCCAATTCGAGCAATCCACCCGCCTCATGCTATGTGTCGATTGTGCCGGAAAAATGTCGGGAGCATTGCGGGCCATTAAAGCTAAGACCGAAGAAGACTCACCGGTAATCATTTGCCCCAATTGTCGAGAGCGCGTAAAAACACAGGAGCCGAAAGTCGCGCGCCCCTGTCCCAGGTGCTCGACCATATTCTCCTGTTACTCGGCCTGGAAACGCAAGAATTTGGCGGACGATGCTGAGGGTGAGTGTGCGACCAGGCGACCTTGCGGCGTGCGAAAGTGGAGCGGTAAGCGGGTTGTTGGGGACAAGAAATAACTTGACCGGAACGATATTATTAAGTATAATTGGGCTGAAAGAAAGATATTTGAAAACTTCAGACTGAGAGGCTTAAGGTAGCAGAAAAAGACTAGCGTACCCCACCAACATGGATGGGACCGGTAGTCAGGCATAAGCTGTCAGTGAATAAAGGACCTGATGGATATGTTGGGTGAGTAAACCCGAGGTGTTCATAGGAAATCCTTATTGTAGCCCCAGAATGGGGAAGGGCGGCGAAGCGAAGGTTATCTTAGGCCTTTCTTTATTTTGTCAAAACAGTTGATCATGCTGCTTACACATATGCAAACAGAATTCCTGTTGGTTTGGACTGCTTAAAAGGCCAGCCGTACGTCTCTCGCGGAGTCTGGATAAACCTGAAAGCGAAGCATGCACGAATAATAGCATGTGTCTCCCCTGCGCTTCGGCAACCTTCCCACAGAGAGCATCTGTGCCGGCGCACGAGTGGTTGTGCTTTAGGTGAATCGATTATCGCTTTGAGTTGCTATTGCGCGCTATATTTAATAGAATTAAGCTTAGTATGGAGCATGTGTCACGGGTCACTGTAAGGCAATAATTCAAGGCCCTCGTTTAAGATTGGAGGATTGAGTGCGCTTAAACAAGAAGTCGTATTCGATCATTATCGGAGTAGCGGTCGTAGTGTTGGCTATTGTTGGAGTGCAGATGGTGTCAGGTGGTAAGACATCACCCGATGCGCAGAAGCGCGAGGTTGAGGTCAAAAATCTAGTCATCAACGGCTGGGCAATCAAGCATAACGCTCGTCTAAATGAGAATCAGGATAAGATCAGGGAATTTAAGCAGGCATTGATCGAATATTACAGTGCGGAATCAGGAGCACTAGTAGAGCAACAACGTTTGCTCGACGCTATGACTGCCGCTGATATAGCTGCTGCGACGGATGACAATTCCGGGGAAAAGATTAGCAGCTTCAATATAGCTGACGTTAAGTTCACGAAAGAAAAACTTACTGGTGATAAAGCGGAAGTCGAAGCCTCGATTGAGTTTTTTATTAGGTATCGCACGCAGGCCCAGGACTATAGCACTTACGGTAAGAACACATACCGTTGGGAAGTGGCAAAAGAAAAAGATAAGTGGAAAATCCTTAAAGAAGAAATGCTCCCGGACAAAGAGTAGCGGGGACCACAGATAATAGTTGAGAATTCGACCAGTGAACGCGCGCATTGTCGGCGTTCGCTGGTTTTATATTCTGCGACATGACACGCGCTTGTCTGATTATTATCATTGTAGGTGGCAGCATATCGGACTAGCCCTTGCCTTGAACTAAAGCGCATCCCCCAAATAATAATAATGATGTCTAATAGTTGCATGAAATAGGCTTAAATTATATGAGCTGCCACGGAAATAGGGATGGAAATTAATCACAAGAGGTGTTAATATTTAGTTGAGAAATTATCAAGAGGTAAAGCATGTTTGATGCGGAACCAAAAGGAAGCTATTACCACGGCTGATGTGTGGAAATAGGTTCCGGTGGAGTCTTGCTCGAGGCAAAAAATAAAAAGGCAGGGGTCGCGTCCAGCGCGTCCTCAAAAGAACAGCGCACCGCGACGGTGCAAGGTTCGACTATCGACGAAGAATATTCAGAGCTAGAGCTATTGCACTCTGCAGACGCGAGCCCGGAGTCGCGAGTATTTCCCGAAAAGGGATGCGCGTTATGTGCGGAAAACCTTGAGTATCTTGATGAAGACGGCATTCTCAGCTGTTATTTTTGTGGAGAAGAGCATCGAGCGAGGGTCTGGTGCCCGGAAGGACATTTTGTCTGCCGCACCTGCCAGCATATGCCGCTATCGAGCTTTCTCGAAGAGATTATACATTCGAGCCGCTCCAGGAATCCCTTTGACATAGCTGAATTCTTGATGTCCCACCCTACTCTGGAAAAGCACTCCTGTGACCATGCGTGGATATTTACAGCCGCTTTGCTGATCGCCGTTAAGAACGAGGGCTCGATAAGCATGAGCGAAGACGATATTCTGGCGGCTCTCGAATCGACGAAAGAGCAGTCAAACCCGAGGTTTGCGCATAGCACCGGTGTGTGTGGGATGGTCGCTGCGGTAGGCGTTTCATTCCAGGCGGTTCTTAGCGCAGTGCGGGGAAATGGCGAACAAAACGATGGCACCACTATGAGGGTTGTGGCGCAGGCGATAGAACACCTGGCGGACGATACAAGCCGGTGCCGATGCTGCAAGAGGGTGGTATTAATAACGCTGGACTTGATAGTCTCGTTAATGAGAGCGCGCTTCAACGTCAACCTTGAAGGAGCTTCCGACGAGTACATATGTCGAATGTTTGGGAGCGTCGGATACTGCGAACCCGATTCTTGTCAATTCAGCGGGGTTTTGAGCGAGTAGCCATCAGAGCCCATTAATGCTTCCAGTAATCGTTTCGAACCTTCATCTATCCCGGTCTAAATGTTAAATCTGCGTATGTCTGCAGCACCTTCGAAATCCCTATTAAGCTCTAATCAAAGACGACTTGAATCCGATATCCTAAGAAGAAGGAATCAAGTGCTAAGCGAATTGTTTATCGAAGTCGGACATGTTGTCCTTACATTTGGCTAAATCGGACTTGTTTTTGTCGCTTGCCGGGCTTTAAATATTAACGTGAGGCGAAATATTATTTGTGGGGTTATTACTTGGATAAGCATGTCTGCTATGTCGGCAAAGACATAAAAACCGGTTGCGAGATGCCCTGTGAGGGTTGCGCCAACTTCGGACCGAATCGACGGAGCTCAGGACGTCGGGAGAGAACCTTAAGCCTGAAGCTTTGGGAGCGCCGTGATGGTTTTGACCGCCGGCAAAACCATGGTAGAAGAGGGTTCTACTCACAGGTTTTTGGAAAAGGCGCCTTTCATTTGCGCGAAAATCTTTATGCCTTGATACTCCTGTTGATCATGTTCAATCTCTTCAATATCGCCGATTTTATTTTTACTTTGAAGGCGTTGTCTGCAGGTCATTCTGAAGGCAATCCGGTGATGGATCGCTTGTTCATGATGGGCCCTGCGGTTGCCGGCGCGTTTAAGATAGCGGTGGGTTTGATCATAACTGCGTTCATTTGGTTCTTGCGGAGATACCGGTTAGTCTTAGAGGCCGGCATCTTCATTCTCCTTTTGTATATGGCGCTTATCATGTACCATATCTACGGGGCGCTACGGTTCTATTAAAGTGTTAGCCTTTTGGGGATGGCTTGAGGATGCTTGCTCGCGAAGGGCGCAGTGGCCACAGAGCGTCTCGGGATGTTTTTTGCGCACAGTCTGAAAGAAGCGCAGCTTACGAGGTTTAAAAAATAGGTAAGTTGCACATATGGATATTGTGCGGTGCGGCGAGCTAAAGCTGTCATCATTCAAATGTCCGG
>JASEGT010000067.1 GCA_030018005.1 Actinomycetota bacterium
CGCCCGAGAGGATGACCGAGCGGTCGCAGGAGCGCCAGGCGAAATCGAGGTTGTGGGTGGCGATTATCATGGTGTGGCCGAGCTCGAGGATGAGCGCCTCCAGGCGTTTTCTGGCCCGCGGGTCGAGGTTGCTCGTCGGCTCATCGAGGACGAGTATTTTGGGGTTCATCGAGAGGACCGTCGCGAGCGCCACCCGCTTCTTCTCGCCGAAGCTTAAATGGTGCGCGGAACGGCTCGTTGCCCAGAGCATATCGACTACCTCGAGGGCATCTTTTACGTGCGCGGCGACCTCGGCTTCATTCAAACCCTGGTTTATCGGGCCGAATGCGACGTCGTCGAAGACGGTCGTTAAAAAGAGCTGGTCGTCCGGGTCTTGGAAGACGAGGCCGACGAGGCCGCGAATCTTCTTCAAGTTTTGCTTGGTCGGTGCCAGGCCGTCGAGCAGCAGCTCGCCCTCGCCCCTGAGCGTCCCGTTTAAGTGCATCAGAAAAGTCGATTTACCGGCGCCGTTCGGGCCAAGAAGCGCCACCCGCTCTCCCTCGCGCACCGCAAGGTCGATGCCTTTGAGTGCGGCGGTCCCATCCGGGTAGCTATATGTCAAGCCGGTCGCTTGAATTATATTATCTATAACAGTGTGTGAAACAGTATCCAAAACCTAGAGCCTCCAGAATAAAATTATCGATAGCGTCCCAAAAAAAAGCACGGTGAAGACTACGTCCCGCATCGCAAACGCCGGCACTTCAAGGGTCTTTATCGTCCCGTCGTAGCCCCGTGCCGACATCGCCGCGTAGACCCGCTCGGCGCGCTCGTAGGAGCGGATAAAGAGGCTACCAACCATCTGCCCGATGATTTTAAGGTGCCAGATACGGCTACCGCCGAAGGCGCGCGCGTCGCGCGCGCGCAGCATCGTCTTGACCTCGCTTGTCAGCACCGACATGAAGCGGTAGAGAAACGAAAAGAGCATCGTCAAAACCTGCGGCACCCGGATAAGCTCGAGCCCCTTCACGAATTTCGGAAACGGCGTCGTCGAGTAGAGGAGTATCGTTGTCAGCACCGATAGCCACGACTTAATCAGCGCGTTGAAGAGGGTATAGAGGCCCCCGTGCGTTATCGCGTAGCGCTCGAATCCCAGATTATAAGCTTCGGGGTGGGGCTTGTCCGGCATAAACACCAGGAGGACTCCCGCAAAGAGCACGAAAGGGAGGACGATGAGCGAGCGCTTTGCGCCAAAGGTGAGCGGCACGCCCGCAATAATATAGAGCAGCGTTATCGCGGTGAAGTAAAGGCCGAAGCGCCAGACTTCCGCCGCAGGAGTCAGCACAATCGCCATGATAAGCGCGACGAGCGCAATAGTTTTAGTGCGCGCGTCTAAGCGGTGGATAGGGGAGTCGGCATGTGAGTAAAGCTCGAAGGAGTAGGTATGCGTATGCCGGTGAGTTTCCTGAAGCTCTTTGTCGGCGGCTTCCTCGTGGACGTGCTGGTGATAGTGGGCATGGCGATGCGTAACCGCCCCGTGCGCGTGGTCGTGGAAGTGTATCTCGTCGTCGTGGTCATGCTCGTGCTGCGAATCCATCGCTCAGGCTCCTATGGCGCTGCGCCTGTTACTAGCCGGTCTCTCCACCAACCTGCCGGCGCCTTGCGATTCCGGCGAGGCCGAAACCGACACCCAGCGCGATACCGACACCCAACAAGCCGGCCAGGCCGGTCGCCAGCCACTCGTTTCGCAGCCCAGGTATCGCATAGTCGGGAATGAGCGCATTGAAAAGGACTGTTGCTTTGTCGATAAAACCTATGTCGTGCGCGACCCGCTCCAGACCGTCGGGGAATGACGAGGCGAGCGGCGACAGAAATACCGCGAGCGCGACCGATATCGACGAAAAGACGGCTATGCTTCGCACGTCTAGCGCGGTATTGCCATGGATAAGGTCGGGCCGGACTCTGGCTAGGTAGCCGACGGTGGTAGCCGTGATAAGACCCTCGGCCGCCCCGATGACGATGTGCCAGCCGGTCATGAGTGAAGCGGTTATCGCCAGCGGCGCGGTGCCGGATAGATAGAGCTCGATTGCAACCACGAGCGCTGTGACCACCGTCGATACCAGCCCGGCCGCAAATGCCGCCACCGGAGCGCTGAAACGCTTTATCACGCCGTAGACGAGATAGGCGACGGACGGGGCGATAATCGCCATGTTGAACACGTTGGCCCCAAGCGCGCTGATACCGCCGTCGCCAAAGAGAAACGCCTGGACGCCGACGACCGCGAGCATGACCAGCATTGCCCTCCACGGGCCGATGAGAATCGCCGCGAGCGCGGCGCCGAGGAAATGACCCGAAGTGCCGCCCGCGACCGGGAAGTTGAGCATCTGCGCCGCAAAAATGAACGCCGCCAGGACGCCCATGAGCGGCGGATCTTTCTCTTCTAGCTCTTTGTTCGCCCGGCGCACCGCATACGCTATGGCTATGCTCGATGCAGCCGCAGTCGTGACCCACGTCTTCGTGTCTAAGAATCCATCAGGGATATGCATTTCCGGCTCCTTTAAAAATTCCAACCGTTGTTTACTCTTAGACACTTCGGTGTCCGGTTGCAGTTGCCCGATTCATCGGGCGCTAAAAGCTCTGTAAGCCTAGATCTCCGTGATATGCACGTGGTCATGGTCATGTTGATGGTGGCGTAAATCCTCCATCGCCGCTTCTAAGAGCGCTGCGGCCTCGGCCGCTTTCGCCCCGGCGTCTTTGAGCTTGCTCGAAAGCCCGTCTACGTGCGCCACATCGGCGAGCCGCGCCCACTGCTCGGCATTGGTATTCAAGAGCTTGGAATGCTCTATTAGCTGGTAAATCGCGACCTTAAAGTCGGTCGCATTGAGTCCTGCTTGACACATTTCCACACCTCCGGCTTGGCCTTGTGGCGTTCGCCCCGGATTAGGCGCCGCCGATTTTCTACCAAATACAAAAACCACGAACTGGCGGGGTTCGCCCCGCTAGACCTTCGTGGTCTGGTTATTAGATATTAGATTGTCAAAAGCATATCAGGTTTCGAGCGCGCTGCCTATAGAGGGTAAGCAATTATTGCCAATTAATTGTTTTTTCGGCGCGCTCGGCAGCGGCTCCGAGTTATTCGTTCGGCGTTAAAATTACCATATGGTCAAGGAGCTTCAGCTCTTTGAAATCGGCCTTGACCTGCTTCTGCTCTCCGAAGAGGTCGACGAGGAGAAGTTTGTCGCCCGATGGTGTTATCGAGACTACATCTTTCATAAATATCTCTTGCTCGCCGTCTTTCTCGATATATACGTTCGTCTCACACATTTCCTTTAACCTCCACAACTCTACGGGTCTTATTGCCGGTGAGCGTGCTCTTGACTATCCTGAGCATCTCGTCCATGAGGTGGGGGAGCGGCAGGTTGCTCGCCCCCACGATGTCGATATGCGGCTGGCTCATCGGCAGCAGGATTTTCTTGGCTTTCGACAGCGATAAGCTCTCCGCCATCGCGGCGGTAAGCTCACCCATAAACGAATTGGGCACGATTACCGATATCGGGCCGATTATGATGTCGGCCTCGGGCGCGGTTATCCGAAAGGCGTTTTCGCCGCTAGCCCCGCGGTTTGCCCCCGCCTTCATCATGCTGCTAGCCGCAATCGCGTTCGTGCCCAGCACTATTATCTCTATTCTATCGGGGAGTTGCTCCCTGAGCCTGGCGACGATCTGCTGACCTATGCTGCCACCAGCCCCGTCTACTACGAGTATTTTCATCGGTTATCCAAGCCACTGGGAAAGTTCATCGACGAATCTCTCTTTAGGCATCGCACCCATGAACCGCCGCTTCGCTTCGCCTTTTTCGAATAGGATGAAAGTGGGGATGCTCATTACCTGAAACTGGCCGGCTATGCGCGGGTTGTCGTCGACGTTCAACTTGGCGAACTTGACTTTCTCCGAGAATTCACCGGCTAGTTCTTCGATGACCGGGGCAACTATCCTACACGGTCCGCACCACTGCGCCCAGAAGTCTACCAGAACCGGCCTATCCGAATTAACAATCTCTGCATCCCACGTCCGCTCGTTTACTTCAACCACGCTCTCTCCCATTCAGCGTTCCTCTCTACTCTTGAGTCTCTATGAATTTTTCGGCAGATACCGCGGCAAGTGCCCCTTCGGCGGCAGCCCACACGACCTGCTTTAAATTATTCTTTCTGACGTCGCCCGCGGCGAAGACACCCGGGATGGAAGCCATCAGCGCATCATCGGTGATGACATAGCCTGCCTCGTCGACATCGAGCGCGCCCGCGAAGAGTTCGGTGTTTGGGATATTTCCAACGAAGACGAAGATGCCTTCGACCCCAACCTCTTTTTCTTCACCGGTCTTGACGTTCTTCACCATAACCGCTGAGACCGAGTTCTCGCCGGAGACTCCCGAGAGTACCGAATCGAGCAGGAAGTCGACCTTTTCGTTTTTGAACGCACGGTCTTGGACTATTTTCTCGGCGCGAAGCTGGTCGCGCCGGTGCACGATCGTGACTTTGCTCGCGAATTTCGTCAGGTAGATAGCTTCTTCAACGGCCGAGTTGCCGCCGCCGATGACCATGACCCGCTTGTCTCTAAAGAACGGGCCGTCGCATGTGGCGCAGTACGAGATGCCGCGCCCGGTAAGCGCCGCCGCGCCCGGTACATCGAGCTTGGTCGGGCGCACGCCGCTCGCGACAATAATCGCTTTGGCAAAATACTCGCCGTCAGGCGTTGTCACTTTCTTTAAGGGACCACTCAAATCCGCCGAGGTGACTTCGTTCATGTCTAACTCGACGTCGAACTTTTGCGCTTGCTCGCGCATCTTTTCGGCAAGCTCGAACCCGGTGATACCCTCGGGAAAACCGGGGTAGTTTTCGATAATATCCGTAATCGATGCTTGTCCCCCGATAAGTTCTTTCTCGAAGAGCCTTGTCCTAAGCATTGAGCGTCCCGCATACAAACCGGCGGCCAGCCCAGCGGGCCCGCCGCCTATTATAAGCACATCGTATTCGTTACTCAAGCGCATTACCCGCCTTTCGATTGTGAATTCAACTGGGCCTCTACCTGTTTCAGGTATTCCTCCGCCTGAACGTAGAAGATGCTGTCTTTCGGTGCTTTCTCCTTGACCTTAATGAAGTTTGAACGTGCGTTGAGCAGGTCGTTCTCTTCTTGCAGGAGTATCACGCCCAAGTTAAAGTATGCCTGGTAGAAATCTTTGTCTTTGCTTATTACCGTATTGAGTTCGCGAATAGCCAAATCGGTCGTGCCCAGGTATGAATAGGCGAGAGCCATATCCGTTCGCGTGGAGTTTTGATTCGCGTCGATTGCGAGAGCTTTCTTATAATACTCGATAGCCTTCTGATAGCTATCCTTGTCCTGGCTCAATTGTCCCATATTGAAATAGGTGTTTCCGAGGCCGGTAAGGGCTTGGACATCCTTTGGGCTGTTCTTGATTATTGCGAGATACGTATCTCGCTGTGCTTCCAGCGCTTTGACGTTATTCTGGTAATCCTGGAAGCGCTGGACCAGCTGCGGCGGCCCTTCCGGAATGGCCGTTCCCTGCCTAAGCCCCAAATAGTCCGCGATTTGCGGGAAGAATGCCATACCGACGACGACTGCCGCGACTGCCGCGACCGCCGTAAGAGCTTTCTTCTGGGCCTTTACCTTAAAGAAGGCCCGTTTGACGCCGCCGTACGCAAACTCCTCTCCCGGGTGCTCGACGTTGACTCCGAGCGCCTGCGCTTTCAAGAGCATGTTCAAATCGTTGGTCACAATAGTCACCGGTCGTCCATTGGTATCTTGTTTTACCTGGTAGACGATGGTCAGAATCCTATCATCCGAGTTCTTTGCACTGAAGGACTCCGGCGTCCCCTTACTGGGGTCAAAGCTCATCACCTTCACTATAGAATTCTTGCCGAAGGATATCCCGTCAGTAAGCTTTCCTTTTTCGGACAGATCGAAGAGAATCCGCGAGATTTGGCGGCTGCGATAGCGCAGCTCACGGTCGGCCCGCGAAGTCTTTACCTTGTCCAGCTCTCCTAAGACGGTGTCGGGTATTACGACATCCGCGTCCGGGAACGCGTATATCGCTTTTGGATTGTAGAGCAATACGTTTGTGTCTAGTACGTAAATTGGCCGTTTCTTATTTATTTTTGACATAGTAAAAACATTATAATCTTTTTTGGGGCTAACTGATAGCTGTTGCTAGCAGAAAAACTGCTGGTCAAGAAGAAAAAGAGGAGATGTCGGCAATGGCTTAATTGGTAGCACTTCGAGCGACCGCCTTGCCCGACAAGTAGGCGTTGAAGTAACCGATACGGTGCGCGAACAGGGTTTTCTTAGGAGTAGTCTCGACCTCCACTACTGCGAAACCGTTCTCGATGGCAAAGCCTGTAAGCTTGCTCTGCGTCAGCTCGCACATCTTATAAGCGGCCATGAGAGCGACCTCTTGCTTGCCTCCGGAGGTTCGATAGGTGCCGGCGGTTTCCTCGGCGACCGAGCGCGCGAATTTGTCCGCGAGCCAGTAGTTGGTCGCAACAACGGCCACATCGTTTATTAAAACTCCTATTATCGCCAAGGATATGATGACCTTTGTGAGTCTCCCGAAACCGTTGTTCATCGCCACACCTTTTGCCTTTGTTGCCGCAAATCCGGAAAAACTGGTAAAGTTATTATCGTCAGCAACGGCGGGGCTCCTTAGCCGCTGCGAGAAAGTTCTCATACCCGATTAAGGTGCGTTATACGTTATCCGATAATCTTTTAAGTTGAAATGAGATTTACGCCGCTTCGGGTTAGCCATGCGGTTACCCGGGGATAAATGTGAACAGGACCGCATTGCGCGTTGTCTAAAATATGTGGAAGAAGGAGAGTCGTATGCTTGAAACAGGCAAAGAAGAACTAGTCATACCAGAAGAATTACCCTTAATCCCGCTGAGGGATATGATAATCTTTCCAAACCTTGTCGTACCCCTCTTTGTAGGAAGAGAACGTTCGATAAACGCACTCGAAGCGGCGATGAAGGAAGAACACATCGTAGCGCTGGTCACCCAGAAGATAGCCGATGTCCAGGAGCCGGAGATAGAAGACCTATACCAGCTCGGAACAGCCGCCACGATCATGCAGGAACTGAAAATACCAGACGGTACGGCTAAAGCGCTCGTAGAAGGACTCAGCCGTATTCAAATCGTCGAGTTCACCCAGACCGAGCCCTATTTCAGGGTAAGGATAAAGGTCTTAGACGAAGAAGAAGAAAAAGATATCGAGGTCGAAGCACTCATGCGCAACCTCGTCTCGCAGTTCGAACGGTCGGCAAGCCTGGGCAAGCCCATACCACAAGAGGTCTTGCTGGCCACCGCTAACATTGATGAGCCGAGCCGCCTAGCCGATTTTATAGCCTTCCATTTGAATCTAAAGATAGATGAAAAACAGCGGATAATCGAAGCCGTCAACGCTCGCGAGCGCTTGGAGCGGGTCTCAACCTTCTTAAGCCGCGAGCTTGAGATACTCGAGATAGGCAGCAAGATACAGTCGCGCGTCAAAGAACAGCTGACGAAGACCCAAAAAGAATATTTCCTGCGCGAGCAGCTAAAAGCCATCCACCAGGAACTCGGCATAGCGGACGAACAGGCCGCGGAGATAGATGAGTTGCGCGCTAAGATTAAATCGGCCAAGATGCCGAAGCCGGTCAACGAGAAGGCCCTTAAAGAGCTAGATAGGCTCGCGAAGATGCCTCAAGCGGCCGCGGAGTCGTCGGTCATTCGTACCTACCTCGATTGGCTCATCGGTTTGCCCTGGCAGAAAAAATCGAAGCAAAAACTCGACCTTAAAGAGGCGTCTAAGATACTCGACGAAGACCACTACGGTCTGGAGCACGTCAAAAAGCGCGTCCTCGAGTACCTTGCGGTCCATAAATTGACCGAGAAGATGCGCGGGCCGATACTCTGTTTCGTAGGTCCGCCGGGAACCGGCAAGACCTCCATCGGCAAATCTATCGCCCGCTCTCTCGGGAGAAAGTTCGTGCGGATTTCACTCGGCGGCGTCCATGACGAGGCCGAGATAAGGGGACACCGGCGCACCTACGTCGGGGCGCTGCCCGGTCGCATCGTCCAAGCTATACATCAGGCGGGGACTAAAAACCCGGTTTTTATGCTCGACGAGATAGATAAAGTGGGGGCCGATTTTAGGGGCGACCCTACCGCGGCGCTGCTGGAGGTGCTCGACCCCGAGCAGAACTTCGCCTTCAGCGACCACTACCTGGAGGTACCATTTGACCTCTCAGACGTTGTCTTTATCACGACGGCGAACATGCTCGAGACGATACCGCCGGCGCTCCGAGACCGCATGGAAGTAATACCGTACTCGGGCTACACCGAGGAAGACAAAGTCCATATAGCGACCGAGTACCTGATTCCCAAGCAGGTTGAAACACATGGCTTAAATGACAAGAACATTTTGATAGAGGAATCGGCGCTCCGGAAAATCATACGCGAATATACCCGCGAAGCCGGTGTGCGAGACATAGAGCGCAAAATAGCTAGCATTTGCCGCCAGGTAGCGCGAAAAGTCGTCGAAGGCGAGAAGAAGCGCTTGAAGATAGCACAAAAGAACCTCCACGATTACCTGGGGCCGAGCCAGTTCCGCTACGGGCTGGCCGAAGAAGCCGACGAGATCGGTGTCGCGACCGGGCTTGCCTGGACCGAAGCGGGCGGCGACGTCCTCTCCGTCGAGGCGACGACCCTGAGCGGCAAAGGCAAGCTGATTCTCACAGGCCACCTCGGTGAGGTCATGCGCGAGTCGGCGCAAGCGGCTGTGAGCTACGTGCGATCCCGTGCCGAGGTACTCAAAATCGACAAGCATTTCTATAGCGAATTCGATACGCACATCCACGTGCCCGGCGGAGCCATCCCCAAGGATGGTCCATCGGCCGGCATCACCATGGCGACAGCTTTGGCTTCGACGCTGACCAAGCGCCCGGTCAAACGCGAGCTGGCGATGACCGGCGAGATAACGCTGAGGGGACGAGTGCTCCCAATCGGTGGCGTCAAGGAGAAAGTTCTGGCCGCACATCGAGCCGGCATCAAGGAGATAATTCTGCCCGAGGAGAACGAGAAAGACCTCGAACTCGTATCCAAAGAGGTCAGAGAAGAACTCAAGTTCCATTTCGTCGACCACATGGATCAGGTACTCGAGTTGGCGCTCAGGCCCGAGACATTCGCGAAGCGGATACGGCAACCGGGAAAAAAGGCCTAGTAGGCACACCAGAGACTATCAAAGGGGCTGCTCAACGGGCGGCCTCTTTTTCATGTCCTGACAAACGTGACTCATTTGAAAAATCGACTCCGAAGCTTATATTATATCTATATGGTAATATCTTGGGGTAAGCGCGCCCGGACTTTCCACAGCAGAAGGGGACGGCAAAAATGATAAAGCAATGCGACGTCTGTAAGGTTGAAACCGAACATCCTCTTGATGTAAGCTATGGCCGCTCGGTTCACACGTTCTGTTCATTTCAGTGTGCCATAACGAAGCTGGCTCCGAAGTGCTTTTCTTGCGGCTGTAAAATATTAGGGAGACCGTTCGAGGCAGACGAAGAGATTTATTGCTCACCAGAGTGTTCGACCATGAATGAGTAACAGCGCGGGGATATGATGCGATCTTTTTCCAAAGGCGACCGGGGCGACGAGGTCGTCGATATACAAATAAGGCTCTCGAGGCTCGGCTATAACCTGGGTCCGAGCGGTGTCGATGGAAGTTTCGGCGACGCGACTGAGGCCGCCGTGGTCATGTTCGAGCGCGACCGTGGCCTCTTCGTCGACGGGGTCGTCTCCGAAGAGACCTGGAGAGCGCTGGTCGAGGCGACCTACAAGCTCGGTGACCGCCTTATCTATTTAAGAAGCCCCTTTTTCCGCGGCGATGATGTAAAAGAACTGCAGCGCAACTTAAACACACTCGGTTTCAACACCGGGCAGGTCGACGGCGTCTATGGCGAGACTACTGAGCGCGCGGTCCGCGAATACCAGCGAAACGTCGGGCTGCAGAGCGACGGTATCTTCGGTCCATCGACGCACGCCGCTATCCAGAACTTCCGGCATCTGTTAAGCAGTGAGGCGAGCGCCATCTATCCCGACCCGCACCGGAACCAAGACTCCGCGCTCTCCATCTTCGAGAACAGGCGTATCGTTATCAATCCCATATTCATGCAGGACGAACTCGAGGGACAAGCGCGGGCTTCAGCAGTGGAGACCAACCGCGACCTAGGGATACGCCTCGGTAATCTTCTGGAACTCCTGGGAGCGCGGGTGGTGTATCTCGATGGAGACGCCATCGGCAGCTTCGATGGGGCGGCCGATATCTATATCGAGTTCAGCCTCAATATCGCCGAAGAGGAGGAGCGCTCCGGCAGCGCTGTCCATTATGACGATACTTTCGATGAACGCGCCACGCGCAGCCAGGTATTGGCAAAGATCTTGCAGGAGGAGCTGGTCTGCGCCCTGGAGTTACAAGACCTCGGAGTCGAGCGGGCAAAGCTCGATGTTAAGCCGGGTCAGGCGGTCGCGGCGGTTCGCATAAAGCCGTTATTCAGCTCGAAATCGGATGAGATGCCGCTCCTTGAAGAAGAGATTCTTAGGCAAAAAATAGCTGTGGCAGTATTTGATGGCATATCTAGCTACCTGCAGCTTTACTGATAACCGCTGGTAGAGCGGGTTTGCCCTTAAAAAATATTTTGTGATAAACTTACTCAGTTCTACTTTTGAAAAGGATTTGAAGATTAAAGCATAGAATACTTTTTGACGAAGCATAGGATAGCGCTGAACATAGGAGGAGATGTAGCATTTATCGTAGCAGACACAGTTTAGTCTCAGTCATATCCTTAGTCACTATAGTTATTGCAGCCGTGATCTCACCGGCCACCGCGAATCCGCTCAATACCAACAGGCAAGCGGAAGTCCGTAAAATCAAGACTCAGATAAGCCAAATCGACCAACAGCTCGATGTGGTTGTTGAAGAGCACAACTCAGCATCCCATTCTCTTAATAAGACCAAGAGCGAGCTCAAAATAGTCAGCGCTAAGTTAGCGGAAGCTGAGCGGGAATCATCCCAACGGCAAGAGGCGATCAATAAGCGGATCGCATCCTTGTACCGCGAGGGTGGGCTCTCATATCTAGAGGTACTCTTGAGCACGACCGACCTCGACCAATTTCTATACTGTCTCGAACTGGTTGAGAGATTGGCAGATCGCGATGCGCGGATTATTGAGGATTTAAAGGAGAGCAAGAAGGAGGCGGCAGCCCATAAAGCAGCGCTCGTAGAGAAAGAAAGCGCGCAAAAAGCTACCGTTGCCGAATTGCAGGCCAAGAAGAGAAATATCCAGACCCAACTCAACGACCGGAACAAGCTTCTGGCCCGCATCGGCAAGGAACTCGCGGACGAGCGCCGTGCCGATGCAAAAAAGCAAGCCCAGCTGCGCAACAAGATTCAAGTCAGCTACAACAGGGGCAGCGGCGTTTCCGTATCGAGAGGCGAGGGACGCTCGAGCACCGTTGGAATCGCTATGGGAGAACTTGGCAAGCCCTATAGCTGGGGCGCCGACGGACCCAGTTCGTTCGATTGCTCGGGTTTGACCCAATACGTCTACCGGCAATTGGGTGTCAGCCTGCCGCATTCGAGCAGAGCGCAGTATAACAGCGGCCAGCGAATAAGCCGTGACGACCTGGAATCAGGAGACCTCGTCTTCTTTGCGCGCGGCGGTACGATATCGCACGTCGGCATTTATGTCGGCGGCGGCAGCTTCATCCACGCCCCGCAAAGCGGTGACGTGGTAAAGATCAGCAGCCTCAGTAGCCACGGCGGGTATGTCGGTGCTGTGAGACCATAAGTCTAAGGAAATCGGGTCCCCTTGGGGACTCGTAAAATGACACTAAAAGGGTGGAGATATCTCCACCC
>JASEGT010000068.1 GCA_030018005.1 Actinomycetota bacterium
CGCGCCAGGACCGCCCCAACCCACTGCAAGCCCCCAAAGACGACAAAACCGAAGAGGTAGATGAGCCAGCTGATATCTCCACCCGGCTCACGGCGCGATTCTGTCTCAGTCGCCGGAACCGCTTCTCCCGCGATTGTCGAGACCATAGCGTCTACTCCTTCGCGTACACCTTTATCGAAATCGCCCGCCTTAAACGCGGGCGTGATGACGTTGCTGATTATCTGGTGTGACTCGGCGTCGGTCAAATCGGGTTCCAGCCCGTAGCCGACTTCAATGCGCATCTGACGCTCATCCTTGGCGACGAGGAGCAAAGCCCCGTTGTCCTTGTCTTTCTTGCCGATTGCCCACTTCTCGAAAAGGCGCACGGCGAAATCCTCGACTGTCGTCCCTTGCAAGTTCTCGACAGTGACCACCGCTATCTCGTTGCCGGTCTCTTTTTCATATTGCGTGAGCTTGGCCTCGAATTCATCGACCGTCTGACTCGAAAGCATGCCTGCGAAATCGTTGACGTGGCCGCCAGGCTCAGGTAGCTGCAACGCGGCTCCAGCTGTGCCCATAGTAAACATCAATGCTGCGATCGCAAGTATGGCAGCGACGATGATACCTCTTCTCAACTTATTCATTTTCTAAATCCACGTTAGGCGTCTGCTCAGCCCCCGCCTGGCTCTCGAAGTAGGGTTTCTCACTGAAGCCGAATATGCCGGCAAAGAGAGTTCCCGGGACGCGCTTGACGCTGGTGTTGTAGTCGCGCACGATGTCGTTGTACCGGCGCCTCTCGACTGAGATGCGGTTTTCCGTGCCCTCAAGCTGCACCATGAGCTGCTGAACCGTATTGTTGGACCGGAGCTGCGGATAATTCTCCATAACAACCAAGAGTCGGCCTAAGGCAGACTCCATCTGGTTGGCCGCCTCCACCTGCTCGCCCGGCGTTTGCGCACCTGAATAGCGGGTGCGCGCCTCGGCAATAGCCCCGAACACCTCGCGCTCCTGCTTCATAATACCCCGTGTTGCGGAGACGAGGTTGGGGATTAGATCAAACCTTCTCTGATACTGCGTCTCTACCTGCGCCCACTGGTTATCGACACCCTGGCTCTTGGTGACAAACGAATTATAATAGCCGGCTAATATCGCCCCGATGCCCGCCAGGACCACGACTATTGCTACAACTGCGATAAGGCCCTTTTTCATTACACCTTCCCCTTTATGGCTAGTATTATATGACGGGAATTGTGAGCGCCTTGTTCCACCATTACGCGTATTGATTGAAGTCGCGCCCACGAAAAGCGCCGATGCACCGCTAGATGACAATCGGCTCATTCAGCTATTTGTAAATTGCATACGCAAACTTGGCAAGTAAAATAGAGCCTTTTACTGTCTTGCTCAGGACCGAGCCGTTTTAAGTCGTGCTCAGGACTACAATCCTTTGCCTTCGCAACAATGCGCCACCGGACGCAACATGTATTTCTTCAAGTTGACACCTCCTGCCTTTAATGCATTCTACGCTAACTCAACTCTTCTTTTCCTGCGTATCTGTCAAACCGTGAAATAGGTCGGCACAACATGAAAACCTGCTGAAGTATCCCGCAAGATGGCTTCGCAGATTGCGCGTGTTCAACGAGTATAGTACTTGCTGCCCTTCCCGACGACCATGAACCAACCCCGCGTTTCTTAAAATCGTGAGGTGCTTAGAGACCGTTGGCTGAGACGCCCGTGTACAACGCGCAATATCGTTTACGCACATCCGTTCTTGTTTTTCCAATAATGACAATATTTTTTGCCTGGTCGGGTCGGACATCGCTTGAAAGAACATGACCCTTGACCTTACCGTTCGCACTTATGCTCCAGCCTTCCTATTGTGTTATGCCTATATTCGCATATTAACATAACCAAATGGTGTCGGCAAACGTCAATTTTTCGTGTGAAGTTTGCCGGACATCACAGGTTTATATGATACCAAAGTCAGGGGTGAAATAAAAAACACGCCCGGATAACACTGTAAAACAACTGATGACACAAAAAAAAGGGCGCCTGCGCGCCCCGTGATAATAGTATCGATTTGGTCCTACGGCAAGCCTTTGATAATCAGCTCGGTTGCATATTGAGGGTTCCAAGTGTAGGGGTTATGGCAATCCAAACACGTGGAATCCAAGTCATGCGTCGGAGATAGCAAGCCGGTCGCAGTCACCGCATTGAAATACGCCACTGTCCATTCAAATTCAGGTGTCTGGTCTTCTACCTCGTCCGGGACGCCTGCGTTCGGAAGCGTTCTGGTTTCACCCGGGTCGACTAACGTCGCACCATCAAAATCCAAGCCGAACATGTCGTTCTTGAGCATCTTCCATGAGAGCGTACGGTGTGGCCAATTAAAGCCATCGTTAGAACAGACACTCGCGACATTAATGCTTGAACGCGTCCGCCAGTCGTCATAGTACTTCACGGTTCTTTCATTCCTGAAGGTCTTACCATTATTGGTCAGGCTGTCCTCGTTATAGAGACTCTTATAGCCCGGTCCGCCCCACCCGCCCGGCGTCGCTGCGACTGCATCCACGACACTCGTCGTGAACGCTTCACGCGGCCACTTGAGCGTATCAGCAGCGGGCATACCGGCCGCGCTATGGCAAATATCGCAATCCGCGGTCGCTTTGTGGCAATTCCGACAGTTAGGCCCGTAAACCTGACCGTCTTCAGAGTCAAATACCATCTGGCGCCCGCACTGCCTCGAGTTTGAATCGTGACCAAAACCTATGTCGTAAGAGTCGGTGCCTAGCTGATCTCTAAGCGCCCTGTCTTCTGAGAAAAGCGCTACTTCTATTGTATGTGAGCCCGCGTTACCATCATGGCAATCAGTGCAAAACTCCGCAATGTGAAACGAGGTGCCGGTCTGCGTAGATTCATAATTGTTCAAGCCTATAGGCGTGTTCCAATTGATGGCTATCTTGTTGACCGGCAAGTCGACTGTGCCTTCAGCTCGCGCAAACTGGAACGTAAACGAGGTATTGAGATCAGATATCTCGTTACCCGTACTCGAATCCGTTTCATTGTCAGGATTCTTCAGCAGGAGCCAAGAGCCTCCGGGCCACCTTGGTTCATCATAAGGCGCGAGCGAATTCCACATATTGTCGTGCCCTGGGTTTACGAGCGAGAAGCTGCTGAGGCCATCATCCGAGAAGCCAAAGAGCCGCTGCGGATTAGCGTGAGGGCTATGACAATCGAAACATGAGAACCCGCCGAGCCAGTAGGCAGGCGTGTAGGCGGGATAGGTGTCGTCAGGTGCCTTCCATTTACCGCTGGAGACACCGTATCCGAGTGTATGCCCGACATTATATTCGGACGTAAAGCTGTCGTTATTGTCCATTTGGATGTTTATACCCGAGCCGGCGCCGAGACCATGGCACCACTCGCATACTTCGAAGCGCGTGTCCGCCCGCGTGAGTTTGAATTCTCCGGCAGCCCTGTGCACCGCGTGGCACTCGCGACACCGGTGGGTCGTCGTGAGATAGCCGCCGTGCGGCCCCGCTTGGACGACCTGTATGTCTATGATGTTATTGTTGATGTCTCGAGCCTGGCGCGTGACCCACTCGCTCTCGGTTATATAGTCTTGCGGATCATTGTAGTTATATCCGTCGATTCCCTGGGTCGAAGGGCTGTTCCATACTCCCTGCGGATGCGTACTATTCGCATAACCCGTATAAGTGTAGGTAACGCCATTGACTACATCTGTCCAAACCGCACCGTATGCGTTGAGACTATAGTCCGATTTCGGAGAAATATCGGCCCATGCAGTCGCCGCGCAAAACATTACTATGGATGCAGCTGCAATTAAAAGTACAAATGCTTTTTTCATTATTCCACCTCTCAGCGACTGAGTGTCTATTTTAAGGTTCAAACACTACTTGTTTCGACGAAGCCAGCCGAAACTTTAGAGATTTGTACGAGTTCTTCGGTGAGGGGCGTGCGGAGAGGTCTACGCGAATACACCGTTAAGAGATCGCGCAGACCTATGTTGAAACTCGTCGTGCTCTATCTGTTGGGCAACTCCATCAACTGTTGTGTTAATGTTTTTGCTACAATCGTTATCTTTTAAATATCAGCTGTTATCCTTTGCTGAACATAGCCTATTACCATGGCTTATCAGGCGACAGCAATGATTAATTTGAAGGGAGCCCGCGCATTGATACCGTGTCTCATAGACATTCTTGTCTTGCTGCTTGGTTTACGGCAGCCCTCTGATGAAGGCCTCCTTGGCACCGAGTTGCCACACAGTGGGATTGTGGCAATCCAAACACACGGAATCTAAATCCTGCGTTGGACCAAGGTCGAGCGAGAGCTGCTTGGCAAGAACCTCGCGTCTCTCACCCGGTCTTACCTCTTCATCATCGAGGTCGATACCGAAGAGATCGTTCTTGAGCATCTTCCAGGCCAAGGTGCGGTGTGGCCAAGAAAGCCCCACACTCATGCACTCGGGAGAACAACTAATGTCGGAGCTTCTCCAGCTTGGATCCCAGTTGACGGAATGGTCTTGGCGATAGTTGTTTAAGACAAAGGTCTTTGCGTCAACCTTGCCGTTGCCGATAGTTTCAGGCCCGCTTGTCCCGGCGATATCCGGGTCTTGCGCATAGGCCTCTCGGGGCCAATTAATCTTGGACTGCACGGCAGCGCTGTGACAAAGCTCGCAATCCCCGGCACCTCGATGACAGCTGCGACACGAAGGCCCCCGGTTGATGTCATCCTCGGGATCAAAGACCGTTTGTCCGGAACATGAGCCGGACTGCGAATCATGTCCATAGGCTTCGGTATAGTTGTCTAGACCGGTCCCGCCCCGCAAAGCAAGCTCCTCGGAGTATACGAGGGAAGCGATGTCATGCAGACCGGCATTGCCGTCATGGCAGTCGATACAGAGCTCATTGACGCTGATGACTTTTTCGCACGGAACGCTCGAGTGTGTCATGCCGAAAGGGTTCTCGGTTACCGGGTCATCCCAGTCTATCGCTATCTTGTTGACCGGAAACGGTACCGACATCGAATGATTACCGTTGTCGCTATCATCGATCTCGACAGCCCACTCTTGAACATATTCGGAGTCTTGAACATACTCGCGGTCAGGGTTTTTTTTGAGGAACCAGCGGCCGGCCCTATGAATTGCCGGTTTGCCCGGTTTCGACGATGTCTGAAGCGAATTAAAGCCGGGGTCGAGCACGCCAAATATGGGAATACCTTTAGCTGAATGGCCGAGCGTTTCCACAGGGTTCGCGTGAGCGGTATGGCAATCGAAACAGGAGAGGCCTCCCCGCCAGAACGAGGGCGTGAAAGCCGGGTATGTGTCGTCCGGTGCTTTCCACTTACCAGAGTCTACGCCGAAACCGTGGCTGTGGCCGGTGTCATACTCTATGGTTCCATTGTCGTTATTGTCCATCGCGATATAGCAGGAAGAAGCGGAGCCCGAACCGTGACACCAATCACAAGCGCCGTCTTTCGTAACTACCAATATTGATAAATCTACCTCGCCCTTATTATTTGTGCCGTGACATACCTCACACCGCGAAGGTGTCGTGATATATCTTCCATGGAGGCCTGTTTCAGAATTTTTTACAACTAGGCTTGATTCCCCTATTACGACGTCGAAGCCCTGAGCCGCGACAAGTTGCGATATGTTCCACTTATCTAATTCGTTATCTGCTGCGTATGCCACCGAGACGAAGCACGGTATGATAAGGGCGACCATGATAAATAATCGCCTAAACATGTCGCTCCCAATACGTCTTCAGTAGCCAATCTATTTAGCTTTCAAAGGATAGTCCCTTAATATATCGGCCGCTACCTGTAATTATTTAGCGTTTGGCCACTTAGAACGCGCCCTATGCGGATAAGCTACCCGCAGGACTCCAGGGCTAACGGATTTTTGGCTACCGTTTTATATTAATCTTTTGTTTTCGCAGGTAGCTGAAGTGGGAGAGCATTAACGGCCTTGCTTATAACCGAGAGATTGATAAACTCGACAATAGCCGTATTTACCGCAAACTATGTGTTGCATAGCAGTTTTAGCGCCCAATGAAAGATGAAACGGGTCGTTAAAAGAAGAGCTCATAGAGCCTCCTTTAAACATCAAACGCTATATCATTGGATGTGCGTTGGGTTGTTTAAAAAGTTAGCGGGCAAGTTATCAAGGGTTTTGTTAGGGCAGCACTATTTCGACTGGCTCGCGCATCTCGAAATCGCTTATTAGGCATTTCTTGACAGGGGGGCATGGAAAGAACCAGACGGTTTCGGTGACCTTCTGGCCGGGTTTAAGCACGTGCGCATCGTAAAAGACAGGGTCGCTGCTGATTTTCGTCCAAACCGGGACTTGGCCGTAAGCATAGGTAAACCTGCGATCACCATATGAGTTGATGATTTTCTCGAGTTCGTCACTGTAGAGGAGCCAGCGGGAATTGTAGTTTACCGCATATTTTCCCTCGTTGACATAGGTGAATGTCATCTTGTACGCTTTGCCGCCTTGTTTCAGGATTGATTCGCCTACCCCGCCGTTACTGTTGGCGTACGAGCCAAGCCCCTCGTTGTCCGGCACCTGCTCCGGCGAGACGACCTCTATTCTCTCCAAAACGGCCTTTCCCGGCACAGTCTTGCGGCCATCAGGGGTCTCAAGCATTAGGTTGGTTGAAAACACCGGTGGTTTTGCGCTCTGCGCCAAAAGCGACGTTTCCCGGGGCGGCGGAGCGATTTGCGAGCGGCTTCGCTCGGTCGTGACACCGGGATAAGAACCGGCTTCTGTGGTGTCGGCATCTTGTCTGGCGGCAAAATAATTCGATAGCAGACCAAGCGCTATAATAACAACGATGGCCGCTAGCGTGTCAACCTTTAGGTTTGTGCCTTTGAAGATTTTAGAAAAAGTATTCATCTGACCAAGGCGATAGCGTCTTCGACGCGTCTCTTATTTCTCTTCCTCTTTCGCTGTCGGAGATTCGTCCTCTTCTTTTACGCCGATTCTCGATTTCAAGAGAAAGCCGATGCCTATCGCTACAACAACCGGGATTATATATATCAGGAAAGAGCCGGCGCTAAGACCACCCTGCACTTCACCGTCTTCGCTCTTTTTAGGTTGCTTGGCCTTCATGATATCTTTGTCGGCGACGGCGGCCACAGATGAATTCGCCGAAACATATAGGACGCCTTCGGGGCCGATTGAGGCTTTACCGCCTATCTTCGCCCGCCACCTCATCGTCCCGGTCTTGGTCAGGCAGGTTAGATACCCGTCTGTTGAACTCATATAGATATCACCTTCCCCATCGATTATAGGAGGCTCGCTAAAATCATCATCGCGGGTCTTAAAGGACCAATCGAACTCACCATCTGGAGTGATGCCAATAATATACGCATCGCCTACCGTAAACCCCCTGTCCTCGGTATAGTTCAAAATCGTAGTAGCTAGGACTAAAGTCCCGTCTTCCGCAACCGCCGGCATCGTGCTTTTCTTTCCTTCTGTTTGATAGCGCCACTTGAGTTTACCGCTCGGCTCGAAAGCATAGAAAAATTCCATGCCGGCGGTTCCCTCAAAGCGCGACGCAGAAAAATAGATGGTGCCGTCCTTGGCCAAAACCGGCGAGGAGATATCGGTCGTCTCGGCGACATCCACTGTATACTTCCACTTCAAAGCGCCTGACGAGCTAACCGCATAAAGTGCCAAATCCGCGGTGGTAATGTAAACGGTTCCGTCGCTGCCGATAGCGGGTGAGCTGTCGATTTTCCCGTCCGCTTTGAAAGTCCATTTTACATCACCGGACTTCGTAACTGCGTATAAAGTCTGCCCGGCTACCGTGCCCGCATAAACGGTGTCGTCCTTGTCGAGCATGACGCCCCCAGATGATTCGCCGTTTAGTTTGATGGTCCACTTAGTCGAGCCGTCTTTCTTGTTGATGGCCGTTAGGTTTTGACCAATGACCGCATATACGGTGCCGTCTTTGCCAATCGCCAACGGGCCGGTTACGTTTCCCTTTTCGCTCGAAACCCAGACGACCTTTTTATTATCGCCAAACGCGAAGACGCCAGAACTCCCTATGGCCTCAGCGGCCAAATCGGAGGCGCTCTGAGTTGTCGACGTCTCTTCTTTCGGCGTAACTATAACTCCCGCATAAGCGATACCTTCCTTACTGACTACCATTGCCGTAGTCGGCTTTCCCGTTTGACCGAAGGGTATTACCCATAAAACCGTCGGCTTCAGAGGCCCTTTTAATTCGCTGCGACCGGAATGGCGCGTATCGTGCTGATAGACATACCAGTCGTCTACTATTGTTTTCTTTTCGACTTTTTTCTTGCCGGTCTCTGTCGTTTCGGCTGCTGTCTTCTGAGCTTTTTCCGCGGCAAATGCCAGCGGGACCATCATGAGACTCTGCATGGCTAGAATGAAGATAAACAAACCCATCCAAACAGACTTTCCTCGCTGCGACTTTATTTGCGGCATCAACCAATCACTCCTCGACTTGCTTAATTAAAATAAGATTGCGATTAAATTACAATTTGCCTAAACAATCATAACATAATTTAGCCTGCAGGTTATCTCAAAATTGGTTTCCGAGCATGTCTCGCAGGCCGCGTGCGCTGTTAAGGCACTGCGCTCATGGGTATAACAAAAGCACGCGTAAGCGTATAGCTTGCTGTAGAAAACATTAGATCGAGGAGGTCTGAACATGGCGATGTGTCCGGTCTGCAAGATGCCGGTCGACGAGAAAAAGACGGAACACAAGAGCGAGCACGCGGGAACGACCTATTATTTCCACAGCCGCGAAGAGAAGCGCGCATTCGACCAGAACCCGCATGATTATGGGGGTCGACCCGGCTTGATGGGTATTCGCTGATTGTCCCTCTAGCGCAAAATCTTAAGTGTACCGCCCTAAAGGCGTCTCTCCGTATCAGGCTGCCCGCTTATGCTGACGATGGCGTATCCGGCGCTTAATGCTAAGCCTTTGTATTTTCCCCTGATACCTGACCATGCGCCAACTGCCGTTCGTTGGGTCGGGCAACCCGAAGTAGAAGAAACAAACATGTCTCACCAGTAGCTTCAAGTGTGCTGCGATTTGTGCCATGACTTTAGATTATCCTCAATGAGCTAGTTTGCTGTTCAACACAGTAAATTCTATAGAGCGCGGGTGAATCCTTCTTTTTCTAGGGATTAATATTCAATCGATAAAATATTATGTGTGCGCTTATATGGCAAGCGACGAAAGAGGCGGCTTGGCAACTCAAAAAGGCCTCTGTCCGGGATGGACGTAGGCCTTTTCGTTCGGTGGAGCCTCCTACCGGAATCGAACCGGTAACCTCTCGATTACAAGTCGAGTGCTCTGCCAAGTTGAGCCAAGGAGGCAACTATGCTCTTTTCTGTGGAGGGAGCAGGATTTGAACCTGCGAAGGCTTCGCCAACGGATTTACAGTCCGTCCCCTTTGGCCACTCGGGAATCCCTCCTCGTGTGCTTGTTTCAATTGAAACATAAAGAAAGCTTTGATAGTCACAGCTCAGCGACCTCAATAGCTGAAAAGAATTATAGCATAGACGCCGCGGATTGAGAATAGAGCAAAGTCCGCCTTTCCGCCTGATTAAATAAGGCGGAGGTATGAGTCGACCGGGGCGCTACAGCTTACCTCGTCTCCCCGACGTCCCTCCTCGAGGCATTTCTCCAGCAGAACGAGATTGAGGGTGTCTTCGCGGTTGTATTCAAGGAGGCGCTCCAGCGCGTCGAGGCTGCGATGAAGGCGATACCGGCGCCAGAGAATCCGGGGATCGTCCTCGCCGCGCCCGAATATGCTCCGCGCAATCCCAAGCGTCTGTTCCACCACTTTTAACCCACCCTTGAGATTGCGCTTCCAGCAATCGTACATGAGGTCGCGCGACTCGAAGCCTTTGCGAAGGTTTACTCCCAGGCACTGACGAATCACCGGCAAATCGAAGCGGTTGCCGTTATAGGTATAGATGGTAGTGACGCCATCGAGGTGGCCCATGAGGGTGTCCGGCGTGATTTCCTCGCCTATCATCTGGATAAGCGTGCCATTGTCGGCAATATAAAACCCGATAACCGTTAGCTCATTTGAAAATGAGGTCTCAATATCGAGATAGGCTCTCATAACTCTCCAATCGTTACAGCAACCCAATTGTAGCGCATATTAACATAGGTGGACTAGCTATCAGCCTGTAGTGTTTCCAGCTCGCCTGTAGCCTTAGCAAAAGAGCGCAACAGTCTGGCACGGTAAGGAACATGGCGGCACGCACCTGGTATAATAGCATTCAAAGAGGAGGAATCCGTGGACAAATACTCGGTCGGAACCTGTAGCTTCACCGATAAAGCCTTGGATGGCGCGTTCTACCCCAAAGGGATCAAGCCCGCGGAGCGCATCACGTTCTACGCCGAGCATTTCAATGTCGTCGAGATAGACAGCTCTTATTACGCGCTGCCGTCCGAGCGAAACTCGTACTTGTTCGCCCAGCGCACGCCGGCAGACTTTGTCTTTCACTTCAAGGCGTTCGGCCTGATGACTCAGCACCGGGTCGGCGTAAAACAACTTGGGCGCTCGCTAAACGCGCACCTGCCGCCCGATTTCGACGATCCCTATGTCCAAACGCCACCCCCGGAGATGCTGCGCCAGGCGTTCGACATGTTCTACGGCGCGCTTATGCCGCTCAAGCTCGCCGGAAAATTAGGGTTGATTCTCTTTCAATACCCGCCCTACTTCACCAAGCATAGCGATAACCTCGATTACATCCTGCAATGCAAGGAGTGGATGAAAGACTACCGGCTCGCAATCGAGTTTCGCCACAACAGCTGGACCAACGAGCAAGAACTCGACGCCACGCTGGAGTTTTTGCGCGACAACGACCTCAGCTACGTCTCCGTCGACGAGCCGCAATTCTCATCGGGGGTCACCGTGCCCCCGATTGCGGCGGCGACCAACGACACCGCCTATATCCGATTCCACGGGCGAAACACGAAGAACTGGTTCAGAAGAAAGATAACCGTCGCCGAGCGCTTCGATTACCTCTATAATCACGAAGAACTCGCCGAGTGGGCGGCAAAAATAAAGAACCTGGCCAACGAGGTCGACCAGGTCCATGTGATGTTCAATAACTGCATGCACATCTACCCCGTGCAGAATGCGCGCGACATGGCTGCGATGCTCGGCGCCCTGCAGACCAAGCGCAAGGTCGAACTCATCGACCAGCCGGGCTTAGGTATTTAAGCGCCTATCCGTCTATTTAATAATTGAGATAAGCCGGAGAACGGCTTTATAGATTAGCCACAAGATGATGATAGCGATCAGCGACGAGAACTCGATTACCATCGTGCCCGAGACCACATCGCCGACGATTCCCCTGAAGATGTCTACCACCGGTGCCGTCGCGTTGTATATGAGGGTGACAAAGGCGTTGTGCGAATTTGCTCCTATTAGTTTAAACGCGAACCTTAAAAGTACGATTGCTACCATTATCCAGAAGACATAATCGACGATTTGACTTGCTTTGATGCTGGAACTAATTTCGGTGGGCGGTTTGAGTCCAGATGTTGCTGCGTTGTTGTCGAGCGTGGTTTGCTCAACTTGGCTGCGAGTACCTACTTCTTCCATGATCCCTCCTTAATTACAAGTTCAAGCCATTGTATGTATCGCCGGCTCCTGTCTATTATACGACAAGACCGCAAAAAAACCTGCATATTTTATATTTGAATTAACTTTAATTAACTGCAGAGCCTGGGATTATGTATAGAACCTGCCTTCGGGCTGGTATCCCTTGAGAAACTTCTCCGGGCGGATAAAGAACGGGTTTTCGTGGATTTCTTCGCCCAGGATGACGTATGGGTGCGTTTTGATGAGGTTGTTCGCGATTTGACCCGATATCATGAGCCTGTGGCGCAAAGCCCGCTGCCGATTTACGCGCGGAGCAATGCTTGACCCG
>JASEGT010000069.1 GCA_030018005.1 Actinomycetota bacterium
GGTAAATCGCTTATTACGCTATGGCTAAGTATATGTTTTAGCTGGAAATGCTATAGATTTAACATGTTTGTAACATTGTTGCTATGTCCGCTAAGCTCTTCTTATCCTCAGCTTAAGGCCAAACGAGAGCCGACGCTTTAGCGCTCGATATCTCGATGGCTCGTCACTGCTACAATTTTCCCTTGAGAAGCTTATTGATAAGCTGCGGATTGCCGCGCCCCTTAGTCAAGCGCATCGCCTGACCTACCAAGAACCCGAACGCGCGCTCCCTGCCATCATGAAATTCTTTAACCGCATCGGGATTTTGCGCGATGACATCATCTACAATCTTCGCTATCTCATCCTCGCCGCTTATCTGGGTCATGCCCTTCTCTTCGACTATCGCCTTGGGCATTTTGCCGGTCTTAAACATCTCCGAAAAAATCTCTTTTGCAATCTTTCCGCTGATAGTGCCGTCGTCTATGAGTTTGACCATCTCGACAAGGTGTGCGGGCTTAACTTCGCTATCGTCTATCTCGACATTCTCGGCGTTTAGATAATAGGTCAGGTCCCCGAGTATCCAGTTGCTCATGGTTTTGGCGTCGCCGCCATATAGGGCAACAGCGGCCTCGAAGAAATCTCCGGTCGCTTTAGTCTCGACGAGAAGGTTCGCGTCGTGCGCGGGCAAGCCGAAGTCGCTCATATAGCGCTCCTTGCGCTCATCGGGCAACTCGGGCAACTCCGCGCGCAACCCCTCGATCCACTCCTGGTCGAATTCCATCGGCACGAGGTCGGGGTCGGGGAAGTAGCGGTAATCATGCGCGTACTCCTTGGTTCTGAGCGTGCTCGTCGTATTCTTGGTCTCATCCCAGTGCCGCGTCTCCTGGACTATGGCCTCCCCGTTCTGAAGGGCTTTTGTCTGGCGCTCTATCTCGTATGCGAGCCCCCGCTGGAGCGAGCGGAACGAATTGAGGTTTTTCAGCTCGGCTTTGACGCCGAACTCCTCCCGGCCAACGGGACGAAGTGAGATATTTGCGTCGACCCGCATCGAGCCCTGGTCCATGTTGCAGTCGGAAACTCCGAGCGAAACCAGAATCGCGCGGATCTTTTGCGCGTACGCCTTGGCCTCTTCCGGCGTGCGAATATCCGGCTCGGAGACAATCTCCATCAACGGGACTCCGGCCCGGTTGAAATCTACCTGGCTATAGTCCGCGCCCGCTATCCTGCCGGCGCCGCCGATATGGAGCAGCTTGCCGGTGTCCTCTTCGAGGTGAATCCGGGTGACCCCTATCGTTGTCGCGTATTCCTCCATCTCTAAATCGACATGGCCGTCGATGCATAGGGGAATGTCATACTGGGATATCTGGTAGTTCTTCGGCATATCGGGATAGAAGTAGTTCTTTCGGTGAAACTGGCTGAAAAGGGAGATGTCGCAGAATATCGCCAGACCCGTCCTGATAACATATTCGACTGCTTTTTTGTTCGGAACCGGCAGCGAGCCGGGCATGCCGAGGCAAACCGGGCAAGTCTGCGTATTGGGTGCCTCTCCAAAACGTGTGCTGCAACTGCAAAACATCTTGCTCTCGGTGTCAAGCTCGACATGTATCTCTAAGCCGATTACACTTTCATATTCCATATATTTCACCTATCTCTTATTCTTTAGTCAGCAATAATCAGTCGCTAGATATCAATATATTTATTGCTCCCGTAGCTCAGGGCTTTAGCCCTGCTAAACATCGTAGAAACTTATGGTCCAGCTCCGACTGTCAGCCTGAGTTTTATCGCTCTTTGACGACTTTAACCGACAATCTAGCCCTTGACCTTACAGCTTGGGTTTCTCACTCCACCCGAAGCTCTGCTCGAAGCTGTAAGCTACCCGCAACATCATCTCTTCGCCGAGCGTCTTACCTATCACCTGTAACCCGACCGGGAGGCCGTCGACCGTGCCGCACGGCACCGATATGCCGGGCAGGCCCGCCAGGTTCACCGGTATCGTGCAGATGTCGGAGAGATACATCGAGAGCGGATCGCCTACCTTCTCCCCAATCTTAAACGCCGTGGTCGGCGTGGTCGGCGAGACCAGCACGTCATAATCGACGAACGCCCTGTTGAAGTCATCCATTATAAGCGTTCTCACCTTCTGCGCCTGGCCGTAATAAGCGTCATAGTACCCCGCGCTCAAAGCATAAGTGCCGAGCATTATCCGACGCTTCACCTCGTCGCCGAAACCCTCGGCGCGTGTGCGCATATACATATCAATCAAATCTTCCGCATCGGGAACGCGATATCCATAGCGCACCCCGTCGAACCTGGCCAAGTTAGAGCTCGCCTCGGCCGGAGCAATAATATAATACGCCGACAGGGAATGCTCGATATTGGGCAGGGAAGTCTCGGCGACTACCGCACCATTGGCTTCCAGGATCTTTAGGGAATTCTCGATCACCGCTTTTATCTTCGAGTCGATCCCCTCCGCCATCAGCTCTTTAGGAACACCTATCTTAATCCCGTTCAAATCATTGACGAGAGCTTTCGTATAATCGGGCTTGTCTATCTTGACCGAAGTCGAATCGTTGCTATCATGGCCGATAAGGTAGTTGAGGACTATCGCGCAATCGGTGACATCCTTAGTGAACGGCCCAATCTGGTCGAGAGACGAGGCGAACGCGATAAGGCCGAACCTCGAGACAAGACCGTAGGTCGGCTTCATGCCCACGATGCCACAGAGCGCCGCCGGTTGCCTAATCGACCCTCCGGTATCGGACCCTAGCGAAAATATAGCCTCATCGGCCGCGACGACCGAGGCCGAACCCCCGCTCGATCCCCCCGGAACCCTCTCCAAATCCCATGGGTTGCGGGTCACGAAAAACCCTGAGTTCTCGGTCGAAGAACCCATCGCAAACTCGTCCATATTGGTCTTGCCGGTCATCACGATACCTTCTTCGAGCAGGTTCTTGACCGCAGTTGAGGTATAAACGGGGACATAGTTGCCGAGAATCTTCGAGCCGCAGGTCGTGCGAATCCCTTCCGTATTCATTACGTCTTTGATCGCGGTAGGAATTCCGGCCAGCGGGCCAATACTCTCACCGCCCGCGATTTTTTTATCTATCTCGGCTGCTTTGGCAAGCGCTTCGTCCCGCGTGACCGTTATATACGATTTGACACGCTCCTCGACATCGTCGATGCGCGAAAAGACGCTCTGGGCAAGCTCTTTCGCGCTTATCTCTTTTGAAACGAGCTTCTCGTGAAGTTCGTGGATGGTCAGTTTAAAAAGTTCCATGTGGCCTCCGCTTTTGTCTGATTTCAAAGTCCTCGGCTCTTAGCTGTTTGGTGACCTTAGACAATCCTCGGCACGACAAACGCCTGGTCTTCCTGGTGCGGCGCGTTAGCGAGTGCGACTTCCGGCGCCAGACACCGGCCTACTTTATCCTCCCGCAACACGTTCTTCAACGGGATGGCATGCGCCGTAGGCTGCACGTCTTCAGTGTCGAGCTCCGCAATTTTGCCCGCGTGCTCCAAAATAACATCGAGTTGCTTGGCGAATTTTTCGACTTCGGCATCGTCTAGCGCGAGCCTGGCGAGCCACGCAACATGTTTAACGTCTTTTTCGCTAATGGCCATATATCGACAACCTCCTGAATTATAAAAGCCCTTACCCTACAGCCGGCAGAACACCACCATAGTATACCACTACGACCGATATCAAGTTATTGAGCGCATGCAGTATTATGGGCGGGCCCAACGAGTCGGTCCGCTCGTAAAGATAGGCGAGCGCAAACCCGATGACGGCAATCGGCACCAACAGATACAAGCTAAAATGGGCCAGCGAAAAAAGCACGCCGCTGGCGACTATAGCAACGTTAGCCCCCCAGCGCTGCCTGAGCGCCTGGTAGAGAAACCCCCGAAAAAACAGCTCTTCAACGATCGGCGCGAGCACGACGACCATCAGCACAGCAATAATAAAACCGGTGGTACCCGCTCCAAAGACCTCGGGTATTTGCCGCGCGATATCTTCAGTCTCCTCAAGCCCGACACGCTCCGCGATCATCACGTAAAAGTAACTTACTATTCTTACCAAGAAAAACCATACGACCACAAGACCGGCGCCCGCAACCAGGTTAAATCGCTTAAAGCCGAGTATCTTCCAGGTCGCCCCGCGCTTCAATATCGCAAAATACCATATCGCCGCGACCAAGAGCAAATAGCCGACAACGGTTCCCACAATGGGAACGACCACTTTCGGCAAATCGATGACGCGCCCGACCAGAAAGACGAGCGACCCCATCGTTATCATCAAAATAAAAAATAGCAGAGCATAAGCGACATCGACAATCGTCCAGGGAACGCTTCTGTCATCCATTAATAAGCCCCATAAACTCTTCTTCCGTCAATATCTTTACCCCTAAGGATTTCGCTTTATCATACTTGCTACCCGCATCTTCACCCACAACCACATAAGCGGTCTTCTTGCTCACGCTCGACGACGCCTTCGCGCCCATCGACTTGACTATCGCTTCAGCCTCACTTCTTGTCATCTTGCTCATAGTGCCCGTAAAAACAAAGGTCTGCCCGGTAAATCTCTGCTCAGGACGGGCGACTACCGCCTGCTCCATCTTTACCCCGGCGCACCGCAACTTCTCGATTACCTGCGTGTTTCGCTCTTCGCCGAAGAAGTCCACGATGCTTTCGGCAATCCTCGGCCCTATCTCGTCGATTCCGGTGAGTTCTTCGTCAGACGCTCCCGAAAGCGCGGCGACCGACCCATAATGCTCCGCCAGCACCTCCGCCACATGCGCTCCCACGTGCCTGATGCCCAGCGCGAAAAGCAAGCGGGCGAGCGGTCGTTCTTTCGACGCCTCGATAGCGTTGAACAGATTATCAGCCGCCTTGTCTGCGAAATGCTCGATTGCAAGGAGGTTCTCTTTGGTCAAATAGTAGATATCGGCTACATCTCTTATCAGCGCTTTATCCAGCAGCTGTCGCGCGACCGATTCCCCCAGCCCGTCGATGTCCATCGCGCCCCGAGAGGCAAAGTGCTGCACATGCTCGAAGATGACGGCGGGGCAATTAATGTTGACACAGCGCGCCACGGCTTCACCTTCCGGGCGAACCACATCACCGCCGCAAACCGGGCACGTTGCAGGCATCACAAACTCACGCTCATTACCTGTGCGCTTGCTGACTATCGACGCGACTATCTCGGGAATGACATCGCCTGCTTTTTGAATTATGACGGTGTCACCGATGCGTATGTCCTTCCGCCTTATCTCATCTTCGTTGTGGAGCGTCGCCCTGCTGACGGTCGATCCCGCGACGACGACCGGGTCGAGCACAGCGGTCGGCGTCACCGCGCCGGTACGACCGACATTAAGCTCGATATCCCTCAAAACCGTCGTTTGTTGTTCCGCCGGAAACTTATAAGCTATCGCCCAGCGGGGCGCCTTGCTGGTAATACCTAAAATATCTTGCTGCTCAAACGAATCGACCTTAATAACGACCCCGTCGATTTCAAAGGGGAGCGCATGGCGTTTTTCTTGCCAGCTCTTACAAAACCCATAAGCCTCTTCTATCGAGGCCGCTTTTCTGGAGTAGTTACTAACCTTTAATCCCGCCTCGCGCAAAAACGCCAACGTCTCCCAGTGGCCGGAGAATGATAAGGCTGAACTAAAACCAAGAGCATAGACAAGCATGTCGAGATGGCGCTCAGCCGTAGCGCCGGGGCTCAGCTGGCGCAGCGAGCCGGCGGCTGCGTTTCTCGGGTTGGCAAAGAGCGGGAGTCCCTCTTCTTCACGCTCTTCGTTTAGTTGCTTGAATTGCCCTTTGGAGAGATATGCCTCGCCGCGCACCTCCAAAAGCCCAAGCTCCCCATCTGTCAGAAGGCGCAAGGGAAGCGACTGGATAGTCTTGATGTTGGCCGTGATGTCCTCGCCGACTTCGCCGTCGCCCCTGGTAGCTCCCGAGATATAAACGCCGTTCTCATATACAATGGCTACCGCAACGCCGTCGATTTTCAACTCACAGACAAATTCTATTTTATCGGTATCGAGCTCACGGCTTATTCTGTTGAAGAAGTCTGTTAGCTCTTCAAACGAGAAGGCGTTAGCGAGGCTGAGCATTCTTGACCTGTGCTTAACCGGCCTGAAAGCCTCGGACGGCTCGGCCCCGACACGCTGCGTCGGTGAATCGGGCGTGATAAGCTCGGGATATTGACGCTCCATGGTTTCAAGCTCACGAATAAGGCTGTCATACTCGTCATCGGATATCTCGGGTGAGTCGAGCACATAATAGCGATAATTATGATAATTGACCTGCCTTCGCAGCTCTTCGGCGCGTTTTTTAAACGCTTGCTTATCGCTAATATATATCGCCCCCAGAACAATTCATGGTTTAATCAATGGCTGCGGCTTCCGAACCAGCGCGCTGCGACACGCGACCCGGGATAGTATTAGGATAAATCAGCTCATGGGCTTTGCATAGAGGGAGCAGGCAGGGGTCGAGCATCAACTTGAAATAAACAAGAATGCTCCGCATCGTAGCTCGAAAACGATAATCGCTTCGCTCAACGGAGTGCACTTGTTACTCGAAGAGCTCCGGGACTGTGACCAACTTGTATCCCCTGCTCTCGATATCTTTAATAAGCCCAGGCAGCATCTCTGCCGTCTGGCTGCTGCCGCAATGCATAAGCACTATCGCACCATTCGTAAGCCCCGCGAGTGCCCTGTTCTTCACCTGCTCCGGCTTCATCCCCTGTTTCCAGTCCAGGGAATCGATAGTCCAATAGATCGAGGTATAGCCTGCCTTTGCGGCAACCCTTAGAACCCTGCCGTCTCGAGCACCGAACGGCGGTCTGAAAATCGGCTTCATGCTCGTTTTCGTCAGACCCATCAGCAACTCATCGGCCTTGCTTAGCTGGTAAACTATCTCGTTATCGGTCTGCTTGGTAAAATCGACATGAGAATAAGAATGATTTCCCACACTGTGACCTTCACTTACGATCTTCTTCGTCAGCTCGGCGTTTTCCTCAATCCATTTACCGGTCAGGAAAAAGGTTCCTTTGACGTTGGCAACTTTCAGGGCTTCAAGCATGCGCGGTGTGGCCTCACTGGCCTCCCCCGCGTCAAAAGTAAGTGCTACTCGCTTTTTGTCAACCGGACCTTTAAAAAGTTCCTTTGCAGTGGCTTTCATGGCCGGCTGTCCTGCCGCCGCCACATCCTCAGCTTCAACTTGAGCCTTTGCCGCCTCCTCAGGAGGCAGCTCTTTGACCGGAACCTTAAGAACCATACCAATCTGCAAATCATTGTTGTTGGCTGAAACACGATTGAGTTTCTTTATCTCTTCAATGGTGGTCGAATACTTCAAGGCGATGAGGTAATAACTATCGCCTTCTTTCACACTATATTTGACGTGTATAGGCTCGGTAGTGGTTGTGGTAGAAGATGGAGCGGTGTAGACGGCCGCCGCGACTTTCACAGGTTTTTCAGCAACGCTCTTCGGCCCCGAATCGGCAAAAATGAGTTTTGCCAGGCCATAGGTTCCATAGCCAATCAGGCTAACCGTTAAGATGACAACGGCGAGGGCTACTACGATTCGTTTGTAGTTCCATCTGATGCCGACACGCCGTTGGGGCTTGCTTGTCTCAGGAGTTCTGATATCCTCCAAAGGGCCTCCCTCCCATGCCAATCACAGCAGATTATGTCCTTCAAATACTGCTTGGGTTTGAGCATTGATTAATCGCGTGCTTCGATATAAGCTTTGACGCCCTACACTAAGCGTTTACTCTAAGTAACACCTTTGATTTGCACAACGCTTGACGTTCTTATCAACTAACCGGTCTATGGCGGCTAGTTCTTATTATAGGCATTGGTTTGAGTAATATACCAGTCCATTGGGGGACGAATAATAAGTACTTTCCTGAGAATGCTATAGTGTAATATTGAACAAAGGAACTACCCTACGGATGTGGCAATATCTACCTCAAGTAATGCTTTAAGCCATACGAAACAGAGCTGCCGGTGGTCAAATCGGTACAAATTCGAATCTTCCCCAGCCTCCGAGTCCGTCGCCGATCACAATTATTACTCCTTCGACACCGGGAACGGTCTGCGCAAAATCAATCGCTCTACCAATATCTTCCTTCGTGCGCACCATGTTACCGACACGCGTGGCAGCTGCATCTGCAAGCGCAACGTCAGCCGAGAAAACGACGACGGCGTCCGCCTTGCCGAAGCTGGTCGAGTGCCCTACGCTCCCGGATGATGTACAAATCCCAAGCGGAGTATCTTGAGGCTTGACGGCAACAGCTAAGCGATTGCTCAGAGGAGATTCACCCGCGTAGATACCCATCTTGCGGTCTTTGTTCGACTTGATGAAGATGTCTCCACCGTTTTCTACGATAACCTCGTCTGCATGCTCAAGGAGCGCGCGACCAACATATTCGGAGATCGCTCCCGCAACCGCCGCCATCGGACCGACGCCGGCAGACTTTGCCGCATCAGCCATAGACTTGATGATGTCGGGTGCATTCCCGGGAACCTCGATCGGGGTAAAGCTTTTCTTGAAAACCGGAAACCGCTCGATGAACTCTTCGATTAAGGCACGATAATAAATGACCAGCTCATGCGCCATCACCGACAAGTTGTCGGTCGCACAAATCAGTAAGTCGGTCTCTTCGACTCTTACCTCAAAAGAAACGAGTCCCTCGGCTGCCATTTGATCGCGGTAGAATCGCGGCTCGTACACAAAGCACCTCGTATAGAAAGCTACTAAGCGTAGCCTAACATATTTATTGGCTATATCGCCACCAAACACACAAGGTCGGAAAGGAACGTCTCAGCGATTTAAAATAGAAAGAGGGCCGGTTTTCACCGACCCTCTTTCCATTTTCGCAGCTACTTATCTGGCGTTGAACTTACTTGATCTCCGGCTTTATTACCGGAACAATCATCCATTTCCGCCCTTACCGTTCCCACAACACTCTTCGCATCATCCGCCAGCGTCTTAATCCCCTCGGAATACTTCGACGCCTCGGCTTGCGCTTTTTTCGCAAACGCGACGCTCTTGTCGATATCTTCCTTGGTCTCGGTCACTCTTGTCTGTATGACCTCGATATCATCCTTAGTCTCGCTATAGACGCTCGTAACTCCGTCATAGGCCTTGACCGCCTTCTCGTAAGCTGCTTGTACGCCCTGCTGCTCTTCTTTAAACTCAGCAGAAACTTGCGGGAAAAGACTTAGCGCGGCTATAAATACGATAGCCGGCTTTAAAAACAGCCTTAGCATTAACACTCCTTTTTGGAGCCGAAGCTCCGTAAAACTAACACTTGCATTGCGGAGGCAGCTGCGAGCCTTGCATTATACGGGTCAACCCGCATGTATAGACTCACATCCTGCATGCATCACTGTTAATGCTCCCTAGTTTAGCCTGCTGCCAAAAATATTACAGTGTTCTTGAAAAAGCTTATGGTGCACACCTCCTGACCATAAATTCCGGCAGTATCAGCATTGAAAAATATTAAGTTTTCAGAGACCCATGATTTTTTTCTTATAGCGAAGTTTTTAATGAGTAGAGTGCAGTAAGGAATGCATAAATTAGATGATTCTTCTTTGTTTTCGTGTAAGTTCTATTATTATATCGGTCGGACTGCGGTAAACTTTAGGCATGAAGCCGGGCTTAGGAGCTAGAATCAATTCTCGACTGCAACAAGCTGTAACTCCTCGCTGATATCGCTCAAAATATTGTGCGCTTCCTTGAGTTCTAGATGCGCATCCCTTATCAACTTCATTCCCTCCTGGAAAGACGAGCTCGTTTCGCCGGCCATAGGGATGCTCTCAAAACAAGGTTTGGCATCCTCATTATTTTTCTTCGCTATGTCGATGTGCTCGTTAAAATCACCTAAGAGTCCCTCGAGTTCACGCGTATCTTTTCCCTGCGATTTAAGCGTGACGACCATCTCGCTCACTTTTAACGAAGCACCTTCTGCGCGGACTATCATAGCCCCAAGCTTTTCATGTAAGATCAAGCCCGCCATGCGCTTTGATACGCCGCGATAATTCCGCCAATGCTCGCGAAACCGCTTCGCGATTTCGCGCAACTCATCTATGCTTTTTGCTTTTTGAATGTCGATCTGGGCTCGAAGCAACCACTCGGAATCCTGGTTGATCTCAGCCAGCATGGCCGCACGCTTATCCTCGGGAATTCCGTTTACCTGCTCTACTCTCACCTTTAGAACATCGAGATATTTAATTGCAGACCGATCGGCGTGGAGCATGAACGTTTTTGCTTTCTCAAGCAGGCGCTGCCGGGTCTTACTCTTTGTGTCGTCCAGCTCTTGTTTCGCGTTACTGTAGGAATCTCGCGCATTCTTGTATCCGGCAAAAGCCTCATTGAACGCGCTTTTCTGTTCGCCGAATTGACCTTCGGCAATCTCGGCACTGCCGGACGTCGCGCTCGTCATCTGAACCTGGCCGAGGCTCAGCACACACAATGTGAAGATTATCGTCACAGCTCTCAAGTACACCGTAATATCTCCATATACCTGTTCTAAAATCCGTCGAGTTCACGATCGATTTCCGAGACCGCGCTTTCGACCCCAAAATTCTCAAGATCTGCTATATCTTGACTGAAAGTCTCCAACTCTTCCTGCAATTGCAGGACATCTTGGTCGAGTGCTTCCGAGTCGGCTGCCCGAACCGATGCGCCGCTTTCGACAGAGGTTCCAGCCTGCTGCGAGGTTCGTACGGGGTTAGAGTTTGCAGCCTTAAAGGGGTCTCTCTCATCCGGATCCTTCTGGCATCCGATAAGCAACCCGGGTAGTATCAAACATATAAGAAGTGCGCTGCAGAGCTTGCGCATCATTACCTCCGTCCACTAAACGAGTGGATTACCTACAGAAAAGGCGCGGGAAGCCAAATCTTGCGCTTGGCGGCAAACCTAGTATGCGCCTAAAACACATAATCGCACATAAGATGAGCGCTGGCAAATTCTTTGAAGGATTAGGTTTAAGTTTATTGTTGAGATAGGCTGCGAATTTTATCCTGCAGAACGGATTTTAGGTAATCCAGGACCTGGCGGAAGATGCATTATTCACCGTCCGGGATAACATTCAAATGTCCGG
>JASEGT010000006.1 GCA_030018005.1 Actinomycetota bacterium
CTTCCCTCGTAGCCAATTGAAAAAACAGCTGAATTTGTTTGGGATAAATATATTTGCTTATTTCTTTTTATACTATCTTCATCAATAAAATTGGAGGCGATTTCACTATTAATTGTATAATAGGGGAATTTCTGATAGACAAGGCTTATCAAATTATTGCCACTTAATTGACCATACTCTCTTTTAACTTTGCGCAAAATAGACTGATCTATTGTAGTTAATTGAGCATAATAATCAACGCAATCGCTGTTAATCCAACCGTCATCGTTTTTTATAATGCCATCCCTGGTAAGAGCCCGCTTATCACAATAACTGGTAAACGAAAAGCAGCCATACTTGTATGGTGTGAATTCAAATAACGGTTTGTCTTGCATATTTGTCGCGAGCAACAAGAACTTTTGAAAATCAATGCTAGACAACTTTCCGCCAAATATTTGTAATAATCCGCCTAGAAATCTTCTTCTGTACAACATTTTTTAACTATAGCATACAGAACTATTATTATATTGCTAATAGTTCTGTTGCATAAATAATGCACAGCTTAAAGATCATGGCGAATTGAATTATTTCCGTTATTCCCTTTTGCTATTTTTTCCGCTCGGATTCGCGCTAGCAGAGCCGAGGCGGGTTCGTCGTGTGGGTCTTGCGGCACCAGTTGGCCAGAGAAAGCTTTTTTCAGGATGGACTGCCGCATGGCTTCGGCTTGTTGCAGGGATGTGGTGATGGTTTGGTCGAGTTGGTCAATTTCGGAAAATTTTGATTCAAGTGTCAGTAGTATTTGCGCCTGCTCATCAATTGAGCAAATTGGAATAAGCATCCTTGTCAGCTTCTCGCCCGTCAAATGCTTGATGGTGGTTCCAGTAAACATCTTCTCAAGCCTGCGATTTGATGCGCACAACTCGAAGTACATCTGCACAAAAGACGAATTCATGGAATCGGTAAATCGAACTCTGTGCAATGCTTTTTGAATTTGCATGTCTTGACCAAGCTCTTCCCGCCATACCGCGCTGCGACCTGGCTCACCGCCTTCACAGATAACCAGGTCGCCATCCCGCAAACCGTATCGAACGTACTCAGATTCTTCAAATCGCATTTCAAGCAAATCATCAAGGGCGAATTTCCCCCAGCGTACATTGATGTTTCTTAGGTAGGGCTTTAGCTCTCCTTTGTTTTTTTCCTTATCCAGCATCTTCCCCAGAATAGATTCTAGGCAAATGTTCCCCATTCCAAACCACCCCCACCCATCCGGCAGTTCAGGTAATTCAGCTAGTTCTTCGGCGGTCAGAGGTGGTAGGGGTTTTGGGGGTTTGGGTTTGCGGGCTTGTTTGCCGGATGCTTCCCAGGCAGTGAGTTGTTGTTGGTAGTGTTGCGCGCGTTCGGTTTGGATGCGTTTGAGCAAAGCTTCGGCGCTTTCCAGTTTATCCTGGTTTTCTGCACGCCATTGCGCAGTAAGCTTGCCCTCGAAGGCGTGTTTCAGCAGGGCTTGGCGATATACTTTGAGCTGCGCGCGGGCGGTTTTCAGGTTTTCAATACCCTTGTCCAGCTCAGAAAACAGCTCCTCTATTTTGGCAACAATGCGATGTTGTTCGTTGGTTGGCGGAAGGGGAACTTCACAACTAGCTATATAAGGTGTCGTTACACGTCTTTGACCAACCGCGCCAGACATGTTGTGTTCTGCCTCATGACGAAATGCTCGGGATGAGACGTAATAGTAAATATACTTTGCGTTCACACCAGATAGGGCTCGAAGAACATGAAATTCTGTAGAGCCAAAACCTAAGCCATTTCTAAGCTCTGGCACTATGGCCATTTTTCCATTTTCCATACAAGGGGTTATCTTGGCAAATAGAACATCCCCTTCACGGAAAGGCGTGTAACCTTTTTTTACGTCTGAAAATTTGCGTTTATTGCTAACGTCAATAACACCACTTTCAGCTTGTACAGCGGACATCGGTACAAATGCAACATCCAGATCATCAGAAATCTTGGCTTTATCAAGTGCCGGGTTCACTGCGGCTATATCAGAAATCTTGGCATTACACCAAGTATGGGGTAATCCGCCAACGCTACTCATCATCACACCACCAACACCTCATTCAACTCTTCCAACAGCTCATCCATCCGCGCACCAAACAACTGATACATCTTGCCAAGCCCGCCTTGTCCGTCGAAGGGCGCCATTTCGAGGTCGTCGCGACCAACATGAAACGAGCTTGCGACGTGGTCGCGGATCATGCGTAGCCAGTTCATTTGTTCTTCGTTGAATTTTTCGCTGCCGCCGGAGTGGTGTTTCATCACCCAGTTCTGGAAGTTGCGGCGCACGGTGTCGTCGAAGGTGGAGAGTTTGTCGTCCATGCCGCAAACGCGGCGGATAAGCGCGACCAGCGCAGTCAGTTCGCTGATGGGCTGCGCGCCTTTGTAATCGTCCAACTGGCGGTAGGCTTGCCACACCCGGAGCGGGGCGAGTTTGGGTTTGTCGGCTTTGAGCTTGTCCATCACTTCGCGTATCATCTCGAAGCTGAGTTCGCGCCGACGATACGGCTGGCTGAAGAAAATGGTCAGCGCTTCGATGTTGTCCTGATTGCTTCTCAGGTAATCGGCAAATTCGTCGGACAGGGCTTGTGCGTTGTTGGCCGCGTCTTTGTCCCACTCGGCGCGCAGCACGCTGTCGATATTGTCATGGTCGATGGTTTGTTCCTTGTCGCGGCGGATGGTGTCGATGAGTTCGACGAGGTTGCCATTTAAAAGACGAGCAGCGTCGCCGACCAGTTGCTCTTGCGCCGACTCGCGGTTTGCGTCGCCGGGGTCATTCTCTACGGGTAGCCCGGCCAACTTTAACGCTTTGGCTTCGATGTTATCGGCATCGATTGCGTCGAACAGCTTGCCGATAATCGCGGTGAGTTCCACACCTCCGGCAGCCTCACTGATTCGCCGCTGTTCATCTGTGTTGAGTTGCTTGTTGAGCCGCGCCAAACGTCCGGCAAGTGAGCTGACCGTGTCCGCATCGCTCGCGCCCATCATCACGCTCATCGCCAAATCCTTCAGCGGTATGCCGGGTTTGGTGATGAGCGGCTGGCTGGCGGTTTTCAGCGATTTAGTAACGCCGATGGCATCGATAATCACATAGTGGGTCTTAGCGCTAACGGCGGATGGTGTGACTTTCCGCAGATCGTCCACATCAAGCGTGCGCGTGCCGCGGCCTTTCATCTGCTCGAAGTAGTTGCGGCTCTTAACGTCGCGCATGAACAGCAGGCATTCCAGCGGTTTTACATCGGTGCCGGTAGCAATCATGTCCACCGTGACAGCGATGCGCGGGTAATATTCGTTGCGAAACTGCTGCAAAACGGACTTGGGGTCTTCCTCGGTCTTGTAGGTAAGTTTCTTGCAGAACGCATTGCCTTCGCCGAACTCCTCGCGCACGGTCTGGATAATGTCGTCGGCGTGGCTGTCGGTCTTGGCGAAGATAAGGGTCTTCGGGACTTCTCTGCGGCCGGGAAAAATCTCCGGCAACTTGTCGCGAAAAGTGCGAATGACCGTGCGAATCTGATCGGGATTAACGATATTTTGGTCGAGCTGCCGGGCGGAGTAGACTTCATCTTCGTCCTGGAGTTCCCAGCGTTTTTTGCGGGTGAGCTTCTCACGGCGCTCGACCTGCTGTTGCGCCTTTATTTGCGCGCCTTGCGTGGTAATCTCGGTTTCGATTAGATAGATTTCGTTACCCACATTGACGCCATCGGCCACGGCTTTTTCGTGGCTGTAATCGCTGACCACGTTCTTTTTGAAAAAACCATAGGTGCGGTTATCGGGTGTAGCGGTTAAACCGACTAAGCTCGCGTCGAAATAATCGAGCACCTGTTGCCATAGGTTGTAGATGGAGCGGTGGCATTCATCGACAAATATGAAATCAAAAAACTCCGGCGGGACCTTTTCGTTATAGACTACGGGCATCGGTTCTTTAGTTTGTATTTGCTCAGCCGGATTTATCTCTTCCGCGGCCTCATCGAGTTCTCTATCTTTGAGAATCGAGTAGAGCCGCTGAATGGTGCTGATGCAAACCTGGCTGTCTTTAGCAACAAACGAGGACTTAAGCCGCCGCACGTTATATAGCTCGGTAAACTTGCGGTTATCGTCGATGGGCACATAGGACATCATTTCCTGTTCGGCTTGCTCGCCCAGGTTCTTGGTGTCCACCAGAAAAAGGATGCGCTTGCCTTCTGCGTGTTTGAGCAAGCGATAGATGGAGGTGATCGCGGTGTAAGTTTTACCCGCGCCCGTCGCCATCTGAATCAGGGCGCGCGGACGGTCTGCCTTGAACGAGGCTTCCAGCTTGGTGATGGCTATCTCCTGGCAATCGCGCAGGCGCAGTTCCTTTGCGGGACGATGATTCGGATTGAGTATAGGAATATGCTGCAAACGTTCGCGCAGGCTGTCTCCTTGCGCGAGCCATTCCTTAAGTGTTTCAGGCCGGTGAAAACTGAAGACTTCGCGGGAGCGCGGTTTTGGGTCGCGGGCATCGGTGAAGCGGGTTAGAATGCCGGTGCTCTCGTAGAGAAACGGCAACGGCTCTTGGTTGTTAACCCACTTCAGCTTGGCGCCGGCATAGCCTTCGGTTTGTGTTTCGTGAACGGTAAGCCGCTGCCCCTCTTCTTCACGCTTGGCCTCGATCACACCGACCGCTTTTTTGTCCACAAACAACACATAGTCCGCCGGGCCGACATCGGTCTGGTATTCGCGCACGGCCCGACCCAAGCCGACATTGAGGTCGATCTTCGTGTTGCTCTGAACCGCCCACCCTGCCTGCATTAGCAGCGCATCGATAGTATCTCGGGCTTTCTGTTCGGGATTTTGGTTGTATGTTGTCAAAAACGCTCAAATCCTTGTAGGTATTTTGTAGCACGACACATTGTTATCAGCTACATGCTTTTCTTAAGATTCTACCGAGCGCTTACAATAAATACAAGAAAGCTGGATATGGTGGGGCGGCAGGTGCCACAGCAAGTGCAGATTGGCACAGCAAGCGCAGATTGGCACAGCAAGCGCAGATGGATTCCCGCTGGTGTGATTGTTATGCGCTATTAGTTATGCTTTCTCATTCTCTAGTCGTGCTTTCCAAGTCTTCGGATCTCTACTAAGATGCATAACCGCAACTATCAGTAGAATATCGTCTCTGGCCTGATAGATGACCCCGTAAGGAAACCTGTTTGTTCTACATCGGCGAACACGTAATGATAGCTTTGGCCAAGCTTCAGGATACTGAATGATTTTGGCGAGGGTTCGCTTCACTTCTGCGGCGAATTCAAAACCAAGACCTTCACTCTCAAGATTGTAGAAAACGACGGCTTCCGCAAGCTCGTCTTCAGCAGCAGAAAGGAATTTTATGTCCATCTTTATCGAATTTTTTCGATATCTGCGAAGACATCGCTTGCGGGTTTGGCAGTCATCTCGCCACGGTCAAAAGCATCGATTCTATCTTCTACTTCCTGAGCCCACAGTGCGTCTATGCTTTTTCTAGACTCGAACTCAAAACTAGACAATAGGTTTTCGACGAGTTCGGCGCGCTCTGTTGGCGGCAGTTTCAATGCCTCAGCAAGTATCTGTTTTCTATGTTTTGGCATAACACTTCTCCTTGATAATCAACCTAATTCTACTCTAACATACTGCTGAGATAGGCTCCATCCTTTTCGATATGGCTTTCAAGCGCATGTGTTGATTTTACAAGGCAAAAGCAACGTTGCCGGTAAGGCCAGCTGTCCGCGCTACTTACACATAGCGATGTTAATGATGCTCAAATATTGCTTCAAATACAGACCAACAAATACAGACCAACAACAAAAGCCCAGAACCACCGCCAACGTGATTCTAGGCCTCTTACGTGTGGGCGCTAGAGGATTTGAACCTCCGACCCCTACCGTGTCAAGGTAGTGCTCTCCCCCTGAGCTAAGCGCCCCAATATGGGTCTTCTTGGAGGCGACGACCGGAGTCGAACCGGTGTAGATGGTTTTGCAGACCATTGCCTAAGCCACTCGGCCACGTCGCCATGACAAGTTATGGGAGAGAACACTATCGGTCGTTCCCTCCCACCTGTTGAGCGGATGACGAGACTCGAACTCGCGACCCCGACCTTGGCAAGGTCGTGCTCTACCAACTGAGCTACATCCGCACTGCGAAAAGAATTTTACCACGTCTTAAATAATTCTGCAAATATGTTTCAGCATGTTGCGTCACTAATAAGGGTAGTCGTCGTGCCTGGCGGGAAAGCTTGCGCTTGTTCCTCTGCGCGCGCACTGGAAAGGCCTTACTATCGCCCAGCAAGACCTGACTAAGGACTATACTACTGGAGATGTCTTACGTACTGTTCAAACAAAGCGAGCGCCGATTCGACACTCTCCTCGGGACCTTTATCGGCGGAGCTTTCTTTTGCGATACAGTCACGGATGACGCTCGCCAAAATAATCTCTCCTACGCGCTGGAAAGCGCCTTTTGCGGCCGCAAACTGGGTCAGGACGCTCTCGCAGTCCTCGCCCATCTCAACCAACCGCTGGAGACCCCTTAGCTGGCCCTCAAGCCTCTTAAGCCTTGTGACTATCCGTTTGCACTCTTCCTCGCGATCGTACATACAATACCCCCGTGTCCCTGCTATTTAAGAGTTTTCTCGACATTCTCCACGATGAGTGCTTTCGGCTGCGACCCGATTAACGTACTGACCGTAGCTCCGTCCTTGTTTATAAATATCAGTGTCGGTATCGACCGAATGCCAAACTGGTCGGCGACTTTTACATGATCCGGATTGTCCAAATCATAGGTTTCAAATGTAATCTTACCTGCATATTCTTTCTTCACCTGCTCCACGAGCGGCTTTATCTCCCTGCAGGCGGGTCAGTAATCAGCCGAGAAGAACATGACCTTTGGCGTTCCGCTCACTACGGGCTTCGCGCCATCACCCTGGTTGACCGCCCCACTCGTTCCCTGGGTTTGACTCTGCTGACAACCGATTATGGATAGCGCTAAAACTCCTACGAGTATAGCGATTGCTAAAACTTTAATTGTGTTATTTCTATCAAACAACGCGTTCTCCTTCCAACCGTGACGGAAAGTTTGTTATTTGTATCGAGTGGTATAGACCCCCATAGTATACCACGATACTGTGATAAATATAATGCTAGATACGCATATTAGTTTATGTGCGGTACTTGTTTTAACGATTTAAGCCCTCGCAAGCGAGGGCTTAAATATTGCCTTCAAACACGATACGGTTTAATCTTTCTCATACCAATCGCCGTTTTAAATTTTTAAGTTACCAGTCAAGCCACCGGCTCGCTAGATTATCCTCAGCGAAAACCGCCCGTACCGCAGCCGCCGCCGGAGTGTCCCGCGGCACTGCCGCCGCCGCTCCTCGACGCGGTGTAGCCGAAAAAGTCCCGGTATGCTTGGCGCACGTTGCTGCTGCCGCAGCTTGGACAGACTTTGTCCGAATCACGCAGCATCCTCATTAAAAATATCTCATAGTCGCTGGCGCAATCGTTGCATACAAATTGATAAGTTGGCATAGTCCCTCCATTTCAACCGGCACTTCGCCGGAGAAGTCTTCATAGTTGCTAGACAAACATTGCATCGTTTAGTAAGTGCTGTAAGTTGTGTCTATAGCCCGAACTGGCGCACGATTTCTTCCTTCGGCACCGCACCGACGATTTGACCCGCGGCCTGGCCCTCTTTAAAGAGCATGAGCGTCGGGATACTCATAACGCCGAACTTGCCGGCCCATTCGCGCTCTTCGTCGACGTTGAGCTTAACGACCTTGACCTTGCCGTCATACTCTTTAGCGAGCTCCTCCAACCTCGGACCGATAATCTTACACGGCCCGCACCAAGGAGCCCAAAAATCGACTATCACAGGAACATCTGATTTCAACACTTCCGCATCGAACTGCGCATCGGTTATATTACTAGGCATTGTACACCACTCCTTTTTTAAATTTATACCCTAGGGGGGTATTAATGTCAATACCAAATTCTAATAATTTCAAAAAACGAGCCTGTCGGCTTAAGTAATCCCCTCCTGGCCGGTACGGCAAACGGCTTTTCGCGACCGCTGCTCGACGGTTGCGTCGCTCAGCCCCAATAACCCGCTTCCAGCCACTATGGCATTAATCGTATCATTGACGACTTTATTTCCAGTCATTGTGCTGCCTGCAGAATGCAGAAAGGCCGGTCAATATCCGGCCTTTCCCTGTGTCTAACCTATGAAGTGCTAGATATTTTCAAACTAGACTTTCCGTCTACTTGACGTCTACTTGAGTTCGGTCTTAACATAATTCGCGATTATCTTGATTTGCTCTTCGGTCAACTCGCCGTCCTTGAACTTAGGCATCGAGCCTTTACCGCCGTTGATTACTTTCTCTACTTCATCGACAGAACGAGCGGTTCCCCGGATAGCCGGACCAATCACTCCGTTGCCGTCATGGCCATGGCAAGCGCCACAGCTATTTACAAACAGCTGCTCAGGGTCCTTGACCTCTTCGGGCTCCAGCTCCACCGCTTCGCCTTCAGCGTTTGCCTCCCCCGCGTTTTCCGTAATAGCACCTTCTTTTTTCTCCTCGCTGCTACCGCCCGAACACCCTGCGAGCATAAAACCGGCCAATGAAATCAATAGCAGGAAAACTAAAATGCCTGTCGATTTTTGAAACTTCACCTTGTCTAGCCTCAAAAGATTCCCTCCCATCCTAAACAACCATGTCTTTCTATATAAGTTACCGTATTGTGGCCGCCGTTTCCAGTATTTGATGATAATTTATCAATTGTTTTGCGCTTAGGCTGACAGAAAAAGCTCACGCGAAATAGTCTTTCTATTCTAATTCGCCGCCGCTGAAGATATTGTCCGGCATCAGCGATACTAGTTTGCTTCGCGCTTCCTTGAGCGTAAGGGGCAATTTATCAAACGGCAATTGGTCTTTGTGCTTGAGTTCTTCTATGAGATGGGTGATATAGGGAAGGCGCAGGTCGACCTCTTCCATCACCTGCGTGCTCGAAAAGACGGTGTCCGGCGTGCCTTCGATAGTAATCCGGCCTTCTTTCAAGACGAAGATGCGGTCGACGAAGAGCGGGATGAGGTCGACCATGTGCGTGGCCATCACGATAGTCACACCGGCCTCCTTGTTGAGTCGCCCCAATATATGAAGCAAATTCGCCTCGCTCTTGGGGTCGAGACCGGCGGTAGGCTCATCGAGCAATAGGATTCGGGGGCGCATCGCCAGCACACCGGCGATACAGACTCGTTTCTGCTGGCCAAAGCTTAAGTGGTGGATTGGTTTTCGCCGGTGGGCCAACATGTCGACCATCTCAAGCGCCGTCTCGACCCTTTCCTCGACTTCGACATCGGTTAACCCCAGGTTTCGGGGGCCGAACGAGACATCCTCTTCGACGGTCGAGGCAAAGAGCTGGTCGTTCGGGTTCTGGAAGACCAGCCCTATCGCGCGCGCCAGGTCGATACGTTTGAGCTTCGAGAGCGGTTTGTTGTCGATGAGAATCGACCCAGGGCGCGCCTTAAAGAGGCCGACGATTGCTTTGAGCAGCGTCGTCTTGCCCCCGCCGTTCGACGCCAAAAGCCCGATGAACTCCCGCTCATCTATGGAGAGATTTATGCCGTCCAGCGCGCGGGTCCCATCTTCATATATGTATACTAAATCCCTGACTTCCAGGTATGACAACCGTTACCTCCAGTAAAAATCGAGCGCCAGCAGCACGAGAAAGAGCGATGTGAACAAAACGCCCGCGCTTAGGTCGCTTCTTCGTAGTGCTTGCGGCCTTTCGATATAGATAGCCCCGTTGTAGCCCCGGAGCACCATTGCGTCGTGCGTCGCGTGAGCTTGGTCGAAGACACGGGCAAAGAGCGACCCTACCAGCGTGCCCCAAGATCTCAATCCGGTCAAGAGACCCTGGTAGCCGAGACGCAGGCGCTGAGAGTCCATAATGCTCTGCGCTTCCTCTATAAAGACGAAAATATAACGGTAGGCGAATGCGAGAACGGCGAGCCATTCATCGGAGACTCTCAAGAACTTGAGCGCACTTAATATTTTGTGAAGCGGTGTTGTCATGCTTAAAAAGATAATCGACGAGGTCCCGGCGAGCACCCGGCCCGCGATCAATATCCCTTTTTCGATGCCCTCCCGATAGAGGGGAACCGAAAAACCCATGGCCTCCAAGGTGTAGAGCGGCGTCTCACCGAAGAACAATCCCTGAAGGAGAAGTATCATGCCGGCCATAAAAAGCGGGGCGGCCAGGCGCGCCAACACCATCTTGGGCGGAATCCCTATCATGACGAGGGCTCCCAAAGACGCGAACATAACGGAGATTAGTATGGGTAAGTCCTTGCTGACCAGGACAAGTACGAGAACGGCAAGGATAAAAAACAACTTGACCCGCGCGTCTATCACCGTCAAAACGTTGCTTCTTTGCGCAAAATAATCCGAGAAAATCTCGACATTGTGCCTTGGCATATATATTCTCCGGCCCGCATCTGCCCGGTCGAGCCCCATAGTTTCTAATCAGATTTGTTCCCATCCGTCTCCGGGTCTTTAGCGGCACCCTTAAAGACAACCCGCCAATAGTAGCCCATGACAAACCCCCCTATAGTGCCGGCGAGCAAGAATACAAACAGGAGTAGGTCTCCCTGGTCGGTATTGATGAAAGAAGTCCACGCGGGCCGTCCGGCCTGCTCCGCGTAGTGCTCGACGACGGCCTCGTCGACACCCGACCACTCTCCGGCGAACGCATGCCCTGTGAGCGGGCCTGCGGCAAGTGCAAACGACGCCAAGCACAGCATACGCCAAACCCAACCCATAAAATGACTAAACTGCCTGCTCATAAGATATCCCCTTTCCCGTTTGCGGCGCTTGGTCGATGATACCGAGCTTGACCAGAATATCCGGTCTCCTGCTCAACATGAATGCGAAGAAACCAGCGGCAGCGAAGCCTTCAAGGATTCCTATGGGTAGCTGTGTCGGAATAAAGGCGATAAGAATAGCCTTGAACATACCGGGAAAACCCTGCACTCCGCCCAAGCCGAGCGCCAACTCGAGCGCGGTCGTGGTGTACGTCGCCCAGTCCGAGAGGACCCCCGCAAAAAAAGCGGCGACGGTCAGCGGCGCTTTGAGGCGCACCAGCAACTTGAAGACAAAAAAGCCCGAGAACGCGCCGACGATGCCCATCGACATAATGTCCGCTCCCCAGGTAGTGATACCGCCGTGCGCGAGAAACAACGCCTGTATCAAGAGCGCGACTGAGGTCGCGATAACGGTAGCAAAAGGCCCGATGATGATGGCGGCCAAACCTGTGCCGGCCGGGTGTGAGCAAGTTCCGGCCGTGGGCACCGGTATCGGCATCGCCGATATGATAAAGACCGCTGCCGACACCATGCCGATAAGGGGCAGGTAAGCCGGCATATCCAAGCTTTTTCGACGCATCTCCCGAACCCCGTAGACGACGAATGGGAGAGCGACCAAATACCAGGCCCCCGCCCACGGAAGCGGAAGTATGCCCTCCGCGATATGCATGGCGTACGCGGGAGCGGCGCCCATGCCGAGCATTGCTACTGATAACGTAAGAACTGCTGCTAAACGTTTCACTTTGACCCCCTTTAATATATGAGCGGCCGCCGAAAACAAGAACTCACCGACCACACAAAAAAGCCCGGCCGTTATTGACCAAGGCTTACCGCCCACTCCGGCCTCGGAAGTGGTCTCCCTTGCATGCCCCAGGCAGGTCTCCTGGCTTCCGGATCTTTGCTTGCCACGCCTTCCCGGCCTTTGCGGATTTCACCCCGCTCTTGCCAGTGGCATCTATGGCTCGCTCCCCGATTACAGTGACGGGCTCGCGCTGGACTTTCACCAGCTTCCCTATTCTACGCTGACCATTCTTTATGTCGGTCGCACGTCACCTGGGACGTATATGATTTGGCGCCAGTTTACCATAGCGCAACATCGTTCGCAAATAATATCGCGCCCTAATCGGCAGAGCCGGCAGGTACTCTCCGGTTCGCTGCAGGGTCGTCTGTTTAACCTGCCGCTCGATTGCGCATATCCTCGATTAAACAAAGAGGGCGCGCGCGTCGTCGCCGAGCAGGTTTTCGAGTTCTTCTTCAGCAATGAGACCTCTAAAACGACTTGAAAATCGATTCATATATTTGAATCATCGCCGGGCCCATGATTACCACGAGAATCGCGGGGAAGATGCAGATAATTAGCGGGAATATGATTTTTACCGGCGCTTTCTGGGCCATCTCCTCGGCTCTTTGCCGGCGTTTGATTCGCAGCTCGGTCGCTTGTACCCTGAGCACTTTGCCGATGCTTATACCAAAGACCTCGGCCTGCAACATTGCTAAGATAAATGAGCCCAGCTCATCGACTTGCGTACGGTGACCCAGGTTACGGAATGCGTCGCTTCGAGCGGTCCCGAGCTGTATCTCCTGCAACAACCGGAAGAACTCCTCAGAGAGCGGCCCGGTCGTGTTTCTGACCACCTTATGCATAGCGGAATCAAAGCCCAACCCGGCCTCGACACTTATCGTCAAAAGGTCGAGCGTATCGGGGAGCGCGAGGCGTATCACCTTCTGGCGGGCGGCGCTTTTTTGATTGAGCCAGATGTCGGGGACGAAGAAACAGAGCACCGCGAATATGAGTGCGAGCAGGACATGATCGGCGCTTCTTCCCGCGAAGAGGATAGCAGTTGAGGCGATACCGCCTCCAATCACCAGACACGAACCCTTATATGCGAGAAACCGGTCGGCGTCGAACTCCCTCGCTGTCCCCGCCAGCACCAGCCGCTGCCGGGTGCCCTCCATAAAACCGAGCGGTGTCAACCTTGTGCCGATGCGCAGGAAGACGCGGAAAAATGGCGGAAGCACTCGGGTCAAGAACGGCTCGCGCAATTCATCATCGATTGCCGAGACACCATCATAAGAGTTGAGACGCCTAAGCGAGCTTTTTACCGACATACGATTGCTCGCCGCCATCGTGGCCGAGACGCTCAACAAAAACGACGCTGCAAAGAGTGACGCCAGTGAGACGAACAAGACTGCTGAATTCATAACTTCTCCTCCTAGACCTCTACCGCCACTACCCGCTTTAGCCAAAAACCGCCGATAACGAGCATCGATGCGGCCGCACCGAGCATCGCGAGACCCAGCGAGTGTGTAAAAAGCAGCATGAGATAGCCCGGATTTATCACCCACAACAGCAGGCTTACCGCAAACGGCAGCGCAAAAAGAATCGCAGCCGAGAGCCGGCCCTCGGCGGTCAAGACGAGTATCTGACGACTTACCTGGTCGCGGTCGCGAATGGTCGACGCCAGTATCTCCAATATCTCCGCCAGATTGCCGCCGACTTCGCGTTGTATGCGAACGGCCATGACCGTCCAGTCGAAATTGCTGCTCGCGACACGCACGGCCATGTTGTCGAGGGCTTGCTCTAACGGCAAACCCAATCTCGCTTCGCTCAGCACCCGCTTAAACTCGACCGACATCGGCGGCGAGGTCTCTTTGACCGTCATATCAACCGCCTGCATAAAACTGTAGCCCGCTTTTAGCGCGCCGGCAATGAGCGTCAACGTATCCGGCAACTGCTCGTGAAACCTGTTCTCGCGCTGCTTTTTAATACGCTTCAACCCGAAGACCGGCAGGACGACCGCGATAACCGAGAGCAAGAGAGTGCCGCCCGGCCCCCAGAGGCTGTAGCCGATGACCGCGACTACGGCGAGCGCCATGGCGTGAAAGAAGAGATACTCGGACGCCCGCAGCGGAATGCCGGCCCGGTCTAGCAACATCTGCAGATTGCCGACGAACGGCTTCTTGCTGATGAGCGGGGTCATCCAATCGATGAGCTTGGTCACTAAGGTCTTAATCGTCAACGGGCCGTCATCTCTCGCTTTGGTGAAGCGTATATATTTCTCGACCTGGCGACTGAAGAATTTCCGTATCGGCGAGCGCATAAGGAGAACGCCGAAGATAAAGAGAAAAAAGCTCAAGAAATACATGCCGATTATCCAACCTATCATGACGCCATCCCCCTGCCGATATACTCGAACTGAAAGACCTCTCCGGGCAGCGGAATACCCAAATCTTGGAGGCGCTGCGCGAACTTCGGGCGAATGCCGGTCGATTTGAGCTTGCCCTTGAACTTGCCGGCTTCATCGAGGCCCATCGAAAAATCGAAGAGGAAGAGGTCTTGGAGGGTGATGATGTCTCCTTCCATGCCTTGGACCTCGGTCACATGTGTGATGCGCCTGGTCCCGTCGCGCAGCCTTGCCTGCTGAATGATGATATCGATGGCCGATGAGACCTGCTCGCGGATGGCGCGAATCGGCAGCTCCATACCGCTCATCAACACCATCGTCTCGAGCCTCGACAGAACGTCGCGCGGTGAATTGGCGTGAACCGTCGAGAGCGAGCCGTCGTGGCCCGTGTTCATCGCCTGGAGCATATCGAGCGCTTCGCCCCCGCGCGCCTCGCCGACGACGATTCTGTCCGGGCGCATACGCAGGGCGTTTCTAACCAGGTCGCGGATGGCGACTTCGCCTTTACCTTCAATATTGGCCGGTCTCGACTCGAGCTGGACGACATGGTCCTGGTGGAGCTGCAACTCGACCGCATCCTCTATAGTCACGATACGCTCGTCGGTCGGGATAAACGAGGAGAGCACATTCAAGGTCGTAGTCTTGCCGGAGCCGGTGCCGCCGGAGACGATGACATTGAGCCGTCCCCGGACGCAGGCCTCGAGAAACATAGCGACTTTCGGCGCCAAGGTGCCGAAACCTATCAGGTCTTCGACTTTGAAGGGGTCGGCGGCGAACTTCCTTATCGTGAGCTTGGGGCCGCCTATAGCCAGCGGCGGGATTATCGCGTTCACCCTCGACCCGTCCTGCAAGCGCGCATCGACCATCGGGACACTCTCGTCGATACGCCGGCCGACCTGGGCGACTATCTTCTCGATGATTCGCCGCAAGTGGTTCTCGTCGAGAAACTTCTCACCTGATAATTCGAGCTTACCGAAGCGCTCGACGTATATCGACTCGGGCCCGTTGACCATTATCTCCGTCACCTCGGTGTTCTTGAGAAACTGGTCGAGTGGGCCATAACCTAAAACATCGTTGCTTATCTCGTCGTTGAGACGGCTCTTTTCGGCCGGAGAGAGCTGTGTCTGCTCCCGGGCCATCAGCTCTTTGAGCTTTTCGGCTATCTTCGCCTTCAGCTCATCACTGCTGGTAGAGCGGTCGTACAGCTCCGGCCCCAGCGCCTCGATAAGCTGCTGGTGAATCTGCTTGTTTATCTCATCGAGAATCTGCCGGCGGGGTACCTCAGGCACATCCTCTACCGCACGAGCTTCAGTAAGCCTCTGGTGTAATGACATCTTTTGCTCCTTTCAAAAGCGCCGCGCGCAATGCGGCTGTCGATTGCGCTAACCGCTTAGCCGCACATTTATCCAGTCCGGCCGGTATTTGTTGACATAGAATAAAGCCAGCTCTTCGATTTCCCTGCTGACGGGGATTCTAGGGGCGTCCATTACAACCGGGACCCCTTTATTTACCGACAGGGATACCGCTTTGTCTGAGGGGATTTTGGCGATGGCCCGCATGCCGAGAACCTTCTCTATCTCGACTACTTTTAGCCCCACATTGGTCTCCACGCGATTTATAACCATCTTCTGGCGCTCACGGGCGTATTTGAGGTCGTCCAGGGTCTTGAGGCAAAGCTTGATGTTTTTCAAGCTCAGCATATCCATCGTCACGACGACGCATATCTCATCCGACTGGTCGAGCACGGCGAGAACGTTGTCGTTGAAGGACGCGGGAGTATCTATGATGATAAAATCGGCGTAACGCTTGAGCGCCGAGATTATCGAGCCGGTCGCCTGCGCGTCGATGAGGTCCGCCGATTCGGGCTCTTTCGGAGCAAGAATGACCTTGGCTCCGCTCGCATGGCCAATTAGCAGGTCTTCAAACCGATTTTCGTCAAGCTCACCCAGGTTTTCGACGAAATCCAGCATCGTCGCGCTGGGGTTTAGCCCCATCGCGATACCGACATCGCCGAACTGGAGGTCGAGGTCGACTACGACCACGCGGCTCTCGAACTGCCGCGCAATCGAGGCGGCGATATTGGTCGAGAGTACCGTCTTGCCGACGCCGCCCTTAGTGCTGAAAACCGTGATTACGACCGCGCCCTGGTCCGGTGTTTGTGTCTGATCTTTAATCGCCAGCTGCTGCGCGTAGCCCGCCGCGGTCTGGATGGAGCCGATAATCTTCTCGGGGTCGACGGGAATCTGTATTACCTCGACCGCGTTCGCCTTGATCGCGGCCATTTTCATATTGGCGGTGACGTTGGGAGAAAACAGCAGACACCCGATAGGATGGCTAGATGTCAGTTTCCTGGTGAACTGTACGGCAAGCTCGGCGCCCACTCCGGGTCCGATTATCATGACATGCGGCTCTTGTTGGCCGGCTGCGATGAGCGCACGGTTCAAGTCGGGAGCCACCGCGACTATCGCCATGTCGCTTCTGTTTTCAAGAAGTCGCTCGACCTCGGCCGCAAATTGGGGGTCGGGGTCGATGAGAGCGAGTCTTATCATCTTCCTCCCCCTATTTAAATACCGACTGCACGGTCCGGCCGGCAGTCTGCTCATACTCATCGTTTGCGACATGGCGAAGGCCGAGCCAGACGTGGCCCTTTTCCGCCGCGAAGACCAGCTTTTCCGCGTGTGCGGACGTTACGGCGACCGTCACGGTCTTCTTGCCGATGCCCGACTGCTGTCCCTTGATAAACCCGTCACCCTGCTCGCCTGTTCCCGAATCCGAGGTGGCCAAAATCTCGACGTTTTGGAGCATGACCCGCGTAGTGTCGATATCGCCCGGTCCGGGGCTTAACGTCGCGATAACATCTATGTGGTCACCGGGTCGCAACTCTCCACCGACCCCCGTAACCTCGTCTACGGCTATCGCCACCGCGATTTTACCCTCCGGCACCCTGTAAGCCAAACCGGACTCATCGACCCGCTTGAGCTTGGCTTGCGTGAGCTGCTCCCCTTTGCCGAGATCGGAACCGAGAACCCGCTCCGAATGGCCTTTTATCGAGGTGATGGCACCATCGGCGACATATTGTCGCGGAATCTTCTCCGACGCCAGAGCGCCGCTCGCAAAGAGCTCGACGACCGTTAAGCCCGCGTCGATCGATTTCTTGGCGACGACCACCTCGACCAGCTCCTGTCCTTGGACGAGGGAGGCTCTAAGCTGTGCGATATAATACGCCGCTCCCACAGTTGCCCCCGCCGCCAGTATGAGCGATATTAGAACGATCATAAACCGCGATTTCACTTCTGTTTCCTCCTCGGTCGGTCTTGAATTATCAACTGTCCTTTTTCGATTACAAAAAGCTCGTTTAGACAGCGAACGTCATTTCACGAGCCAAACGGTGTCGACGCCGAAATACGCATCGGGCGCCGACCCCTGAACTCCGCTAACGACTGTGCCGTCGGTGAAGTAGCCGGTGATGGTCTTGGGTTGGCCCGAAAAGTCGAAAGCGGTGACGACAAACTCAGCAAATCCGATGACCTGGTATTTACCTTGGCTGCCGCCCCCTTGCGTATAGCTGTATACCGGGACGACGATATTGGGGTCGCTCTGCCTGCGCCACTCCATGGCGTCTTTGAGGGCCACCTTCATACCCGTACCATTCGCTATCGAACCGGCATAGACATAGTCCGGAAAGCCCTTCCGTATCCACTCGTCATACTGCGGGACGCCATTGCTGCCTCCGTCAAAGTCGCATAGCCAGAAATACCCACGCTGCGCGCTGTTGCCGGTATCCGCGGATATCGTCTTGTTATTGCCCAAGATCGTCAGGTAGGCGGTATTCTTAATAGAGCCAACCGAACCGGAGGTCGCCCTCACCGCAAACCGCATTATCCGGTAGTCTCCCGGTGCGACATTCGCAAAACTCCAGGTGACCTCTTTCGTCGATGCATCGTATGAGCCGCCTCTATCGGCCGACCCGTTTATATATACAGTACCGTCGGGAAGCGGGTCGCGCACGCTTATGCTCTCGCTCTTACTGCCGGTGTTGTTATAGGTGATGGTGTAGGTGATGGTGCCGCCGCTGACCGTTTGGAGCTTGCTGAACGCTTCGAGCGGCCGGTCCTCACCAAGCTCGAACGAGCCCGCTCTAGACGCACCTGAATGATCTTGCACTTTTTGCAGCGGCACTATAAACGGGACGAGTTTTGCGACCCCGCTCGCGGAGCCCATCGCCGCCGTTGACTCGGCCTTGACCAGCGCGGCTTCCCGGCCGACCAGGCCGGAGAAAAAGATGCGGCGCTCAGTCTGCGCGACGACGCGCACCCGGTCTGCCGCCGGAAACCCCACGTCGACCAGCCGGGGCACAACATTGGCGTTGACAGAGACATATTGCACCGCTTCGGCTTTGGCCTCGACGACGCTGCGGCCTTCGGAGATATCTATGGCGGCAGCCAGAGCGGCGGCATCGGTACTGGTCTGAAGCTGCCGACGCTCCTGGTATAACAGGCCGATGTCGGCGACGACGGCGACGCTAAGAAGCAGGGCTATCAAAGCTGCGGTCACGACTACAATCACCGCCCCGCCCTCGTTTTTAAGTCTTTGACCGATTCTCATCTCAATTCTTCTCACTTTAATACTCGATTCTCATTCTGGCTTTACTGGCGAGGTGGACATTGGTCGTGGCAAAGAGGGGGATGCTCAGCGGCCTATCGTATGCGACCACAACCTCTACGGGCGCACCGTGGCGCGCCGTACCATCCGCGGAATAATAGGCGATAGAAACTGAACTCGGTTTGACCGGATAAGCGCGCGCGACGACTTCGGCTTCGCTGAACTCACCGATCGCCGCCATCCGGGCTCCCTCGCGGGCGGCATGCGTTATCGCCAGATAATCACGGTACGCGAGGCCGAATTCAAAGATTCCGAAGAGTATCATGACTAGAACCGGGAGGATGATGGCAAACTCCACCGAGCTTGCACCGACATCGTTTCGTATATTGACTGAACTCACTTCTGGTTTGGTTCTCATAATCACACCTGATTGATTTACCGGCTGGAAGATTGATGCCCCGCGCTCACGCGCGGGGCATGGTCAAAGTGATGGTGCGTTACCCTAGATTAGATACGATTGTTTGAAAGGCGCCTAGGATTTTAGTGCCGAGGATAACGACTGTTCCGATGATGACTGCTCCGATAAGCGCTACCATGATGCCATATTCTACTGCTGTTGCACCATTCTCTTCCCGTAAGTACGTCGCCAATTTTCCGTAAAACCATGCTAACATCTTGAAAACCTCCTGATCTATCCGAGACCGCTCACTATGGCTTGAAAAGCGGCTTGCATCTTAGACCCAAGGATTGTGACCGTTCCGATGATTACTGCTGAGATAAGTGCCACCATGATGCCGTATTCTACTGCGGTAGCCCCGGCCTCGTCGCTCTCGAACAATTTCGCTCTCGTGATTAGTGCTCTAAACATTTGTTCCTCCCCTGAATAAACCTGATTCCCGTTCATCGTATGTGCTAGTCTATTAGTGCTGTTCTGTACTATTTGTACAATTATCGGATGTTTTGCCCCTCATCTTTAACATATTCTGGTAATTATTGGGCAGAATTCTTTATTTGTTGTGCAGTACTGTGCTTATTGTGCAGTCTTTGGAGTAATAAAAAAGCAGTACTAAAGGGGCGCATCGCTCTTAGACGGCCTTCCACTGGACGTAATCCCAGTTGTGCTTGCCTTTCGGTATAAGCTCGAGGTCTTCCATCTTCTTAACCATCAAGACTTCGCTGACGTTGAAGAGGTCCGCCAAGAACTTGTGGTCGTTAAACCAACTATAGGCTTCTTGTTTCAATAATGATGTGGGAATGCAAAGCTCCAGCGCGAAGACATCCGCCTCCCTGTGATAATGGTCTTTGTCCGGACTTCTTTGGTAGCCAAGATCATCGTTGTGGAGCTTGTAGTGCCCGAGTTCATGGGCGATAGTAAATCGCTTGCGGCTCTCGGGCATAATCTTGTTTACGACAATATAGAAGTCGTCGTGGTATCGCGTGAGCATGCCGTAAAACCAGCTGTCGGTCGACATCTCGACGACCTCGATGCCCAGCCGCTGCGCTATCCCGCGCACGTCGACAGGGAGTTTTGTGATGTTGCACTCTTTTATCAGGTCGTTAGCCTGTTCTTTGATGTGGCTGTGTGTGTAGATGGGCATGGGTACCGCCTTACTCTTTACCCTCGGCTCTGCGTTTCGCTTTTATGATCTCGAGCACGTCGAGCATGAGCCGCCGCTCGTCGGTGGAGAAACTCGGGTCCGCCATGAGCAACGCTTCGATGTTGACCTTCTCATCATTGCTCTGTGCGGTTGCCTCGCCCATAAGCCAAGCGACAGAGATGCCATAAAAATCGGCAAGCTGCTTCAGGCGCGGCATGGGAATTCTACGCCTTCCATTCTCATACATAGCAAGTATCGATTCCTTGAACTCACCCCTCGTTAAGCTCTCGATATCTTTGCGGCTCAGGTCTCGACTCTCCCTAACGTGCCTGAGTCGCCAGCCTACATCTTGCTCATACATTTCAGAGTCCTTTACAATTAGTGCGGTATACGCACCGCCAAACTTTTATAACGATGTTATCGGCAAATATTACCAGCATGTTTAGAAAATATGCCAGGTTTTTACTCATGCACTTATTGTGCATTTTTGACGTCACAACTATAACAGGTGGTAGGTTGCTTTGCAACCGTTTGTTTTTTTGTCGCTTGACAGAGGGTGCTAGCCGACAAATATTCTTCGAATATCCTGCTCTAGTTCGGGGCGCGTCACAATCAAAACGCTGTCCCCAGCCCTTATGGTCGTCTCTCCATGCGGCACTATCACAGACGTATCTCGCAATAAAGCGACCGCGACCGCGTTTTTCGGAAAGCCTATGTTCTTGACCTTTTTATCGTGTGCCGGTGAGTTTGGGCCCACCGTCACTTCCACAAGCGAGAGTTCGCCGACCTTCAATTTTAACAGTGTCAGCACATCGTTTAGGGATAGCTCTTCCGATATCAATTGGAGGATTATCTGGGGGCTGCTAACAGCCACGTCAACACCCCACTTTTCGTCAAAGAGCCACTGGTTTCGGGGGTCGTTTATCCTGCCGATTACGCGCGGGATTTTGTAGACATCTTTAGCTAGCTGTGATATCACCAGGTTGTCCTCATCGTCTCCGGTGACGGCAACGACGATATCGGCCTTGAGTATGCCCGCGGTTTCGAGGTCCGCCGGTGATGTCGCGTCGCCCGTGTATGTTGCAATATTGGGTAAGCTCCCAACAGTTTCGAGATTAGCCTCGTCGAGGTCGATGAGGCCGATGTTGTAACTTTCCTCAAGGCTAAGCGCGAGATAGCGCCCGACTTGTCCGGCTCCGGCAATCAGTATATACATCGCTTGCCTCCTAAGCTACGGTGCTAATAAATTCCTCAAGTTTGCCGACCGCAAACGCGCTGACGAGCACCTCGGCTATGTCGCCTTGCTCAAAGCTCGTACCCGGTGCCGGGATAAAGGAGCGGCCATGGCGCGTGATAACCGCGACGCTTAGCTCACCGGGTATAGCGATGCTCTCTATTGTCTTACCGAACAGGCCGACCGGAACCGCTACCCTGACCAGCTCGACCTCCCCGCTTCCGAAAGACAACTGCACGTCAAGGGCACGATGCGTTATCATCTCTTTGATTCTGTTCGCCGCCCATGCCGTTGTCGAGATGGTCGAAACGCCAAGGTGCGCGAATATGTTCGCTCGCACGGGATCGAGAATCCGCGAGACGACGCGAGGCACAGAGTATGTCTCCCGCGCAATCCGAGCGGAGACTATGTTGAGATTATCGTCCGCAGTCACCGCTATGAATGCGTCCGCCTTGTCGATGCCTGCTTTTTCTAGTGTGCGCTGGTCTATGGCATGGCCCAGGATTCGCTCGCCCGAGAACGATTTCGACAGGCGCTCGAACGCTTTAGCCTCCCTGTCTATTACAACTATTTCATGACCATTCATAGCGAGCGAATTTGCCAACTCGGACCCGAGACGCCCGCAACCTGTAATGATGATGTGCATGTCAAACACCTCTTATACTTTCTATTCCCCTTTATGCCTTAACGCTATTAAGCTGCGCGTCGCTTATGGCCGCCGCGCGCCCGCATCGCTGGTCCGGTCGTTCCATGCCCGCCTCCCCGACCGGATACGCGCCTGCGCCGCGCAATCCATTTCCTAGTCTCATCCGCCAGCAATATAGTCGGAGTGAACAGGAACAGAAAGAGCCAGTCGGTATAGCGGAGCGCCGCCGTGTGGAAGATTAGCTGAAAAAACGGCACGTAAACTATGAGTGCAATGAAAACCAGCTCGCTTGCGATGCCCCACAGATAAAACTTATTTGTGAGAAATCCTTTTTTTAAGATTGAGGCGCGTTCGGTTCTCACCGCAAACCCGTTACCGATTTGCATAGTTACAATAGATGCCAGGACCATCGTCGTCGCGAGGACATAGACCTCACCTGAGGCGGCGAGCGTCTCACCCGGGCGCCAGCCGTTTTGGTAGTAGATGAAATAATATCCCGCCATGCCGGCCGCCGCCTCGATTGGGCCGAGAAATAAGTATGCCCTGGTTATAAGCGGTATATCTAAAAGACGTTTGTTTCTCGGCCGGGGCGGGCGGTCCATCACGTCCGGTTCGGACGGCTCTGAGCCGAGCGCCAGCGCCGGAGCGATGTCGGTTCCCAGGTCGATTGCGAGTATTTGCAGGATGGTCAGTGGTAAGGGAATACCGAGCATCACAAAAAGGATAAAAGGGACGATCTCGGGTATGTTGCTGGCAAAGATATACGTAATGAAGCGGCGAATATTATCGTACACCGCCCTGCCTTCTTCTATCGCGCTGACGATACTTGCGAAATTGTCATCGGCCAGCACCATATCCGCCGCCTCTCGCGCCACATCCGTGCCGCTGACACCCATCGCGATTCCGATATCCGCCCTCTTTAAAGCCGGGGCGTCGTTGACGCCGTCCCCGGTCACGGCGACGATTTCGCCGCGCGACCGGAGGGCTTCGACAACGCGCATTTTGTGATCCGAAGCAACGCGGGCGAATATCACGTTCTCCTGAGTGACAACATCCCGAAGCCGGTCGCCCGGCATCCCATCTAAATCGGAACCGCTGACAACCGTCGCCGGCCCTTCGATGATTCCGATTTTGCGCGCTATCGATTCTGCGGTCAGGCCATAATCTCCTGTTATCATGATGATTCTTATCCCGGCCCGGTGAGCCAGCTTGACCGCGTTTTCGACTTCGGGTCGCGGCGGGTCGAGCATCGCCATCAACCCGAGAAAAACGAGGTCGTGTTCGACGCTGTCTGCGCTATACGAGCTAGTGTCGAGTGCTAATTCACGCCGGGCGATAGCGAGCACGCGCAGTCCCCGGCGGGCGAAATCGTCGATACACTCTTCTAACTGCGCCTTAAGCTCGCTAGTAATATTGACGGCCTCACCGTTTAGCATGACTTTGGTCGAAAGCTGAAGTATCTCTTTCGGTGAGCCTTTGACGTGGGCGACGCGTCTGGAATCATTCTCGTGGATACTCGACATCCGCTTGCGCGCCGACTCGAAGGGCAGCAGATAGATTCGAGGGTACGCGCCGAACTCCGCATCGATATCATGGCCGGCTTTCTTCGCGACGACCTGAAGCGCGGCCTCGGTCGGGTCACCTATCACCCTCCAGGCGCGCTCATCAGGCGTGGGTGCGACGAGCCTGGACGTCGTGCAAAGAAGCGCCGAACGGAAAAACTCGACCCAACTATCCATCTGTGGCTGCGTCAAAACCCTGCCGTCGGCACTGAACTCACCGACCGGCTCATATCCCGCGCCCCCGACCGTTATCACCTTACCATCTACCCATAGCTCGCGAACCGTCATCTCGTTCTGGGTCAGGGTGCCCGTTTTGTCGGTGCAGATGACGGTAGTCGAGCCGAGAGTCTCAACGGATGAGAGTTTCTTGATAAGAGCGTTCTTTTTTACCATCCGCTCCACCCCGAATGCGAGCGATAGTGTCACCGTCGGTAGCAACCCCTCCGGGACGTTTGCAACGATGATGCCGATTGCGAACAGCAGTGCTACAGGCATCGAAAGCCCGGCAAGCTCGCTGCCGAGCACGAAAAAGAGGGTGCCGAGCCCCACGGCGAGTACGGCTACGACCCTCGTAACGAAGACCATCTCCTTTTGGAGCGGGCTGAGGTCCGTCGCTATCTGCTGAGTCAAGCCCGCAATTTTGCCGAATTCGGTCGCGTCGCCGGTCGCATATGCTACCGCTCGTCCGGAGCCGGTCGCGACGTTAGTCCCGGCAAAGACGATGTTCGGCGATTCGACTAGAGCGATATCCGGCCCCGGAATTGGTGCGCTCGTCCTCCTTACCGGAGCCGATTCCCCGGTGAGCGTCGCGTTTACAGTGCGCATCTCAAAGGCCTGAACCAGTCGCGCATCAGCGGATATGTTGTCTCCCTCCTCAAGAATTAAAACATCGCCCGGGACCAAGGCCGTCGCGAGAATTTCTTTGACCTCTCCCTCCCGAAGCACCTTGGAATAGCTGGGCAGCAACCTCTTGAGTGCTTCAGTTGCTTTTTCGGCCTTGTGTTCCTGCCAAAAACTGAAAAGCGCGTTGATGATGATGACAGCGATGATGGCCCAGCCAAGCTCCGGTAGACCGGCGACAAACGAGAGACCGGCGCCGACCCAAAGCAAAACGGCGAAGAGGTGATAGAAGTTTGCTAAAAACTTGTTGATTAGCGGCGGGCCTTTTATTTCTCTGATCTCGTTTGGGCCATAACGTTCCAAGCGCAAGTTCGCCTCACGGTCACTGAGACCGCGTGGCTCGGAATCGAGACTCGTATATACTTCGGTGTTGCTCAAACGCTGGATTTCCATGGCTACCGCGGCGTCGGGAAAGAATTGAAGCCTGCGTCCAATATGTACCCAAAAGCGGTCAACCGGAGAGGGTTACGAGCAACGCAATGCCGGATTTATCTTGTTGCGTTGGCATGACTGTAAAGCGGGACACGTCGTTTATCCGCACATAACCGGTCGATGAGCTCTTAGGTAGAGCGCAAGCAGGGCAATAGGTTTAAAAAGGGTAGGTGCCTCGATAGGCAGATGATATCGTCAGCGCGGTTATCCTAACTGGCATCTCTAAGGTAATCGGCGATGCCTTTTGCCATCCCGTCGGCGAGCTTAGCTTGGTAGTCGGGGTCGTTTAGGAGCGCGTCTTCTTTGGGATTGCTCATAAAGCCCGTCTCGACGAGGATAACCGGGACTTTCGACCAGTTAAATCCGCTGATGTCTTTTCGGGCCACGGTACCGTTATCCTTAGCCCAGGTCGTCTTGACGACACTTCGCTGCACGACCCGCGCCGCTTTTAAGCTCTCGGCGCAGACATGGTCGGCACAGCTCTCTTGCGCTGGATAGAGCGTCGATATCCCGTGTACTTCGGGGTCGCCTGCCCCATCCGCGTGGATTCTGACGAAGAGGTCGGCTTTGTTGCGGTTCGCGACTTCGGCGCGCTGGCTATTGCTTATATCCACATCATGGGTCTCTCTGGTCATGATGACCTTGACCCCGTAAGATTCAAGCCGGGTTTTCAACTTTTCGGCTACCGCCAAGGTAATCTTGTATTCGGGAGTCTTGGAGTCGATGCCCGAGGTGCCGGTCTGCACCTTGGCTTTGGTCGTAGTCGATCCGGGGCCGATAGGCTCGCGCTCCAGATTGGCTTTTCGTTGATGGCCGGGATCGATGACCACAACCTTTCCTTCCATTTTATTTGCGGGCTGAATCGGCGGTGTCGGAAGCGGTTTGACGTCTTCGGCAAAGGCAACGCCATCGTACTCGTTGCCGTTCTCAGCATAACTCGCGCCGCCGCTCACTTTGACCGTGATTTTGGCGCCCTTCTCGACAGGATGTCCGGGAAGTGGTTTTTGTGTCACTATATGGTTCTTAGGATAGACCTTGCTCTCCACCCACCGGTCGATTTCAATTCTTAGACCTTCTTCCTCGGCAGTTTTTTTCGCTTTCACGAGGGCGCGCCCAACAAACGCTGGGGTATCTAACGTATTCGATGTTGCGGGCGCGTTTCTTGATTGGAAGTAGGCGTATGCCGTGAAGGATACCGTGGCGAGGATTAGTGTCGCTATCCCCAAAATCGCAAACATTTTGAACTTGTAGTTTTTAGATGAAAACAAACCGTCCATTACTTCCATATCCTTCCAGCTCAAAGCTGATAATAATCCTATTATCGGCACGAACCAGGTCTTTTCTACACTATTTATCAGGAATTTCTCTTCTTTGATATTAGAACGGGCGGCGGCGGCGTGCAAGGGCGACCGGAATCTTTCCTAGCAAGCGGTGGGTATAATATGCTGCACAAACATCGTATATCGCTAATCATTAAACCGCTTGCTCTGTCGTTAGCCTGCGTATTGTATTTTGACGCTAATCCGGGGACGGCCGTGCCCCTGCGATGCCCCCTTAAGCGCAAGGGCGATGTGATTGACAGGTTACCGTGAAATGATATAATTACTTCTGCATCGACGTGGCTGTTGAGCCTTGAGTTTGGTGCGATTAGTCCGAGTGGCGGAAATGGTAGACGCGCTAGGTTGAGGGCCTAGTGGTAGCAATACCGTGCTGGTTCAAGTCCAGTCTCGGACACTCGAAAACCCGCGAGACGATTTGCGGGTTTTTTTGTTTTCCCCCGGCCGCCGATTTACAAGACGAGCGTGCAACTGCAAATTGCCAATAATCCCTGGTAAGCGTAGACTATATATGCAGGCGTTTATTAGGTAGGAGTATTATGAAGAGCGAAAGCAAGCAGGAACGGATATCGGTCGGCGAGCATATCGCGGTCCGCTGTGAGGCGTGCGGATACCGCCAAAACCTCAAAGCGTCCGACATCGAAGACCCGTCGAAGATAATCTGTACCGGAAAAGACTGCGATGTCTCTTTCAGCGCGAAAGAAGGCATCAAGCGCGCCATCGCGTCAGACAACGACTATATGGCGTGGTGCTTTATTAGCGACACGATGATATACGGCAAGGAAGAGCTATCTATCGGCACCGCCAAGTCTGTAACGCTGGAGGCACCTGTAAGCGCGGTTAAGAAAGTCTTTCTCTACCAGGACGAGGGAAAGCCCCATGACGACTCCATATATTTGGTCCATAAATTCAGCCTTCCGGATAAGCTCGTAATCATCAGCTCGTCCTCGGAGGAGATGCTTGGTCAGAAGGTTGAGATAAACTGGACGGTCTACGCTAATATCGCGGAAGAATCGACCCAACCCTGGCGTGACTACCTTAGAAAAGCAAAGGAAAGCCTCATCAACGAGGACTATCCAGACGCGATAATCGAGGCCGAAATCGCGGTCGAAGTCACTCTCGAGGCTATCGTATGGGAGTTGCTGATAAAGCGGAAGAAGCTCGAAGAGGATGTGACCGACTGGATTCTCAATCACATGAAAGGTGTGAGCGACCGGTCGAAACACGTCATGGAGCTGGCTATCGGCAAGAAAATCAGTGAAATCAATCCGACGGTCTACAAGGCCTGGGTAAACAGTGTTGCCAAGAAGCGCAATCTAATCGTCCACCAGGGCTACGCCGCGTCTAAAGAAGAAGCTCTTGAGGCTATCGGCGCCGCTTTTGAGATAATCTGGCTGATGCTGGAGCTCGTCAACAGAAAGCCGATTAGGATTTAAGCGCTAGCGCTCGTATCGGCATCGGGCTCAAGATAGATTCCGGGGCTTAGCTTCCAGGTTAAGGCCTGCAGATGCCGCAAGGAGAATAGCCTGCCCTCACCGCCTCGTCCCTGCTCGCAAGCAGCACCTGATTGTGGGGCGCGGGAAGCGACCGGCACGACGGGAGATGAAATACCCTGCTGTTCCTGTTGCCGATGTAGGCGCCGAGCGATTGACTTTGTGGTTTTTTAAGGGTGGTTTCGGGCGGGGCGCGCCCGGTATCGTCCGACCACAGGCCGACTCCTTTTTCTCGCGCTTCAGCCGCCAACTTCACGAAAAAATCGGCGTACGCGACATCGGGCGGATAGGTCGCGGCTGCGGCATATCCTTGGCGAACCAGTTCCGCATTAATAAAAGTCTCGCCGACATAGACGTAACGAAGGAGCCGCCCATATCTGTCGGTCTCACTGATATCTTTGACAAGACTTACTTCTTTGCCGTCGACCAGCCTGGCATTCGCTCGTGTCGCCTCGGTGTAGAGGTCTTCGGAGCGCTCCGGCGTGTCTATCCCGATATAGCGAACCTTTCGAACCTGCCCATCGGTAAGCCTGACTTCAATCGTATCGCCGTCGATGATGCGGACAACCTTGCCGGTGCGGGGAGTTTCATAATCATTCGCCTTTGATTTGGTGCTCAAATTGCTGTCGCTCACCGAACAACCGGCCGCCACAGCGACAAACAAAATTATAAGAATGTGTAAAGTGATGCTCAAAAGCAACCTCATTAGATTACCCGTTCGATTATTCACCGTGCCCTCTTGACTAACATAGATTCTACCACGTGGCGGTTGGCCAGGTTTGGATGTCTTTAGTTGCCGGCGCACCGGACTGGATTGTTCGGCGCCGGGCGTGTATTATCAATCGGGTAGACTCCACTTCATTATTCGAAACATTTCGAAATCTTGCTGTCCGGTTTGTTTTTCATTTGCTCATGGAGTAGAATTTAAGGTAGATTAGTGTTGTTAAATCCTGGCATGTTATGGTAAAGCGCTCATGAAGTTGTGTAAGGAAATCGAGCCGCAAATCGCTGAACTACTCGAAAGAATGGCGCAGAGCCTCGGCACCGACGCGGCAGGTTTTGCAGTCGTCAATGGTGACGAATCAATTGGCTACTGTGCTCTCTACAATATAGCCGACCACATGGGAAAACTCTCTGTGTCAAAGGGCATAGACGTTTTAGGTATGGTGCTGGCAACGCAAAAAACTACTGTTATCGACGACTACGCGTCGTTCCCTAAAGCGATATCCGCGTGGATTCAGGTAGGGGCCAGATCTGTGGCGAGTGCGCCTGTTCTGGTAAACGGTAATCTGGTTGGAGCGATGACAGCCCTGAGCATCGATAAGGCGCGAAGCTTTTCGCAAACCGATGTCGAGACAATAGAAGCGTTTGCCGGGCGCGCCGCCTCGCTGCTTGAAGTAGCTATGTCACGCCAAACCTAGTTCAGCCAATCTCTCCCGCATCGTCGATTGCAAGCTTTAAGGTCACAATCGCCAGGTCGTCCTCGAGACGGCTCCCGGTGAAGTCCTTCGCTATATTTACCATCTCTGAAGCGAGTTCCTGCGGGTCCTTACCCGGCATTATCTGGTTCAGGCGGTCGAGCATGGACTCATCCCCGAGAATCATGCGGTCACATTTAGCCTCTATCAACCCGTCGGTGTAGAGAATCAGCACATCACCATTGAAAAGCTTAATCTCGTTTTGCTCATAGACGATGTCGGGTAAAATTCCGAGCGGCAGGTTGCTTTCAGACTCGCAGGGTCGGCAACATTGATCGCGACCGATAATCGCCTCCGGGTGGCCGGCTCGCGATTTGAAAAGCTTGCGCTCCTTTAAGTCGATTACAGCGAAGGTCATGGTGACGAATTGACTATAGCGAAGCTGCTCACAGATGACCTTGTTGGCCTCGGTTAAGACGGCGGCGGGCTCCAACCCGGTGTAAGCGAACGCTCTGATGGTACTTTTTACCATTGAGGTAATGGTCGCCGCTTCGAGGCCCTTCCCGGAAACATCCCCGATTAGAACCCCGATTCGTCCGGCTCCGAGTTCAAATAGATCGTAGAAGTCCCCGCCCACTTTTGCCGCCTCGGCGGCCGACTCGTATGCTATGCCAACTTCAACCCCTGGAAGATGCGTCGGGACCGCTAAAATCGCTTGCTGCAGGGTCTCGGCTATTCTGTGCTGTCGTTCGTATGCCTCTGCCTTCTCGATGGCGACGGATACTTGTGCGCAAAGAGCCAGGAGAAGCTCTTCGTCCGTTTTTGTAAAGGACATGTCGCCGCTTTTGCCGGTGAGCATGACCTGTCCCATGAATTCGTTGTTCGAATCCAAGAGAGGTGCCCCGAGCAGACCGTCAAGCTCCATATGACCACTGGGTAGACCCCTGCTTCGCGGGTCGTTCGCGATATCATCCACGCGGATGGGGCGCTTGGTCTGATAAATCTCGCCGTAGAGTCCGCCGAGCGTGGCAATATCCAGTCCGGTTGCGATTATGGTGCCGAAATTGTCATCCTGCGTAGACCAGGTGATAACCGGACCTTCGTTGGCGCCGGTTCGCACCAGCAGAACGGTCGCAGCCGAACAGGCCAGCAAGAGCTGTGAGCTTCTAGCAAGCTGAACGGCCATATTTATAGGCCCCTTCTCTCGGGTGATGATCTGTGAGGCCTCATTCAAGAATCTAAGCTGGTCTGCGTAAGCTTCGATTTGCTTCCTGGTACGAATCTGTTCGTTGTAGAGCATTGCGTTCTCGATAGCTATAGCAACGTGGCGTGCTACCAGCTCCAGCTGCTCGAATTCATCTACAGAGAAGCAACGCTCGCTATTGAAGCTTATCGCCGACAATGTAGCCAGCACCGTATTCTTAGAGACAACCGGCACCATTATGACACTCGATAATCCCGCTTGAACGAATTCATCGATAGCTCCGGGATAGCTCCGGTAATCGTTTATCAGAACCTGCCGGGGGTTCTCGAAGACGCCCCTAGCCAGAGTTCCCCTCGCTTTCAAGAGCCCGGCCGTACCCAATGGCATGTTGTAGAAATACACGGAGTCCGAGGTAGTATCCATCTTGTCGGCAATGTTGACGACGGCGGCATCGGCATCGAGAATCTCCGCCGCATATCTGACGACTTTGTCGATGATAGCGGTAATATCGAGGTCGCTTACGAGATCCATACCTATCTCGTTGAGGACTCGCAGGCTTTTTATTCCGCTCCGCAATTCGCGCTCTGAGCTTAACTTATACTCAAACAACACAGAGCGTTCGAAAGCTGCCGAAGCAAGCTCGACGAATGTCTCGACTATGTCTAACGGAAACTCCTTGAAGTCTTTATCGAAAAACGTGTCTGAAGAGAACCCGAGTACGCCTAGGCTGTTGCGGCCCGCGATTAATGGATACATGGCAATCGCCGGTGAATTAGAGCTGATTGATTTCTTGTAGAACATCGAAGCCGGATGAGAGGCCGGAGAGGAGATGATTTCGGGCTGTTGTGATGCGAAGACTTTGCCGGCGATACCGACGCCGACGCGAATCGAACAATCCTCGAATAAATGCTTTTCAGGACCCCAGTAGCGGCGCATCTTAAGCTTTTCATCGCGATAGTCATGGATGAGTATCCAGACGGCTCCAGCGTCGAATATCCGTTTGACCTCTTCGATAACGATGGTTTCGACTTCTTCGAAGTGGTGAGCGGCGCTCAGCCTACAGGCCGCTTCGACTAGGGAAGTTAGTGCTCTCATATAGGCTTTATCGATCGGCTCGAAGACGTCCTTCTTGATTAACACGATACACTCGCCTTATCAGCTCTAAGAACTCACTCTTGCGCCATTCGGTAGAAGCGATCATTATCATTGGTCCCGTTGCGGGCACTGCAAAACCAGTCGTATTGCCCATCGGCCAAGTTGGGAATGTTTACTTTGAAGACAGATTTGGACTCAGCTCTATATTAAGGAACACGAGCCACCATATGTTTATAGTTGCTATAGGTGTATGCCCGGCTCATCTATTCAAAACATGCAGTCTTTAATAATATAGCACAAGTGTTATAGTTTTAATTACTATAACACAAGCGTTAAGTGGAGCTAAGGGCTTCCGCTAAGGATGCCATGAAATTTCGCTCCGAGTATCGGGGCGAGAATTATCCCGGCGGTGTCGCCGGGGAGTGCTTTCGGGATTTCAGATATAAACCCAGAACTTTGCCAAACAGCTACGGCTTTTGGGAGAGCGTCGTTGCGTCGAGCATTTCGTGGTTTGGGGTTATGAAGCGCCGGATGACCTCCTCGACGCCTTTGCTGATAGGAGCTTCGGTTATATAATCAGCAACCACTTTCAGCTCGTCGGTCGCGTTGGCCACGGCTACCCCGAGACCGGCGTACTCGACCATCTCGAGGTCGTTGATGTTGTCACCGATAGCGATTACCTCTTCCCTCTCGATGCCGAGGTGCTCGGCCAATTGCGCGAGAGCCAATCCCTTCGTCGCTTGAGGATGGAGCACATCCAAGAACCAATCGGCCGAATTGGTTATCCTCACCTGCGAATCGAGCTTGCTCTTGAGTGTTTGCGTCAGTAATTGCGCTCTACCCACGGGAACCATGAACACCAGCATCGTCGGGTCTTCATCTAACATATCCTGCACGTCAGCGACCTGATGTATCTCAACTCCGAGCAAATCGGCATACCTGTCGGTCCAATCGTGGGCGGTGTCGGTAAAGACGTCCTCGCCAAGGAACGCATAGCGCAAGACAGGCTCGTCTCCCAATAGGCGCAACGCCTCTTTTGCCGGCTCCGCCGGGACTTTGAACTCGCGATAGACCTCATCTGAATAGATGCTCCGCATAATCGCGCCGTTGTAGGTGATAACCGGGGTGTCCACGCCCAGCTCATCCGCATAACGCAACGCGCCGCGAGACATCCTGCCGGTGGCAATGGTAAATCTCACGCCATACTCGCTGACCTCGCGAATCATCTCTACCGTATTGCGATTTAGGATTTTATCGTCGTCAAGCATGGTGCCGTCTAAATCCAACGCGACTAGCTTGTAAGCCAAACCGGTTGTCCTTTCTTTATGTGTATGTATGCCGAGCTCTGCTCACAAACCCGTCGGCCAGCCTCATCTTAGAAACTTCTTGGCCAGCCCGATTACGCCCTCGTTCAAGAAAAGATTGAGCATCTCGCGTTTTCTGGAGGCATCGTAGGCGGCGCGCTTATCGTCGTCTTTAAGCACCTCGTAGGCGTCGCGAATCTCCATCCACCTGCGCTCGGCATCTTGCTTTTGCCCGGGAGGCACTTTATCCGGGTGCTTCTTCTGGGACAAAGCTTTAAAGGCTTTCTCGATTACCTCTTTAGACGCTGCTGGGTCTACCTCTAACATCCTATAATAATCCGGCAATTTGTTCCTACTTTGCACTTGAGACGCTGCCGGCGACAGCGAGAGCATTTCAACATCCCGACCAGTACACTATACCAAAAATAAAACAATCCTGTATAATGTAGAGAGCCGCAGACATCGAATCGAGCACGGTTTTAAACATTAGCGACACAGGGTGGATGAAATGCGCATAGTTGAAGGTCTTAGAAGCTTTATAAAAAAAGAAGACCCCATTGTTTGGAAGAGCCTGCTGATAGCATCGGCACTGACGCTCATCTTCTATATCTTCGTACTCGTCTACACGAGATAACGACCGGACCTATTTATCTTCTAGCCTGATAAGATATTCAAAGGCGGAGAGGGCGGCCTTGGCACCCTCACCTGCAGCGACGATTATCTGCTTTTGCGGCACATTCGTGACATCCCCTGCGGCAAACAAACCGGTGACATTGGTGCGGCTGCCACAATCCACAACGATTTCGTGCTTCTCGTTGAGTTCGACCAGACCGGAGACGAAGTCCGAGTTTGGTTCCGACCCTATTTCGATAAAAACGCCGCGCACCGGAAGTTCGCGCACCTCATCGGTCTTTCGCGACTTGATTTTCAAGCGCTCTACCAGGTTCTGCCCTTCGATTGCGATGATATCGTAACCTTTAAGTATCTCGATATTGCTCGCGCCCGTCGCCCGCTCCTGTAAAACCGGGTCGGCGCTCCATCCGTATTGAGATACCGCATAGACCTTGCCGGCGATATCGAGAAGCTGCACGATCGAGCTTAACGCGGCGTTACCGCCGCCGATTACCGCGACGTCCATCTTGGCGAAGAGCGGGGCGTCGCATGTAGCGCAGTAGGTTACGCCTTTGCCGACGAACTCTTTCTCGCCTGGAATCTTAAGATGCCTCGGCGACCTGCCGGTCGCCACAATAACCGTCTTTGTCCGGACTTCCTCACCGCTATCGAGATGGACGGTGAAGACCTCTCCTTCTTTCGTCACTTTCTCGGTGGTTTTATACTCGATTGGGATATTGAATTCCTTTACCTGTTCCTCGAATTTTGCCATGAGTTCCACGCCGGAAATCAGATGATACCCCATATAATTTTCGATACCGGCGCTCCATAGCGCGAGGCCGCCCACATTATTCGCGTATATCACGCAATCCATTTTTTTACGCGCGGCATAAACGGCGGAGGTCATCCCCGCCGGCCCCGCACCGATTATCACAACATCTCTCAAAACAAACCCCCAGCTTTACAGTCCGGCGATAGCAGCTTCGAGTCGGGCCCGGTCGTAGCCGACGATGGCCTGCCCGTCGATTACAGTCACGGGCACCCCTAGTTGGCCCGACACCTCCACCAACTCGCCTACTTTGTCAGGTTCGGCCGCCAGGTCGATTTCCTCGAATTCGACCTTCTTTTCCTCGAGAAACTTCTTGAGCAACGAACAGTACGCTCAGGTCGGAGTAGAATAGACTTTAATACTCGCCGGCATTAAATCCTCCATGTCCAATATTGATCACTTCTATTGTTAACCGCATCCGCTGTCGAACATCTTAAAACGCGCCGACCTTCAGCGGCCTACGCCGCCGGTCGGCGCAGGCCGCGCACATTCAAATCGTTAATCATATCAACGACGCCCAGCACCGAAAACGCGATGTATTCCGCTATCTTCTTTTGCGTGAAGTTCGCCACCTCTCCGGTGAGCGTCACTACGCCTTCGGTGACGTCCACTTCCATCTCGGTTAGGTCGAGGCGCGTGTTCTTAATGAGCGCTCCTCTTACATCGCGGGCTATCTCAGCGTCGGCGATATCCATCTCGGGTTTGACTACCAGATGGTTGACGACATCGACCACTCCCGCTACCCAACGCGCATCGTTTTCTGCCTCGAATTTCTCGACCATCGAATTTATCGTGCCGCGCAAAAAGACTACGCCGTCGATGGTCTCGGCGCTGATGCGCTTATCTTCTACCCACGTATCGAGTTCGAGATTCCTTCGAACATCTTCGGCGATATCCGCATCGCTCTTGGTGATAGCCGGGATGACCGTGATATTGTTGATGACATCTTTTACGCCCCGCACCCTGCCGGCGATTTCCTCGGCAACCGCCTTCTCGTTGTAGGTGTCGACCTGGCCGTCGATGATGATGACGCCTCCGATGCCGGCGCTCACACCTACCTTGGTATGGTCAATCCGCGTATCCGAAGCTAAAGCGCGCTCCACGTCGATTACAGGATCTATGCTCGCCATATCAAGAGATACCTCCCACTCCACTAATATTGCCTGATTGTAGAGTGATTCTACCCGTGTTCGACGCGATGAAAACATCGAAACCGCTGCTAGGCTAAGACAGGCTTCAAAGGTAATATTTGGTTCCTCGGAATGCAGCGCAGCCTATATGGCTAGCATTTTTACTTGATATTATTGTAATTATTGACCGACGCGTTGACTTCGACGCGCTTCGCTTCATAGCGATCCACATCAGCCTGGTGCGCAGCGACCTTTGCGTTATGGGCGACTATCTTCTCATTATAGAGAGCCACCAACGAGTTGTGCGCCTGGACGGCTCGTTCGTAATCGGCCTGGCTCGAAAAAGTGCGCGCGTCTAGATTCCGGCGCGCGTCCGATATCTGCCGGTTGATACTGTCCAAATCGGCCTGGGACGCGTCGATAGCCGCTGCAAGGGTATCGATACCTTTACTAAATTGGTCGAGTTCACCTTTACCCCGGTCGAGTTCCTCGCGCACCTGAGCGATATATTTTACTCGGGCTGAGTCGATAGCCAGTGAATGCTCCACATCGACCTTGAGCCCGACATACCGGCAGGTGAAGATGTCGGATTGGTTTATTACCTCATCGTGGCGGACATCGGTCAAATAGATATAGGAAGGGCGCAGTTTTTCAAAGGTAACGGCGCCGGTATCTCCCCAGGTGGGGTCGAATGGAACCCAGCCGTAATTCGCCAAGTAGACCTCGGCCCACGCGTGCCCTTTGCCGAGGCTTTCCCCTTCGGTGGGGATGCCGCCGATATACTTAGCCGGAATCCCTTTTGCCCGGCACAACGCGATAAAGAGGTCGGCATACTCCACGCAAACGCCGCTTTTAATCTCAAGAGCGCGGGCAGCGCCATACGTTTTGGAAAGCGCTTTTTCTGCTTTCGACTTATCATAAGAGAGGCTTTGGACCACGAATTCGTGGATTTTCTCGACGGTCTCGACATCATCGACCCCGTTGACTCGCTCGGCCACCTCGCGTATCGAGGAATGGTCTGTCTCGATGAACCGCTCGCCTTTTATGTATGCGGCGCGCTCGGCTTCGCTAAGCGGTGCGGCCAGACCGGAGTCTCGAGCGGTCGACAGGTCATACCTGAAGAGCTTAAGGGTGACGCGAATCCTGATATCGAAGTCCGCTTTGGGGTCTTTGACTGTGAATTCGGCGTAGCGATTATCGCCGACGTCATATATTCTTGAGGGGTCGATGGAGAAATCCATCCCCAATACGTGCTGTTTATGCTCTATGGTCTTTGGGATGAGTGTAGTGACGACCACACCGGGCCCTCCCGCTCCCAGTATCCGCTTGAGTGAGCCCGAACTCTCCCCGGACACTCTTACGTTGTATATCATATCTGCGGTGACCAGGTCATTATCACCGGCCGTTGCCGGGTCGAATTGGTAGGCGTCCGGTATCTGGACGGTCAAACTTGCCGGGTCGACCGGTTGAGGTTCTCCCCTGCCGGCATATGACTTCGGCTTTGTTTCCAAGGCGGCTTTCTCGCCGTTGCCGACCATGATGACGTCTTTAATATTATCGCTTAACTTGGAGCCGTTCCCGCCCGGCAGGCCTACACAACCCGCCGCCGCAGCCCATATCAACAATGCGATAAGCAGTATTGCCGCTTTGGCCGCCAGCTTGATCTTACCGATTCTCATATACGATTTCTCCGCCTAAAATGGTGTGGGTTATATCGGATTTGGTGACGCTCTCCAGAAGATAGTCGTATGGGTTTGCGTGACGCTTCGCGGCCGTATCGACGGCAATAAAATCGGCGCGCTTCCCCGCTTCGAGGCTTCCGAGGTCGTCGTCGAACCCGAGAATCCGCGCCGCCTCAATGGTCAACTTCTCAACGAGCGTCTGCGAGCTGAGCTTACTTCCCACCCCGCGCTGCTTCTTAAAAATCGCGCGCACCTTTCCGGCTTCGACAAAGAGGTCGAAGTCGGGGTTGCTGGCGATACTGTCGGTTCCGATGCCGAAGCTTAATCCATGCTCGACAAAGCTTCCGATAGGCGCCTCGCCCACATTTAGTAACTCGTTGGAGGTCGGGCAAACAGCGACGGCCGCTCCTTTTTGTCGCATCGAAACTATATCGTCTTCGCTCAGCCACACGCCATGCGCGGCGATGAGCGAATTGTTTATCAGACCCAATCCATCCAGAAATTCAGCCGGTGTGCTCCCGGAACCGCCGGCGGCTATCACTTCGAGCGCCAGCCGGTCACCAATCGCCCGCGCAAGCGCGCCCGAGCCGCTTCGTACGAGTTCGACCTCGTCGGCGGTTTCCGCTAAGTGTATGCTGAGCGGCAAGGTGTATTGCTGCGCGATATCGGCGCATGCTTTGAGCGCCGCTTCGGTCAGCGTATATGCGGAATGTGGTGAGAGGCCGAGTTTTTGCACTCCGGCTTGGGCAACCGGCTCCGAACTTTTGAGCCGCTCAAAAAGGCCGACGACGGTATCCATTAGGTTGGAGGCGTCTACTGCGACGACCTCGAGGTATATAAGCGCCGGCATACCGGCCTCGTAAGCGGCTTGCAAGCCCGCTCCCGAGCGTGTTATATCGGCCGAGCAAGTTATCCCCGCCGCTAGGCTGTCGGCTACCCCTTTTCGGGCCGCCCTCAACCAGTCGTCTCTTTCCATTCCGCGCCCCGCCTGGATTATTCCGCCGAGCCACTGCGAAAACGACTTGGGTTCGGAGGCGAGAAAATCAAAGGCGGCGCACTCGAAATGACCATGGAGGTTGACTAAGCCGGGCATGAGAAGAGCGTCTCCAAAATCATGGAATTCTTCCCGGGGATTTTCTCTAAGTACGCCTGCGCGTTCGCCGACGGTAATAATGCGGCCGTCTTTAACCAGAATCGCCCCATGCTCAACGGGCGAGCCGGTGATAGGGAGAACCAAATCAGCTGTGTAAATCATAGCTTAAGCATAGCCCACTTGCGCCCGCCGCGCTAGAATTTCGCGCCTCGAAGAAATAATTCTCTGGCTAATCTTCCTTTAAGAGGGTGTGTTTTCGCAAGCTTGCGCACTCGCAAGCTGCCGTCGCTTCCGTTGCGCGAAGGGCATCGAGCAAGCTCTTGCCTACCATCTCCGACTCGCCGTAAAAGATGTCCGCCAGCTCTTCGTGCGTCCAATCCTGAACGATGCCTTCGGCGTAGTTTACGACGAGGTACATGCCGGCATAACAGGCGCCTATCTCGCGCGCCAAGTAGACCTCGGGGCAGATGCTCTGCCCGACGACGTCGGCTCCCCACTGTTTAAGGACAGCGACCTCCGCCGGGCTCTCAAAATGTCGCCCGTCGGTGTTGGCGTAGATACCACGCTCGAAAATCCTGGCCGGGGCATGCTTCTTAGCGGCTGCGGCTAAGTTCGCGTGGAGCTCGGGACAGATAGCTTTTCGCATGACCAGGAGGTAATCCGAACCGATGTTGACAGCTTTTCTCATCGAGTTATCTATATAATCAGTGGGCAGAACGATGTCGCGTGGGTTGAGCAGGTGGTTGACCGCGCCGACACCGCCTTCGACCAGAACGCGCCCCACGCCCGCTTCGCGGAATACCCAAAATATCTGCCGCGACGCAGCCGCTCGTGTCACGCCGCTGCGCCAACCGTGCATCTTGCAGGTGAGGACGGATTTATCACCGAGTTTGAAAAGCGTAAGCGGGGGGCTCGCCCCAAAAGGCGTCTCGAAGACGAGTCCTTCTTCCACGACCTCGACATCGGGCTCACCGAGCGCCGCGGGAAACTTTATCGAAAATGTGCTCGAGCCGCCGATAATGGCGAACCCCGCTGCCGGGATCTCTGTCGACATAAGCGTATTGTCCATTCTTTTCCAGTCCTCCTCCTCGCGAAGAGGACGTCTTCAATCGAACCTCTCGACGATGTTATATGTGGTGTCGCGCCGCGCCGCCTCTTTGCCGGTCGCTTTAATGAGGCGCACCATCTCTTCTTTCGTCATCTTATAGACCAGGCCGGTCGCTCGAACGACGTTCTCCTCTATCATGATGCTCCCCAGGTCGTCGGCGCCGAACGAGAGGCTGAGCTGCCCGATGTCGGTGCCCTGGGTGACCCACGAACCCTGGATGTGCTTAACATTATCCAAGAAGAGGCGGGCGACCGCCAGTGTTTTAAGGTAATGGCGCGACGAGACCACGCTACCGCCGAGCTCGGTCATCCCCGGTTGGTAGGTCCACGAGATAAACGCGCGGAATCCGCCGGTCTCATCTTGCAGGCTGCGAATCTTGCTCATATGCTCGATGCGGTCCGCCACGGTTTCGGGGCCGCCCATCATCATCGTCGCCGTGCTCTTGATGCCGTTTTCGTGCGCCTTGCGCATGACATCGAGCCAGCGCCCGGCCGAGACCTTGTTCGGGCTGACCGCGTTGCGGTAGTGGTCGACGAGTATCTCGGCGCCCGCGCCGGGCAGCGAATCGAGGCCGGCGTCTCTCAAGCGCCGCAGTGCTTCATCGACGCTTATGCCGGATATATCGGCGATATAGGCGACCTCGGGCGCGCCGAGCGAGTGGACTACTATATCGAAGCGCTCCTTGATGCTGCGAAAGAGGTCTTCGAAGTGGTCGATAGCAAGGTTGGGGTGGAGCCCGCCCTGCATCATTATCTGCGTGCCCTCGAGCGCTATGGTCTCTTCGATTTTCTTAAATATCTCCTCTTTGCTTAAAAGGTAAGCTTCGGGGTCGTCTTTATCGCGGTAGAACGCGCAGAACTTGCACTTGCTGGTGCAGACGTTCGAGTAGTTGATGTTGCGATCGATGATGAAGGTGACGGTCTTACCAAAGAGCCGCGCCCGCACCCCGTCGGCAGCCGCGCCGACCGCGAGCAAGTCCCCCTCGTTGAGCAAGTATAGTGCTTCTTCCTCGGTCAAGCGGCGCCCCGCGGCAACTTCATCGAGTATCGTTTGCTCGTCCATCATACCTCCACGAACTCGAGTTTCGGTATCTCCTGGATGAAGCCGAGCTCATACGCACGCGTGGCGTAAGCGAGCAAATCTTCCTGGTAGGCCTCATCGAGATCGAATTTTAGGCTCGCGAAGTAGTCCCGCAAAAAGCCCGCTTCGAAGTTCTCCCAGCGCGACACCGCGACCGCTATCTCGTCGACTTTTTCGATGCTGTAGGCCATCGATTTCATAAACCCCTCGTAAATCTCTTTTACCAGGTCGGGATTTTCGGCGGCGAAGATGCGCCGCACCGCCCATACGGCGAAGACCATCCGCCTGCCGGTCAGCTCTTTCCATTCTTTGCCGAGGTCGTATAGGTAGAGGTCTTCCGGGGGCTCGTAGAGCACGCGCAGGGCGTGGTCTCCGATGAGCAGCGCGCCGTCGGCCTCCATCAGCATCTCGGACAAATCGGGCGGGCATGAGAAATACTTCGGTGACAGACCGTATTTGTCGCGAAGGATGATGCGCGTAAGCGCCTGCGAGGTCGCCGAAGTGTTGGTCAGCGCCACCAGGCGGCCGTCCATCTCCTCGATGGGAACCTTGCTTATGAAAAGGATACTCTTAACCTCGCCGTCGGCGGCGACCGCCAGGTTCGGCATGAGCATCAGGTCTTTATAGTTGCGGCAGTACTCGATAGACGATATCGGGCTGATATCTAGTTTTCCTTCGAGCAACCACTTGTTCAGCTCGGTCGGCGTGCCCTTGACCAGCTCGACATCGAGCAATACGTTGTTTTGAACGAGGCCATAATAGAGCGGCAGACAATTGATAAACTGGATATGGCCGACGCGTGGTCTAAGCAATTACGATTCCTCCAAGTATGTTTGGTGCTTTCCATGGCAGCATGCTGCCGGCAGTAACACTGCTCGCGCTAATCCTCGTAGACCTTGAGGATATTGTAGAGCGTGTCGCGCTCAACCGGTGTGCGCCCGGCGTCTTTTATAAGATTAATAAGCTCGTCTTTTTCGATCGACTCGCCCGTCTGCGCTCCTGCGGATTTGGTTATCTTCTCCTCTACGACCGTGCCGTCGAGGTCGTCGACGCCAAAGTCGAGCGAGAGCTGCGCCAGCTTCAAACCGACCATTATCCAGAACGCTTTGACGTGGTCGAAATTGTCGAGCATGAGGCGCGCGACCGCGAAGGTCTTGATCTCATCGAACGCGGTCGTTTTGCTGATACCGGTAAGCTCGGTGTTGTCCGGGTGAAATGGGAGCGGGATGAAGCTCTGGAACCCACCGGTCTCATCCTGGAGTTCACGGAGTGTTATAAGGTGGTCGACGCGCTCCTCTATCGTCTCGACGTGTCCGTAGAGCATCGTCGCGTTCGATTTAAGACCGAGCCCGTGGGCGGTTCTCATGACCTCGAGCCACTCCTCGCCGCTCGCTTTCTTCTCGCAGGTTAGCCCGCGCACGCGGCCGCTGAATATCTCCGCTCCCCCACCGGGCATCGAGCCGAGACCGGCGTCTTTTAACTTCTGGAGCACCTCGCGGATACTAAAGGCCGTTATCTGGGCGAAGTAGTCGATTTCGACCGCCGTAAACGCCTGGATGTGTATATCGGGCAGGGCTTTCCGGCACTCGCTGATTACTTCGAGATAGTAGTCGAAGGGAAGGTCGGGGTGGAGCCCGCTGACTATGTGAAGCTCCGTAGCGCCGAGCGCCGGTGCTTCAAGCGCGCGCCCGAGCGCCTCGTCGAGCGTCATCGTGTAGGCGTGCGCGTCGCCCTTGTCGGCGCTGAACGCGCAGAACTTGCAGCGCGAAACGCAGACGTTGGTCAGGTTGATGTGGCGATTGACGTTGAAGTAGGCGTAATTGCCGGTCTTTTTCTCCTTGACATGGCGCGCGAGCCGCCCCAGGGCGAGGATATCATTGCAGTTATATAGTGCGATACCGTCTTCGCGCGAAAGCCGCTCGCCGGAGAATACCTTTTCTTCGATTTCCTTTATGTTAATGTCTGTGCTCACTATCGACATGTTGACCTCCAAGTTGGTTCAAGTTTTGGATTTAATTCTTCCCGCTCGACAACCCTACTCCCACCTCTTAAAAAGCTCATGCTCTACCTCGAGCTGGTCGAGAACTTTGCCGACGACAAAATCGACCATGTCACTGACGGTCGCGGGTTTATGGTAGAACGCCGGCATGGGAGGGACTATCTTGGCTCCCGCCTCTTCGGCGGCCAAAAGGTTTTTCAGGTGTATCCTGCTAAACGGTGTCTCCCTCGGCACCAGTATTAAGCGCCGTGACTCCTTGAGCATGACATCGGCGGTGCGCTCAATTAGATTGGATGAGAGTCCGTTTGCGACCGCGCCGAGCGTCGCCATGCTGCACGGTATTATAACCATACCGGCGGTGCGGTGCGAGCCGCTGCAGACCGGCGCCATAAAATCGTCGTTGCTATAGTATTTAAGAAGGCTCTCGACCTCGGGCATGCCGAGCTTCCCGGCTAAGACGGAGACCACCTGCTCATCATCGAAATGGTAATCAAGCTCGTGGGCGAGGACCAATTTTCCCGGCTCGGAGATTATGAGTGAAACCTGGTGGCCGCGTTCGATGAGTGTCTCGACGAGGCGCACCCCGTAGACACCGCCGCTGGCTCCGGTTATGGCGACGACATGCTCCAAACTACGCCATCCCCTTAATTAAATATCGCGCGGCGAAGTCGAGGCCGGTAAAGGCGAAAATCTGCAGGCTTATAAAGCCGTTTATCGTGAAAAAGGCCATATTAACCTTGGATAGGTCATCCGCTTTGACCATCCGGTTTTCGTACGCCAAGAGCAACGCCGTGATCGCTACGCCGATATAGTAGACCACGCCCAAGTTGAACGCGACTCCCACGGTAAAGAGCAGTCCCACCGTCAACACATGAAAAGTCCTGGTCACTAGGAGCGCTTTCTTGATTCCGAAGACTGCGGGAATCGAGAAGAGCTTGTCTTTGCGGTCGAAGTCGATATCCTGGCACGCGTAGATTATGTCGAAACCGGCCACCCACAATGTCACCGCCGCGCCTAAAGCTACGACGGGCCAGCTAAGTCCATTAGTTATAGCGATCCAGGCGGCAATCGGCGCGAGACCGAGGCTAACCCCTAAGACAACATGACTCAGCCAGGTAAACCGTTTCGTGTAAGAATAGATCAGAAAAGGAAAGACGATGGCGGGCCAGACGATGCGGGCCAGCGGCGCGAGCTGGTAAGTCGCCACAAAAAAGACGATCAGGCTAATGGCGCTAAACACCAGCACATAGTTGTTGTTCAGCTTGCCGGCGGGTATCGCGCGGTCCTCGGTGCGCGGGTTGCGCGCGTCTATCTCTCTGTCGATATAGCGGTTTATCGCCATCGCAAAACTGCGCGCTCCGACCATCGCCACGGTAATCCAGAATATCTCGGCGATACGCGGGAGCCCGTTCGCCGCAAGCACCATGCCCATGTAGGCGAAGGGCAGCGCGAAAATAGTATGTTCGAACTTGATCATCTCAAGAATTACCTTAAGCTTACCCAAGACCGTATTCCTTCCATTTTTCGTCTACCATCTTGCGGGTGGCGTCGTCCATCACGATGTCGTCCGGCCACTCGCGGGTGTGACCCTCTTCGGGCCACTTCTTAGTCGCGTCGATACCCATCTTCGACCCGAACCTCGGAGTGTTCGACGAGTGGTCAAGCGCGTCGAGGGGGCCCTTCACAATCATAATATCACGAGCCGGGTCGACATTGTTAAATACCTTCCACAAGACTTCCGACATATTCTGTGCGTCGACGTGCTCGTCGACGACGATTATCATCTTGGTAAACATCATCTGCCCGAGTCCCCATATCGCGCTCATAGCTTTGAACGCGTGCGCGGGGTAGCTCTTCTTTATGGAAATGATGGCGCAATTATGGAAAACGCCTTCGAGCGGCAGGTTGAGGTCGACTATCTCGGGCAGCGCCGTCTTTAACATCGGCAGAAATATGCGCTCGGTAGCCTTGCCCATGTAGCAATCCTCCATCGGAGGCTTGCCTACGATGGTCGCCGGATAGATGGGGTCTCTACGCATGGTGATGCACTTTACGTGGAATACCGGGTAATAATCGGCGAGCGAGTAGTAGCCCGTATGGTCGCCGAAGGGGCCTTCCCAGCGCGTCTCCTCGTGGTCGACGTAGCCTTCGAGGATAATCTCGGCGTGCGCCGGGACCATCAAATCGACGGTTTTGGCTTTGACGACTTCGACCGCTTGGCGGCGGAGTATCCCGGCAAAGAACAACTCCTCCAGCTGCGGCGGAAGCGGTGCGGTCGCCGAATATATCGTCGCCGGGTCGCCCCCGAGTGCAACCGCCACCTCGATCGGCCGTCCCTGTCTCTGCCGCTTGCGATAATACTGCGCGCCGTCGTGATGCTCGTGCCAGTGCATCCCCGTCGTCGTGTCGTCGAATACCTGCATCCGGTACATGCCGAGGTTTTGCCTGCCGCTATCGGGGTCTTTCGTGATGACCAGCGGAAGCGTGATGAACTTCCCGCCATCTTGCGGCCAACATTTGAGGACCGGCATATCGTTGAGGGAGAAATTCTCGGTAAGGACTACTTCCTGGCAAGGGGCGTTCTTGACCTCTTTCGGTTTGTAGCCGGCGATATTTTTAAGCTTGAAGAGCGTCGATAATTTTTGCCAGAAATTGCCCGGCTCGCCATCGGGCAAAAGCTCGGCGAGTTTCTGCGGTACTTCGTCGAGCTTGTTTACACCAAGAGCCCAGCTCATGCGCTCGTAAGAGCCGAATGCGTTCATCAAAACCGGCATGCTGGAGCCTTTGGGTTTTTCAAACAGGACGGCCGGTCCATATGCCTTGCTGATGCGGTCGGTTATCTCGGTGATCTCGAGGTCGGGGTCTACCCCGGTCTTTACCCTCTTGAGCTGCCCCTTACTCTCAAGATACTTTATGAAATCTCTCAGGTCCTTATAAACCATAGTGCCGTTTCCACCTCTCATTTATCCGTAAATGATTATACCTTTTGCTTAAGGATAGTTGCAATTTATTACAAATTGGACCGAGCGCTAAATTTCCAAAAATATTTCTAATTATTGTTGACAGCTTCAAAAACATTTGATATCCTTGGAATAGACCCCAAGGGGCTGAACGAGAGACGTTCAAGAAAGTGAACGTACCAGAAGCGGCTTCAAGGCAAGAGACGAAAGATTATGGTCGTGAGACCAGAACGAGTAATTATCTGCCGAGAAGTACGAAAAGGGAACTTCACGAGTAAGGAATAATCTCAAGCGAGGTTTCTTGGGGTTCTTTATTTTGTCTTTTTTTGCGTTCTACATCCCCGACCGGCACTTTCACCTATTCGCGCGTCGACCATTGCTCACCCACACAGAGCTAAAGACGCCTGGCGCGAATTGTGCGAAAAACCGGTAATTTCCTACTAGAAAAAGGATGATTTGGGGCTTTCTTGAAGAAGAACTAGTAATGGCTTAAAACAGAGGGTAATCTCGGCCTGCATCAAGAGAGATGTTCGGGCCTTGCTGGAGGACAGGTAGTCTTGCAATACGACTCGCGGTACGCAAACATAAGAAACACCCTGATATTCGTTTTCGTTCTCAACTTGCTGGTAGCGGCGGCCAAAGGGTTCTACGGCTATTACACCCATTCGGTCAGCATGCTCGCCGACGGCTTTCACTCGCTCTTCGACGGAACCTCTAATATCATCGGGCTCATCGGCATATATATCGCGTCGAAACCTGCCGACCCCGACCACCCTTACGGACATACAAAATTCGAGACGATTGCCTCGCTCGGTATCGGCGTCCTGCTCTCCATCACCGCGGTGCAAATACTTGTCGCATCCTACCGGCGGCTCTTTACCGGCGCCGAGCCCGACGTCACCGGATTGAGCTTTATCATCATGGCCGTGACCATAGCCGTCAATATCATCGTGACCACCTACGAGCACCGCAAAGGAAAGGCGCTCTCCAGTGAGCTGTTGGTCTCCGATTCGCTCCATACCAGAAGCGACATCTTCGTCTCGATGTCGGTTATCGGCAGCCTGATAGCGGTACGCTTGGGCTTTCCGATTGTCGATGTCATTGTGGCGCTCATCATCGCTGGGGTCATCGGTTTTATGGCTATCTCGATTCTAAAAGAGACCTCGAACGTGCTGTGCGACGCGTCGGCCATCGAGTACGATGAGATTCGCGGCGTAGTCTTGCACATTGAGGGAGTACGAGACAGCCACGCCATCCGCACGCGCGGGAGAAAAAGCGAGATATACCTCGACCTCCATGTACTGGTCGACCCGAAGCTCAGCATCGACCAAGCGCACGATATCTCGGATGCGGTCGAAGCGGAGATTCGAGGGTGTTATCCGGAAATTACCGATGTCCTTGTCCATGTGGAGCCGTACAAGGAACGGACGTAGCTCCAAGATTTGGTCCGGTTAGAAGAGGCTTTCCTGTTCGAACCCGTCCTGGTATGCCGCGCGCTGCGTGCCCGGGTCGCTCCCCTGTCCGCCTCCAAACGCGTCCTCGCTGCTTTGATAGGCGTCGATGGCCATGTTGGCAAGCTCGTCCGCGTGGGCGTTCTCGCTGCGGTAGACATGTCTTACCTCGAACTTCTTAAGGTTGGCGGAGAGCACTTTTATGCGCGCGTAGAGCGGTTTTAGCCCCTCGTTTTTGACCTTGTATTCGCCGCGAAGCTGTTTGACAAGGAGCTCGCTATCGGCGCGAACCTCGATTTCCTGCGGATTAAAGAGCAGGGCGCGCTCGAGTGTGAGAATCAGGGCTTTATACTCGGCGACGTTGTTGGTCGCCTCACCCAAATACTCGAAGACCTCGGCGAGGAGCTTGCCGTCGTCGTTTCTAATCTCGCCGCCCGCGCCCGCCGGCCCGGGATTGCCCCTGGCCGCGCCGTCGGTGTGGAGTATGAGTTTCGCTGTGTTTGTGCTCACCATATCTATCATTCCGTAGGTTTCACAAAAATTCTGCCGCAGTTGGAACATCTCTCGAGCTTGGTCGATTCATGTATCTGGTCGGCTTCGATGCTCGGCAAGTCCACTCTGCACCCCTGGCAAATCTCGCCCTCCAGGACAGTTACTGCAACCTGGTGTTTTAGCCTTACCTTGTCGTATAGGCGGCTCGCGTCTTCGCTGAGCGCCGCGTAGACCGGCTCGCGCTTCACCTTCCAGCCGTCGCGCTCGCTCGCTATCTGTGCCAGCTCATCCTCCATCCGCTGCTTCGCAGCATCTCGCTCAGCCGTCCGCTTTTGCAGTCGCTCGCTTATCGTCTTATCGTCCGATTTGCAGCCGTCCACCACCTCGCTCTGCTCTAGAAGCTCCAGCTCGGTATTGTCGGCCTGGCCCTTGAGATGCGCCAACTCCTGCTGAATGCCTGCAAGCTCTTTGGGGATGGTCACCGTTCCGCTATATAGGCGTTTTTCCTCTTTGGCGATTTTTGCGTTAAGGCCTTCCAGAACATCCTCGTGCTTCTTGAGAAGCGCGGTCTCCTCGCGCAGTTTCTTAGCGGCACTGGTGTAGAGCGCCTCCAACTTTGTTACCTCGTCTTTTAATGCAAGGTAAACATCGCGCTCGGCCAAGTTCGCCTCGCGGTAGTCGAGCGCATCGATCTGTGAGTCGATTTCCTGGAGTTCGACGAGTGTTTTATGGTCGTTCATGTTCAATCCTTATTCCACGGGCTCGTGTCTATTTCAGAGACTACGACTTCTAAGTTCATACCCGATTCATAAATTCGCCTCTGTAGCTCTTTCGCCAATTCGGGCACGATAAGCCGCTCGGTTTCGGCGTGGCCCGCATCGACGAGAGCCAGCCCTATTGCTTTAGCGGCATGCGCCGCATGGTGTTTGATGTCGCCGGTGATAAAGACGTCGGCGCCGGCTGCTTTCGCGACACCGATAAGCTCGCCACCGCTGCCTCCGCAGACCGCCACCCTTCTCACCGTCATATCCAAATCGCCCGAAACTCGCAGGTCGCAATCGAGCTGGTCACTCCAGTGCTCAGCGTAATCGCGGAGCGTGCGCGCCTTCGACATATTGCCGATGCGCCCGAAACCCACCCCCGGCGGCGGCGTTTTTACCTCGTAGAGGTCGTAAGCGACCTCCTCGTAAGGGTGCACCTCGAGCATGGCGGCTATAACGCGCTCTACGCGGTCGGGGCCTACCAGCATTTCCAGCCGGTATTCGTCGACCTCGTTCAATTCGCTGACTTCTCCCAGGTACGGGCGTGCGCCGAGCATCGGATAAAACGTGCCCGTCCCTTCGGTTCGAAACGTACAGTAACTATATTCCCCGATGACGCCGCTTCCCACATTTCCCATCGCCGATATCAAATCGTCCACGTTCTCGCGTGGGACGAAGACCGCGATCTTGTACATCGGGATATCGCGCGCCTGCAGGAGCACCTCTATATCTTGGAGGCCGAGCACGCGCGCCAAGACATCGCTTACCCCGCCGCGGACCCGGTCGAGATTGGTATGCGCCGCAAATACCGATATGCCGGCTTTTAAAAGCTCGGTGATCATCCCGCCGATATGGTCGTCGGCGATGACGCGTTCAAGATTTTGAAATATCAGCGGGTGGTGCGAGACTATGAGCTGAGTGCCCTTAGCTCTCGCTTCGATGATTACTTCATTTGTGACTTCAAGTGTCACCAGGATCTTGCTGACTGACGCTTGCGAACTGCCGACTTGCAGCCCAACCCTGTCCTGGTCGGACTTGAGATACGCCGGAGCGATATCGTTGATTATACCGGTTACTTGCGAGACAATCGCCAAACTAACCACCCCCATAAGCAGTAGAATTATGGTAGCACAACCGGGACGGGTTGAGTAGCTGATTGGGAGTTCGTGTTTCGCAGACTGATTATGCTCGTAGCTCGGGGCCTTGCCCTGATAGCCCGCTACGCCGTAAGCCTTGAAAGGCTGAACTACGAGCGCCCGCTATTCAATCCTTATCTCTTGCCTAACTTAATCCGCTAAAGCAGACCATTACCCTCTCTGAGCTTGCTTGATAACCAACCTAGCCCACGCTATGTTATTGCATCGTTTGATATAATGAGATAAGAGGCAAGTAATTAATTACATAAGCTTTAAAGAGTTCCCGTTCATTTTTTATTAAAAGAACGGGAAGAATCATCTTAGGAGAAAAAGGAGGTTGAATCCATGTTGTGCGAACGATGCAGTCAACGCCCCGCAACTGTTACTTATACGCAGATAAAGGGCGACAAGAAAGAAATGGCGCACGTCTGTGAAGAGTGCGCGCGCGAAGTCGGTATATTCCCGGGTTCACCCCTTGAGGATATGGGCGGCCTGTTCGGCATGCCGGATTTTTCAAGGATGTTTCCGGAGATTTTCAAGCAACCTACAGGGAATATCTTAGAGTTGCTTTCGGAGAGCGCAATAGAGGCGCTCGACCTTGCCGCCAATGAAGCGGTAAGGCTTGAATTCAGTCATATAGGCACCGAGCACCTGATCCTGGGTTTGAGCCGGGAACCGGTGGGCTCGAAGCTATTGATGAATCTCGGGGTCAACCTCGACGACTTGCAGAAAGAGGTCGAGGACATGATCGGACGCGGTAAAGGGGCGCCCGAGAAAGAGATTCCGCTTAGCCCGCGAAGCAAGCGGGCGCTTGAGCTTGCCCACGAAGAGGCACGCTCGTCCGGTGAGCGATTCATCGGAGCCGAGCACCTTCTACTCGGACTTATCCGGGAAGATGAAGGTATCGGCGCACAAGTATTAAAACGGCGCGGTATAGATTATGGCCGCGCTAAACAGGAGGTAATGAACATGGCAGGGCAAGCAGAAATGCCCCCGATGGCAGCGGAGGCGCCGGGTAAAAGCACGACACCCGCGCTCGACCAATATAGCCGCGATTTAAATAGCCTGGCCCGCGAAGGTAAATTAGACCCGGTTATCGGCCGAGGTAAAGAGATAGAGCGCATTATAAGGATTTTGAGCCGCCGGACGAAGAACAACCCGGCGCTCATCGGTGAGGCGGGCGTCGGCAAGACGGCCATCGCAGAAGGTCTCGCGCAGAAAATCGAAGCCGAGCAGGTCCCGGAGATGCTCAGGGGCAAGCGGGTCATTGCGCTCGACTTAGCCGGCATGGTCGCCGGCACGCGCTATCGTGGCGAGTTCGAGGAGCGTTTGAAGAGGGTGATGGATGAGATACGCCAACGAAGCGGCGAAATCATCCTCTTTATAGACGAGTTGCACACGATTGCCGGGGCCGGTGCGGCCGAGGGCGCAATCGACGCGTCGAACATGATAAAGCCCGCCCTCTCGCGGGGCGAGCTGCAGGTAATCGGCGCGACGACGCTCGACGAGTACCGCAAGCACATCGAAAAAGACCCGGCGCTGGAGAGACGGTTCCAGCCCATTATTGTGAGCGAGCCCACTGTCGAGGATGCTATCGATATCCTTAAAGGGCTACGCGACCGCTACGAGGCGCATCACCGCGTCTCCATCAGCGACGAAGCTATCGTCGCGGCGGTCGAGCTGTCCGATAAGTATATCTCGGACCGGTTCTTGCCGGATAAGGCTATCGACCTTATCGACGAGGCGGGCGCCAAGGTGCGCTTGCAGTCGACGGTCCCGCCGGTGGACGTCAAAGGCATGGAGGAAAAACTCGAGGCGCTGCAGCGCGAGAAAGATGCCGCGGTCAAAACCGAGGACTACGAGAAAGCGATGAAACTGCGCGAGCAGGAGCAGAAGCTCAAAGAAGAGCTTGAGAAGGCCGAGCGCGATTGGGAGCGTACGAAAGGCCTGGCCGATTTAGGGGTCACGACCGAGGATATCGCCGAGATAATATCGAGCTGGACCGGGGTCCCGGCCAAGAAGCTCATCGAGGAAGAGAAAGCGAAGCTCCTCAGGATGGAGGAGACGCTCCACGAGCGGGTCGTCGGGCAAGATGAGGCCATCGAGGCCATCTCCGAGGCGATTCGCCGGGCGCGCGCGGGCCTGAAAGACCCGAACCGCCCCATCGGCTCGTTTATATTCCTCGGGCCGACCGGCGTCGGCAAGACCGAGCTGGCACGCGCGCTCGCCGAGCACCTCTTCGGCGAGGCGGAGTCGATGATACGTATCGACATGAGCGAGTATATGGAGAAGCACACCGTGTCGCGCTTGATCGGCGCGCCTCCGGGCTACGTCGGTTATGAAGAGGCCGGGCAGTTGACCGAGCCTATCCGGCGCAGGCCGTACTCGGTCGTGCTCTTCGACGAGATAGAGAAGGCGCATCCCGATGTGCTCAACGTCCTGCTGCAGATAATGGACGACGGGCGCATCACCGACGCCAAGGGGCGCACGGTGAACTTTAAGAACACCATCGTCATCATGACGTCGAATATCGGCGGGCACCTGATAAAGAAAGTGCCGGCAATCGGCTTCAAGCCGGTGCCCGAAGAGGAGAAGAAGTTTGAAAGGATAAAAGACCAGGTGCTGCGCGAGCTTGAGAAGAGCTTCCGGCCCGAGTTCTTGAACCGTGTGGATGAAATAATCGTCTTCCACCCGCTCACCAGCGAGCAGATACGCGTAATCGTCGACATCCTGATGAAGCGCGTCGGCCGCGAACTCAAAGCGCAACGGATAGCGCTGGAGCTGACCGAGGAGGCCAAAGACATCCTCGCCAAAGAGGGCTTCGACCCACTCTTGGGCGCACGACCGCTGAGGCGGACCATACAGCGGCGCATCGAAAACCCGCTGGCATCGAAGCTCTTGCGAGGCGAATTCGCCGAGGGCGATGTGGTTGTCGCGAGTGTTGAGGATGGGAAGATAGTGTTTGGGAAGAAGGTTGTGGCTGTTGGTGAGGCTGGCGCTGGTGGCGAGGAGGTTGGTGCCGGTAATGTGGCTGCCGATGAAGAAACCGGCAAGCTGGGCGCAACTAGTGACGAGTCCGCTGCCGAGGCCGAGCCAGGTACCAAAACAGGACCAGAAGAGGCGGCTGATGGTGGTAAGCCTGTAGCTTAATTGAACTCGAATTCGCCAACCAATCGAGCGACTGTCGTTCTGAGCCGGACAATAGCTAGCGAAAAATATCTAAAATATATTGAGTAGCCTAACTGCTACCCTGCAAGAGGCGGATTTCCAGTCCGCCTCTTTTTTTATTTTTTTG
>JASEGT010000070.1 GCA_030018005.1 Actinomycetota bacterium
GGGCGCGAGTCCGCGGCCGAACAGGTCAAACTATCTGAGCAGCGGTATCGCCAGCTCTTCGAGAACGCCCACGACGCCATTTGGGTGCAAGACCTCTCGGGTACGATAACCGCCGCCAACGAAGCGACCGCAGATGTTTTCGGGTATGGTCTTTCAGAGTTGCTCGGCACGGATATCAAACATGTCCTCCCGGTTCAAGGCCTTAAGATTGCCAAAGACCTTCAGAATAGACTCTTAAGAGGCGAGCAAACGCGTCAGCCGTATACTCAAAAACTCATCCGCAAGGACGGCATGGAGATTGTGCTTAGACTCACTACGAATTTAATTTCCAGTAACGGCCATGCGAGCGGCCTGCAGTTCATCGGCAGGGATATCACAAATGAGCTGAGGATGCAGGAGAACCAGCAATTCTATCTCGAGCAAATCACAAAGGCGCACGAGGATGAGCGCCTGCGCATCTCTCGCGACCTGCACGACAGTACCGCCCAGAACCTTATCGCCGCAATCAATCAGCTCGAGGATTTTTGCCATACCGACCAGTATCTCCCGATGCCTAAGCTTCAAGTCTTGTTGGGACTTTACGAGCAGCTTAAAGACGTGTTGCGGGAGATACGCCAGGTAAGCCGCGACCTTCGCCCATCCATCATCGACGACCTCGGAATCCTGCCCGCCGTTGAGTGGTTGACAGAGCAGGTCGCAAGCGATTACAAAATCGAGACCAGCCTCGATATTATCGGTGACGAGCGGCGCTTTTCGCCCGAAATAGAGGTAACGGTCTTTCGCATCGTACAGGAAGCCCTCCGTAATGTGGTCAAGCATGCGAATGCGACGAAAGCCGGCGTCACAATCGAATTCAAAGAAGCGGAGACCATTGTCAAGGTGGCGGATAACGGCAAGGGTTTTGCCCTGCCAAACAGCCTTGGGGAATTCTCTCGTGAAGGAAAACTAGGTGTTGATGGCATGCTGACCCGCGCCAAGCTCGTGGGCGGCACGCTCGATATCGATTCGAAAGCCGGACTGGGCACGACGCTAACCGTAACTATCCCGGTCTAGAGCCAGGCCGGAATTGACGGCTTTTCAGCGTAAATCAAGATGTGTTATCGCAAGCCAAAGCCTCGGTTAACATGATTTGGCGACATACACAGGGCACGAAGCTCGTCTGATTACCTTCTCCACAACGCTACCCATAAGAAGTTTACGCAAGCCCGTGCGACCGTAGCTTCCCATGAATATGATGTCGGCCCCTAAATCATTCGCCAATGCGACGATTCTCTCGCTGGGCGACCCCTCGCGAACGAAGGCTTTGGCCGGCACGTGCATCGACTCGGCCCGTTCTTTCGTCGTCTCGACAAACTGCTTTGCTTTTCCGACCAGCCGTTCGAGCTCATGCGACGCTTCACCATACGCCTCGTGTGCAACATCCACAACAGAAAGGATGTCGAGCGAAGAGCCGAACTCTCGTGATAGCACCAGCGCTTTTCCTGTCGCGACTTCACTACATCGCGAGCCGTCTATGGCGAGCAAGACATGGTCCCATTTGATCTGCGCCCCGTGCGGCATTACCAGCACATCTATTGGGCTCTTCCCGATAACGCGCGCCGTTACGCTTTCCATGAAACTCTTTTCAGGCTTTGCTTCAATCACTCTCAAGCCGCGTCCTATTACTATAAGGTCACATTGGCGCTCTTTGGCTACATTGATAATGGCCTCATCGACTCTTCCCTCGAGAACCGTTTGCATCTGGGGCTCGGTCTCCTCGATTTTCGGTTTTATAGCCGTGACTGTTTTCGCTACCACAGCCTTCGCCGTCTCGCTCACATCCCTAACGCCGACCAGCACCGGTCTACCATCGGTCGATGGCAGCACAACCGCGACCGCGACCTCACAATGGCCTTCATTCGCGAGCCTCACAGCTTGCTTCAAATGACCGTTTCCCGCTTCCGCGCCGTTAAAAACGACCAAGATACTCTTTAGCTTTTTCATCGCCCACAGCCTCCCTAAGAACATCAGGAGCCAACTATTTAGTTTTTAGTCTTCTCAGTTGCCGTATTTCCATGTATTGAATCGCGTTCGTTTATCCTTATGTCGCTGTGCCGGTCGACCCTTAATCGATTGCGGCACGCGTTCACATCTGTAAATCGACCGACGTTAAACAGCTTGTCTTGCGCATAACCTAGAGTTCGTGCTTGACGCCATCCACATACACGTATGCTGCCACCGGTGCGATATAGTTACCGTCCGGCCCGTGAACCTGGATGCCGGCAATCACCGCGTAATCACTTTTGCTCGTATCGATTAAGACTGCCAGCAAAGCCTCGAGGTCTGCTTGTACGGCCCGCTGGGCTACTTTTGTCAGCTCGAGCAAATCCGGAGCTTTCCCTTCGGGAATTTCTTCTAAGAGCCGCGCACGTATCAGGCTTATCTCGACATCGTCAACCTCTATTACCTTGGAGGCGCTACCCTCGGCAAGCTCTTTCTGAAAAACACCGAGCGCCCCACAAGCGCTCGACTCACCCTGCCGCCCCTCACGAGCGCACACGCCGACCCGTCCTTCGCCATTGATTGCGATGTGAGGAAAGCTGTAGAAGACGTAACGCGCTTTGCCGTCGAGATTCGGAGCGTGGTGCATCGCCGCGCTCAAACCCGTCTTGCCCGCGAAAAACATCCCAGCCAGGCTCGAAAGATTAAAGACGTGACCCCAATTACGCTGCACCGCCTCGATAAGCGGCTGCGAAATCTCATCGCGACAGACGCCGACACACGCGATACTATTGTCGCGCGTAAAGCCGTGCTTGCCTAAAGCCTCATGTGTTCTTTCGATATACTCGGCCTCCGGCTCGATGCTTCGAAAATATGCTTTCAATGCGTCCGCTACGCCCATCGTCTTCCTTTCCCTCTATTGCCATACTTTCACAGCACGACTAATCACCGGACTATTCACGGGTGGTGTGCTTGTCTTAGCCACCCCGGTCCCGGCCGGCTAAGACAAGCCTTCCCACCTCGTCTCCAATGTTATTTCGTCAATATCGGCATGCCGAGCAGCGGCCAGATAACCGTTACCGATACAGCTATAAACGCAATCAAGACCACACTCAAAGGCAGCCCGTGCTTGAAAAACTCTCCGGTCGAGAATTGTTTCGACTCGTAGGCTATGGCGTTCGGCGCCGCGCCGATGAGTAATAAGAAGGGCATGCCGGCTGTAACAAGCGACGCGTACAGGATGACCTCCGGTGTCACACCGAGATAGCCGGCAATGACCAGCGAAACCGGCAGCGATATCGCGATCGCAGCGACGTTCATGATAAAGTTCGTCATCAGCAAAACGAACGCCGCAATGCTCACCACAAACACCAACCAGTGTGCGTTCTGGAACATGACAAGCCAATTTACCGCAAGCCACTCCGCCGCACCCGTCTGCCACAAGCAAAAACCGATACTCATCGCACCGCTGAAGAGCAGGATTATGTTCCAGGGGATGTCCTCGAGTTCTTTGACGGTTAGCACTTTGAAGATAAAGAAAAATAGTGTCGAAACTAGAATGATGGCGGCCCGGTTCATATCTTTCATCGCTGGGATAAACGATTGCAGCGACATGACAATCACGACGAGCGCGACCGTCAAAATAACCAGCTTCTCATTCCTGGTCATCGGGCCAAGCTGCTTCGACAGCAGCGCGACCTTGTCGCGCAAGCCGGGAATCTCCTTCTTCTCAGGTTTGAGGAAGAGCATGAGATATCCCCAGATGACGGCGACCATCGCCACACCAACCGGCAGCATATACTTAGTGAGTTCGAAAAAACCGATGGTCTTTCCGGTAAACTCGTTATACATGCCGGCAGCAGCCGGGCCGCGCGCCGCACCGAGGAAGGTGATGATACTGCCGGCCCCTGCCGCATACGCCATACCGATGAAGAGCGCCTTGCCGAATTTCGATTTCTTGTCGCCCTCGCCGTATAATGCGTAAACCGCCATTAAGATGGGGAATACTGTTGCGGCGGCGGCGGTGTGCGCCATGACCAGCGTAAGAGCCGCGGTAACGACCAGCGAACCGAGAAGGATCATGCTCGTCTTTTCGCCGACGACCGCCAGCATCTTATATGCTATGCGCTTCGTAAGCCCGGTCTTCGTAAAGGCTAGACCTATTACCACGGAACCGAAGATAAACATAACCGACGGATCCATAAAATCCCTGAATGCGTCGCTTGCGGGGCGTATCGCAAACAGCGCCTGCATGACACCGATCGCGATACTGGTCACGCCAATCGGTACTACCTCAAAGACCCACCATATACCGGCCATCAAGAACAAACCGATGGCTGCCTTACCCTGCGGTGACAAAGCAAACGATTTTCCCGTGGGGTCGACAGCCGGGCTCCATGCCGGCATAAAGTATATGGCAAGAAACGCGCCCAGGCCTAAGAGCAGGAAGAATATTCGCTTCCAGTCGAAAGCCTCTTTGGGTATCGCTACTTCGTAATCTGCCGTGGTCTGGTCTATGCTTTTTTTAAGCTCTGCGTCTACATCGACATCTAGCTCGGTATCCTTATTATTTCGAGCCATAAGTAACCTCCTAATCACTCAATTTGAAGATACAAAGTTAACTTTAATTATGATTCCACCGTTTCTTGGTTCCCCACAAAGTCCTTAGTCAGTTCTTCAAAAACCTCTATCATTCGAATAAGACCGGCGACGCGCTTCCCTTCCTCTAAGACGGGGATGACAAGCAAGTCGTTGTGGATCATCAGGTACGCCGCCTTCACAATCGGGTCATTGACATCGACACGCACGCCAACCGGGTTCATCGCCTCGCTCACGGGCCTTTCAACACGCTCTCTCGACTCCTTATTGAACAGGGTGTCCCAGAGAACCGATAACCCGGCCGCATCCTCGCTATACCCCTGTACGGTAGATGATGGCTGTAAGAACGTAGGCTCCATACCCTTAAGGATGTCGCGCAACCTCAACGTGCCGACCAGCCCTTTTTTGTCAAAGACAAGGGCTATCATCGGCTGGTAACAGGTTTTACCGTCGACCATAGCAGACCGTACGATGCCTATGGCATCCTTAAGGCTTATATCGCTCGGTACATGCGGGTATTCGTCGATATCGACCATGATATCTTTAATGTTTTTTCTAGTTAACATAAACCCTCCCTTTAATTTAATTAACGCTGTTTCTGTGACTCTTGGAGCCCAGGAGCCTGTCATCTATCGTCTTTCACCAGAACTTATCGAGCCGTCCTATATCCCCAGCACGTAATAGCGCAGCCACACGTATATCATTGAGATAAAGACGGTCAAGACCATAATCGGCATGCCGTAGAGCATGAACTTTGCGAAGGATATCTTGTGCCCGGCTTTTTCCGCCATGCCGACCACGATTACGTTGGCGCTCGCTCCGATGGCGGTGCCGTTGCCCCCGAGGCAGGCCCCGAGTGCAAGTGACCACCAGACCGGCATAAGCTCGGGTTTGTGCAAGAGCGCGATACCCGAGAGGTCCGGCCAGAGTTTCTGCGCCATGTCGATGATGAGTGGGTTCATGGTCGCCACGTAAGGGATGTTGTCGACAAAAGCGCTCGCGAAAGCCGAGAACCACATGACCACCATCGAGGTGGCAAACATGTTGCCTTTAGTTATCTCTAAGACCCCGTTTGAGGCCATCTCGATTAGGCCCACCTTGACTATGCCGCCGATGATTATGAATAGCCCCATGAAGAAGAAGATGGTCGGCCACTCGACTTCCGAGAGGACATGGTGCGGGTTGTGGGTGCCCGAGAGCAATAGAAGAAGCCCGGCGCCGAATAGCGCGATGGTGGCGGGCTCTAAGTGGAGCGCCCCGTGCATGACGAAGCCGGCGATAGTTATGGCCAACACGAAGAGCGACTTCTTTAAGAGCGCGGGGTCTTTTATCGCCTCGTTCTCGTTCATCTGCATGACGCGGTCTTTAAGCTCGTCTTTGGTCTTTAGGCTCCTGCCCCAGATGAACTTGATGGCGATAAGGTAGGCGACCATCGTTACTATGACAACAGGGGATAAATTATAGATGAAATCCATGAATTCGAGCTTTGCTTTGGAGGCTATCATGATGTTCGGCGGGTCGCCGATTAGGGTGGCGGTGCCCCCGATGTTGGAGGCGAGCGCGTTCGATATGAGGTACGGTATCGGGTCGACGTCTAGCGCATCGGCGATAAAAAGGGTCACCGGGGCGATTAGGAGCACGGTGGTGACGTTATCCAATAGAGCGCTCATGACCGCGGTAACTACCGCGAATATGGCGAGTATCTTGAAGGGCTCGCCCTTGCCGAGCTTAGCGCTCTTTATCGCGATATACTCGAAGACGCCGGTCGGGCGCATCAGGTTAATTATGACCATCATCGAGATAAGCAGAAAGATGACGTTCCAGTCTACGCCGAACTCCTCGATGTGAAAGGCCTCGCGCTGCTCTAAAACGCCGAAGACGATGACGAGCGCCGCTCCGAATATCGCTATCATCGTCTTGTGTATCTTTTCAGAGACTATAAGGCCGTAAGCTATAACAAATATAGCTGTGGCTATCCAAAATGTGGCGTTAATTACTATGGGGTCTGCTGCTTCCGGGCTCATTCAATCGCCCCTCCTTCCTCTTCCAGCATCGCTTTTGTGACCGCGAAGAAGACATCGCGCTCATAGAGCATCCCGACGACTCCGCCCTCTTTGTTGAGGACGGGGAGTCTCTTAATCTTGTTTTTTAGCATATGGTCGATGCACTCCATCAAAGATGCGTCCTCGTTAACGGTTATTACGTTTTTACTCATAATGCTGTCGACGTGCTTGTCTTCCGACTTCGCAGCGATATCCTCGACCATCCCGTCCCACGAAAACTCGCCGAGGTCCATCATCCCCATGTAGAATGGGAAGACGGCTCTTAGGATATCCGCCATTGATAGCATTCCTACGAGTTTGCTGTTCTCATCTAAAACCGGCAGGCCTTTAGTGCCGAGTTTATCTTCATCTCGTCTGGCCGTTCTTAGAAGATTCACAGCTGTCCTTAGCGTATCGTCAGGGTGTAAAGAATCGGGGGACGGAATCATCAGCTCTTTTGCCTTCATGTTATCACCTCCTTTCATCATCCATTTGCAGCACTACAATAAACATACTGCATGGTCGTATTGTCTTCAGAAATATTCCGGTATTCAGCACTATTTCAGTATATTAAACCCGCCTGTCTTGCGAAAACCGTTTTCGTATGCATTTTTGAGGATGGCGCTGCTCCCGATTGCCGACACGATTTCGAACGCGCCAAATCACCGGTTGATTAAAAGATCTTCAACCACGATTAATGAGGTTATAAGCTGAGACAATATTGATTTTCAAATAATGTCCGGGGCATGCGGATGTCCTGGGCATGGTTTGATAGCTGATCTCAACCTTCAAGCCATATTTTCGCGGTCTCCGGGAATTTTCGCATCCCAATAATCAAAGAATTATCAAGATTCAATCTTTTTCGCGTTGGTCACACGGGTCTGCTGAGTTTGTGAGCTTGTAACAATTGTTTCCTATGGATTATACCACTCTTAGGGTTAACGTCAATATCTTTCTAGGTATATTCACCCCTTTTACCGGCAGTGCAAACACGAGACCACGCACCGCTTTTCCCTCATCAAGCATGAGCCATTACATGGATTTCCTAAATATCGAGAATTGGTAATCGCCCCGATGCCATGAAACCTGCGTAGTGGTGAAATTTAAAGAGATGGATATAGATGGTGTTTTAGCAAAGTCGAGAGGCCTTGAGAATACATATATGTAATGTGGTATACCGTATCAGCAAAACAACAATGATTTGAAGGAAGGGTGATAAATGAGACGCGGTTTGACGATGTCTTTATTTGCATTATTGATATTTACACTATTGGCGCTCGCAGCCGGCCCGGTTCTCGCGTCGACCGAAGCGACTACAGAGGGGGCCAAAGCTTCAGGGCTAATTTGGTGGGCATGGCCCGTCATATTGTTCGGCATCACATTCGTTATGGGCATCTTCGCCGTCTTAGCCGGCGTGGGTGGCGGCGTGCTGTTTACACCGATTATAGGTGGATTCTTTCCGTTCAATATGGATTTTGTCAGGGCGGCCGGCCTGCTTGTGGCTTTATCCGGCGCACTTGCAGCCGGCCCTGGGCTTTTAAAGAAAGGCATGGCCGACCTTCGATTGGCGATTCCAATAGCCCTCATAGCATCATCGGGGGCTATTGTTGGTGCCATGATAGGCCTGGCGCTGCCCGATAATATCGTCCAGATAAGCCTCGGCGTGGCAATCCTAGGCATCGTTGCGATTATGCTTAAGGCTAAGAAATCAGAGTTCCCCGATGTCCCCAAAGCGGACAACTTATCGACAGCCCTTAGAATCTCAGGAATCTATCATGAAACATCGACCGGTCAGGACATCAACTGGAAAATCCATCGCACGCCTCAAGGCCTGTTTACATTTATCTTCATAGGCGTCATGGCGGGCATGTTCGGTCTCGGTGCGGGTTGGGCAAACGTGCCCGTGCTCAACCTGATGATGGGGGCTCCGCTCAAGGTATCGGTCGCGACGAGCAAGTTCCTCCTCTCTATTACCGATACGTCGGCCGCTTGGATCTATATCAATCAGGGGGCTCTTATCCCGATGATAGTCGTCCCGTCGGTCATCGGCATTATGCTCGGTTCATTCATCGGTGTAAAACTGCTGGCAAAGACGAAGCCGGCCATGATAAAGAATATCGTTATCATCCTTCTCGGGTTCTCGGGTATCAGGGCGATTCTGAAAGGGTTTGGAATTTAATTCGATGTCTATTTTAGGAGGCAGAATGGGTGAGTCATCGGCGAGCGCCATAAGGGCGCCAAAACAAGCGAAGCAGGCGGTTCCAGAACATGTCGTTGGCGCTTCGGAAGAGCAAATTATTTACGCAAACATCCTAAATATCTCTATGAAGCTAGGCCTGGCCGGCATTATTTCATCATTCCTTCTTTACGTAAGCGGCGTCGTGGCACCAAGAATACCGGTTCACGAAATCTCGAGATTCTGGGGCATGAAGAGCCATGAATACATGGTGCAGACGAATATTTCAGGGGGCTGGAGCTGGCTTGGCCTCTACGGTTACGGGGATTTCCTAAACTTCTTCCCGATAGCGTTCTTGGCCGGCATAACCATCGTTTGCTACCTGGCCATCATACCGACTTTGCTCCGTAAAAAAGATACGGTCTACGCCGTCCTCGCGATGGTGGAGGTTCTAGTGCTGGTCGCGGCGGCTTCAGGATTGATCTCTACCGGCGGTCATTAGTTCAGCGTCACACCTAGACTGAAGAGTTTGATTGTAGAATAATAGAAATAATAGAAAAAGCGGCCCGAAAAGCCGCTTTTTCTATTATTATCGCGGTCAATATTTTAAACTCATATGCGCGCAACAACGCAACGACATATGGGCGTTTTACTTTTCGCGTTTCTCTACGGTCTGCACTTACTCCATCTAAAGGATATCTACCAATGGATTATTGCATACGGGCTGCTGAGCAAGGCGTAAATATAGCCGACGATTACCGCAACAACAACTATAATCGCAATCAACCACGAATCCTTCGGCTTGGCGACCATCATCATATTCTCCTTCATCCAGGGGTCCTACGCGACCTCACAGCCTTTAATTAACAAGTCCGCCAGCTGCCTATACACGACAACGAGGGCTTTCTATATGTCCAGCCGACATACTGCGCCAGCCTATCATTACCCTTGCTGTTAATTTAAGCACCAGCCAAAGTCCTGAACATCAGTAGTGCCGCCGTTTAATTTTACGTGGTTCTACGTATCGCCTCCTACGCAATTGCCGGTATCTATATATGGTATTCTTCGTATATTGTCGTATAATAAGAACCACAATGGGAAAGATACGGGTATTGCTGGCGGAGGATCACGCCCTGGTGCGTGAGAGCATCCGCCGGTTCTTAGAGAAAGAATCGGATATAGAGGTAGTGGGCGAGGCCGGTGACGGCGAGGAGATGATAGAGCTTGCGCAAAAGCTCAAGCCCGATGTTATCGTCGCCGATGTCTCCATGCCCAAAGTAAACGGGATAGAGGCGACCAAGGCGATAAAGGCCTTGAACCTCTCCATCCCTATCCTGATTCTGACCGCTTACGATTACGACCAGTATATCTTCGCGCTTTTGGAGGCGGGGGCCGCCGGCTATCTTTTAAAGGACATCAGCGGGCA
>JASEGT010000071.1 GCA_030018005.1 Actinomycetota bacterium
CCAATCCTTCGGGAAGCTTTATCCCGCAGACCGTGCCGCTCACTTTATATTCGTTCCAGGCGGAGCCGGCGATATAGCCGCGAACGATACATTCGACCGGCAGCGGTTCGGCTTTTTTTACCAGCATGCTGCGGCCCCTAAGCCCCTCTGCGTGCGGTTGGCAGACTTGCGGATACTCGTCGACATCGGTCGCGACGAGGTGATTGGGAACGATATCTTTTACCAGGTCAAACCAGAACGTGGACATCTGTGTAAGGATTATGCCTTTGCCGGGAACTCCGTCCGCCAATATCACGTCAAACGCCGAGATGCGGTCGGTAGCGACGATCAACAATTTGTCATCGACCTCATAGACATCGCGCACCTTGCCGCTTCTCAACTTAGTAAGACCTGAGAAACTCGTCTGCAAAACCGCTTCTTTTTTCATACGCTAACCCCTTACGCTATTTTAATATTCTTTGATTCCGGCCGGTTCATGTATTTTGTGCTCCTTTTGCCTGGAGAAAAGCGTATGCTTTCGGATGCTGGGCGCATCCGGTATCGCTAAGGCAAGGGAGGTTCATTAATGCTTGTCGGATTAGGCCAATTGCATGGTGTTAGGGCATTAGTCTAGCGAAATCGGTTACAATTAGCAATGATAATCGGCTAGTCTCTTCCATCGCGGGCTTACCGGACGCACCCTACCCCTTTTACGCCTGCTCGACAGGTTCATCGACGGCTACGACCATCCGGTTACGACCGGCCTTTTTCGCATCGTAAAGCGCTTCGTCCGCTCGCTTGACAAGGCTTAGCGGGTCTTGCATGTTCTTATTGATCGAGCTGAGGCCGATGCTGAGCGAAACATTGATGGTGGTGTCGGCGCCGACCCTTATCGACATCGCCTCGACCCTGCGGCGTAGTTTCTCGCCGACCCTCTGCGCCTTGATGACGTCGGTTTCGGGCAGAATCAAGGCGAACTCATCGCCTCCGAAGCGCGCCGCGAAGTCGGATTGGCGGATGTTGTCCTTTATCGTCTTCGCGATAGTCTTTAGCGTCTCGTCACCGGCGAGATGACCGTGGGTGTCGTTGATGCTCTTGAAGGTATCGATGTCGACCATCATGAGCGATAGCTCCGAGCCATAGCGCTGTGCCCTGTTGAACTCGACACCAAGTCGCTCGATGAAGCTCTTGTGGTTTGCGACACCCGTCAGCCCGTCGGTCACAGCGGTTTCCTGGAGCTGCTTGATGATGCGCATATATACTTTGCGCTGGAACGGGAAGCACATGCTCCAATCAGCAATCCCCTGGTATATCGCGACCGCCTCCTCGCGACAGGTATCGTAACCGCAAGCACCGCAATCGAGTTCGTCCTGAGGCATATGTTTCTCGCCCTCGGCCAAAATTCTCCTGAGGGCTTCGTCGTCGGGAAGCGGTAACTCGACCTGCTTTCCAGTAAAAGATTTATATGTCTCGATTTTCGGCAGGTACGGTTCGAGCTGGTCGAAGGTGAGCTGCCTGGAGGCTTTTACCAAACCATCCTTATACGCGCGCTCGGTCACCTGTTTGCGTCGGTGGATTCCGAGCTTGGTGTCGATTGCGGGGCCATCGATGCAGCCGTTACAGGTCAATATGTCGATGAACTTGGCGCCAATCTCGCCGCGCTCGATAGCCGCGGCCAGCCCCTCGATGTCCGAAATCCCGCGCACGACCATGAGCGCCGGGTCGAGCATGCTGTGTTGCGCGATTGTTGGACGAGGAAAACCGCCGGGAACCGAGTAGCGGCGTCTTATCGCCGGCTTCGGCTCGTCTTTGACCGCTAGATCGCCCTGCGTTTGCAGGAACCTTATCCTAAGTAACTGCTTGAAATCATCGAAGGTCAAAACAGCGTCGACCTCATCGGTCAGCTTCGCCTCATATTTTGCCGCGATACAAGGCGTCGCGTAGACGACCGCGACATCATCTCCATAAAGCTTCTTAACCAGCCTTGCCTGCGCGACCATCGGTGTGGCGACGGGAGCGAGCTTGCCGGCGAGCGCCGGGTAATACTTCTCAATCCAAGAAGTCGCGGCGGGACAGGTCGAGCGTATGACCGGAGTCTCGGTCTGGCCGGCAAAATGCCGCAGGTAGTGGCGAGCGACCATCTCCTCGCCTAGGATGGTATCCTCGCAGCTGTAAAAACCCGCCCGCTCGACTAGAAAGAGCACCTGCGCCGTATTCATCGGGTAGAACGAGGCGAGATATTCCGGCGCCAGGATAGCGACTGTTTTCCGGCCGGACGACAGCAAGCCGAGGGCCCGGTCGAGGTCGTCGCCGAGGCTAATCGATCCCTTGGTGCAGGTAACGAAACAGCGCCCACAATAGATACAGCGCTCATCGAGAATCTCTATGCGGCCGGCAGCCATCTTTATCGCTTTTACTGGGCACACGCGGATACACGAGTAGCACTCTGTGCAGTGCCCGTCCTTAACGGTCAATATGTTCATATCAAACCTTTGTGGTACGCCCCGCACATGCGGGATGCGATTAGTGTCAAGTCCGGCTGGAACACCTGGTGCGGAAAAGAGTGGGTTGAAGTAGTATATGAAATCCGTGCCGGCTGATTTAATGTTGCTGGTCTAATAATAATATAGGCGGGCATAAGGCCACAATACCCATCGGGGCGCCATGCGGATAAAACACGTATGAGCTTAGTCAACAACCGCTAGATTCGTCCATCGTCGGCGAGGTCGGCGATTTGCGCGCCCCCGACCTCTATAAGGTCGATGGGTTTTATCTTCAAGATGGTATTGGTCTGTCCGCCGCTCGTGTAGAGAACCGGAACTCTGAGTAGCCTGTGGTCGAGGTAAATCGGCATTTCGTTCGCGTGCGCTATCGGAGGCGTGCCGCCCAGCACATAGCCGGTGAGGTTGACGACGTCGTCGGGCTCGACCATTCTTACCTTACCCGCTCCCGTGAGCGTGCGGAGCTTGCGGATATCAATGCGGCGATTCCCCGGAATAATCGCGACAAGCGGCTTGCCGTCTACGTCGATTATTAGGGTTTTGCCCACCTCGGACCGGTCCAAACCGAGCGAATCGGCCGCAAGAGCAGCGGTTCTTGTGGAAATCTCGACAAGGCTGATTTCGTGAGGAATTTCACGCATTTGCAGAAAATTGTGTAAATCGACACTAGTTCTCATCCGGTTGCCCCCTAACCCTAGAAGAAATCGTACCATTAACGATTAGTTTCAACAAGCGTATTTCGATGGGCGTGAAATCGTTGCCGTAGATTAATTGCCATGTTTTAGGTCGAATATCATTTAAAGGAACAAGCAAGGACCAGGGGACCGGTTGATGCACGAATCATGCCCCTGTTTATCATCATCTCATATATAAGATTCGTAGCGCAAGCCGATCTAACCCATATTTACTATAGCTTTCAAAATCGCGACCGCCGATTTTTTGTCGAGCGGCTCGTTCCAATTGCCGCACTTAGGCGACTGGATACACGATGGGCAGCCTTCTTTGCACGGGCATTCTACGATAGCGGTGAGCGTGCGCGCCAGGTGCTCCTCCGCCACCCAAAAACCGCGCTGGGCGATGCCGATGCCGCCCTCGAAGCCGTCATAGATGAAGATGGTAGCGCCGTCGGTATGCGGGTGAAGCGGGGTCGAGACCCCGCCGATGTCCCAGCGGTCGCACATCGCGAAGATGGGAAGGAGCGCGATGGCCGCGTGCTCCACCGCGTGGATGCCGCCGGCGAGTTCGAGTTCGTTCAAGCCGAGCTTGCCTATAATATCATCCGGCACGGTGAACCAGAGCGCCTCGGTCTGAAACTGTACCGGCGGGAGGTCTATCTCCTCCATCCCAAGAATCTCCTGCGTAACCGTGCGCTTTCGGCGGTACGCGCTCACCTGCGTTGTAACCTCTACCTGGCCGAAGAAGAGCTCGGTTGCACCGAGCGTGCGCTGCTCTATCTCGGCGATGACCGAGATGTCGGTCTCCTCGTGCGGCTCGGTATAGTAGTCGTGCGGGGTCTTCTCGACAAAGGCGACCCGCTCCTTGAGGTCGAGGGCGAGGACCTCGTAGGGCTCACCCTGGTGGAGATAGACCGCGCCGGGGTGCACCTCGAAGAAAGCGCGTGCCGCGTCGCTGGTGCCGAGGAGCTGCCCGCTGTCGGCCTCGACGATGTCGTAGCTAAACTGCGAGGCCGAGCGGATGTTCGTCTCGCCCGCCGGATAGCCGGGACGCCCTAAATACCAGCGCGCCTTTCGCTCTTTAAGCTCGCCGGTCGCGGTGAGAAACTGCGATGCCTCGGGGTAGGCGGCGCCGAAGTAGACCCCGTCCTCTTCGCGCAGGGGCAGCTCGTAGGCGGCGCAACGAAGATGACGCCCGAGAATCTTGGCGTTGTCGAGGTCGATGATGGCCTCCTCGAAGCTTCGCCCGAAGAAGTATTCGGGATGGTTGATATAGTATTGGTCGAGCGCGTCCGCCCCCGCCACCAGGATAGCGAGCGACTCGCCGACCGTGCGGCCCGCGCGCCCGGCCTGCTGCCAGGTGGAGCTAATAGTGCCGGGAAAGCCGTTCATGATGGCCGCGTCGAGCGCCCCGACATCGATGCCGAGTTCTAGCGCGTTGGTGGTGGAGACCCCGAGAAGTTCACCCGAGAAGAGACGCTCCTCGATGGCGCGGCGCTGTGCGGGCAGATAGCCCGCGCGGTACGAGGCGATGCGCCCGGCGATATCCGGGTGCTCAAAGAGTGCTTTGCCGGTATAGTTTAATACAAGTTCGGCAAGCTTTCGCGACTTGCTAAAAGCGATGGTTCGAAAGTGCTCTTTGGCAAGCTCGCTCAAGAGCCAGGTCGTCTCCCAATTCGAGCTTTTTCGCTTGTTGAGGCTCTCTTCGAGCAGCGGCGGGTTCCAGAAGACCCAGGTCTTTTGCCCGCGCGGCGCCCCGTCATCCTCGATGACCTCGACATCGAGGCCGGTGAGACGACTCGCAAAGTCCCCCGGGTTGGCGACGGTCGCCGAGGCCATGATGAACTGCGGCCGGCTCCCGTAGTGCCGGCAGATGCGCCGCAAGCGCCGGATGGCTTGCGCGACGTTCGAGCCGAAGACGCCGCGCAGAACATGTATCTCGTCGATGACCACATAGCGCAGGTTCAAGAAAAAACCCGCCCACTGCTTATGCGCCGGCATGATTCCGGCATGTAACATATCCGGGTTACTCAAGACCACCGAGGCGTGCCGGCGAACGCGGGCGCGTTCCTCGCGCGGGGTATCACCGTCATAGGTCGCGCAGAGACCGGGAAGGTCCATCTCGCCCAGCGCGCGTAGCTGGTCCTGAGCGAGCGCTTTCGTCGGGAAGAGGTAGAGTGCCCGCGCTTTTTTGTTGGTCAGCAACTCGTCGAGGACAGGTAGATTGTAACAAAGGCTCTTGCCGCTTGCTGTCCCGCTCACTACCAACACGTGCTTGCCCTCCTTCGCGAGGTCGTATGCGGCCGCCTGATGGGTGTAGAGGCGCTTAGCCCCGATACGCTCAAGTCTCGCCTTCACCTCATCGTCTAGCGCATGGTGTGGTGAGGTATATGCCGCCGGCCGCGCCGGCAATGTGTGCCGGTGGGTTATCTGGCCGCTGTATTCCTCTTGTTCTTCGATATAGTTTAAAAAACTACCGCTTTCATCCATAACCTATTTGTAACACCCGGCGATGTTGCCGGGCAAACTCTTAATGTGTCAAAAGACGCCGATATGGTGATAATCAACTATAAGAAGTAAGGGGTTGCCATGGAATCTGCGCGTAAAGGCTCGCGCATCGAAAAATTCAATACGTTCCTGCTGAAACGATTCGTCAGGGACTACGAAAACGTCCACGATACAGACGTGCGCGCCTCCTACGGCTACATCGAGGGCGTTCTCGGGGCGAGTATCGAAGTGCTGCTCTTCACCTCGAAACTTATCATTGGCCTTTTATCGGGAAGTATCGCGCTCATCGCCGAGGCTTTTCACAGCCTCTCCGATATCTTCTCATCACTCATCGTGATTTTCGGTTTCCGTTTCGCCAAACAACCGCCCGACCCCGAGCACCCCTATGGGTACGGCCGCTTCGAGGCAATTGCGACACTGGTCGCGGCCGTGATTTTGGTCGTGCTCGGCCTGGAGATAGCGAGCCGCTCCATCGAGCGCCTCCTAAGCCCGACGCCCATCGCGCTCAGCTACATCGCCATCGGCGTGCTCGTCGTCAATATCGCCCTCAAGGAATTTCTGGCGCGCATCGCCATCGACCTGGGACGCCGCATCGAAGCGCAGGTGCTGGTCGCCGATTCGCTAAACCAGCGCGTCGACAGCCTCGCGGCGGTCGTCGTCATGCTCGGCCTCATCGGGGCATCCTTCGGGTTCAACCAGCTCGACGCCATCGCGGGACTCGCGGTGGTCGGCTTCATCTTCTACACCGCCTACGACATCGCGCGGGACGCGTCAAATATCCTCTTGGGACAGGCGCCGAGCGAGGACACCATCGAGCTGGTGCGCTTAATCGCCCGCTCGGTCGACGGGGTCAAGGGCGCGCACGCCATCCATGTCCACGACTACGGGGTGCGCAAAGTAGTCACCGTCCACATCCTGGTCGACAAAGACTTAACGGTCGAAGCGTCGCACGATATCTCCCACGAGGTCGCAAGCCGCATCGGCGAGTCGATGCCGGGCGCGACCGCCGAGGTCCACGTCGGCCCGGCCTACAAACTCAAAACCGGTCCCGCCCCACGGGTGCAAAGACCGGATGTGTAGCAGTTACGCGGGCGTTTAAGAATGAGCGAGTGAATCGGCTGTAAAGTCAACTACGTCCCTTCCGCCGTCCCATCTGCCAAACCTGACACCGCTTTCGCATTGGACAAGACTTGCGCTTGACTCACTTACCTGTCTGCACTATACTCCAGGCAAATGAAGACTCGTAAGTTATTAAGTGAATTTCATACGAAAGCCCTTGAAAACATTGCAAAGCGTTTTAAACTTCGACTCGTTATTGCTTTTGGCTCTTGCATATCCGGGCGTATCCATGCAAGAAGTGATATTGATATCGCCGTTCTTGCGGAAAACCCGGATTTTAGTTTTGACGAATTTTCAGATCTCGCCTTTGATCTACAGGAGCTATTTCCCCACATAGAGGTAGACCTTGCTATTATAAACCGGGCCGACCCTTTGTTCTTAAAGAAAATCCTCGATAACTACCTTGTCCTTTACGGCAAACCGGAAGATATGGCAAAGCTTAGAGTTTACGCCTTTAAGAGGTATATAGATCACGGCAGGTTCTTTAAGATGGAAGAAGAATATGCCCGTAAATTTATCAAGCGTTACAGCTAAGCAGGTTAATAAAGAAAAAGAAATGGTCGATAAAACTCTGGTCATAAGAAAAATTAATTTAATTAGCGAAGACTTCAAGGCATTAAAATCCCTGGCTGAGCTAGACTACGATGAATATACAGCAGACCCCGTAAATCAAGTTCTAGCTGAACGATATCTTGAGAGAATGATCGGGCGCATGATAGATATTAATTACCATCTGCTCACCGAGCTACGTCACCCGCCACCTACCGACTACTTTAAATCGTTTCTTGATCTAGTAAAGATTAAAGTGCTGCCGTCTGATTTTGCCAGGCAGATTGCTCCCGCCGCGGGTCTGCGAAACCGCATAGTTCACGAATATGACGACATTGACCCCAAAAAGGTTTACGAAGGGCTGCAGGCGGCTGTTCGTGATCTCCCCGTTTATCTTAAGTATTTAAGTAAGTTCTTAGAAAGAATCGATTAGGGCGTTCGCTTGTGAAAACGCCCTAGGGCACATGCACGCGACCTTATCCCGCCTCCACATCGCTTTTATAAATCAACGCCCAAGCCACATCCATAATCAACCTCCAGGGGCAAAGCATCACCGTCCGTGTTTTCTATTCGCAAAGTGCCGACTTCCCTGGCAAGCGCTTATGCGGGTTCTAATCCTTGCCGATAGATAAGCCTATAAACTAACAATCGATATGTCAAACACCAAGCTACCCGTGAACCATTAATAGAAAATATCTCATAAATCTATGTATAAAAAATTGTTGGTCATCGTCGGCGAGGGCACCCCGTTGGAGTCGCACATACTGGCGATTGCCGATACGTTCGATGCCCTGACAAGCAATCGCCCATATCGTGACGGTTGCACCAAAAAAGAAGCGTTGCAGGAGCTGCTAAGGAATGCGGGCACGCAGTTTGACCCGGAACTCGTAAAAGCTTTTACAGATGCGCTAAGTCGTGCCGATATCAAGAACGAGGGTGGTGCTCTATCGATAGCGTAACAAGCATTAAGAACACCATATGGGAAAGGGCAGGCACTGTCGGCAAACTCTTAGTCGAGCGGTTTACCTTAGATGTTGCCGTTCTTGGCCTGCGCATCGCGGTTGCCGCCATTCCGCTTGCCTCCTATCAAAGCGGGCCGGCGGACAGACTTCAAACCCTGCACGTCCTTACCATCTCCTATCTTGCCATCAGCATCATGTCGACCATCGGCAACAGGTGGTTGCGCAACTACCCGCAGTTCAAATTTCTTGCACTTATTCCGGATTTCTTTTTCATCATAAAAATGTGCACGATAATAGGACCAGTCGAGAGTTATCTCGTATACGCATATTTTGCGCTCATACTCTTAGCCTCACTCCAGCTTGGCATCAGAGGCAGCTTAGCCATGGCTTTATTGGTCACCGCTTTTGATTATTACCACACACAAGGAGCCCCTGGCGAGCTCAATTTCTATGGCTCGATTTTCATGCGTATCGGCTTTACTTGGGTTGGAGCTTTGGCTCTCGGAATCACCTTTCAAAATATCTCCACTAACAAATCAAAGATCACGCGGCTGCACGAGGACCTAGACAGCAAAATCACGGTGCTGGCAAGCGCCAGCCGCGTTTTAGGATCGATTAATGACTTAGACAAGCTAATCTCCTACTTCCAGGAGACAACGTCGCGCATTTTCGGCATCTCAAAATACGCCTTGGTAATCAAAACCGATGAAAGAAATGAAGCACTGCTCGTCTCTCGTACCGGGGTCGACGAGAGCGACTTGACCGAGAACTTCTTTCAGTTTGAGGAAGAGCTGCTGACAGCAGACTTTAAGGTTAGCGATCTTGGGCTTTCTATCGGGGCCACCCATAAAGGAACGCAGGGATTCTATGTACTATTAGTGGGAGGCGACGGTTTGCAGAGAATCCTCACGGATAAAGATATTTTTCAAACTATTTTTAGCCAGTTTATAATGGCAATAGACAACGCCCTGCTTGTACAAAAGGCAGAAAAAGCCTCGCTCACCGACCATCTGACCAATCTATATAACCAGCGATACTTCTACGTCAGGATGGCCGAGGAACTAAATCGGGCCAAGAGGAACAAAGACAACCTATCCCTACTCATGATCGATGTCGATAATTTCAAGAATTACAACGATACATACGGTCATCTAAGCGGCGATAAAGCGCTGGCCAAAATCGCGCACCTTATCAAGACCGCCGGCCGCGATTCGGATATCGCAGCACGCTATGGCGGCGAGGAATTCGTGGTTGTTTTACCCGATGCCGATGGCGATGCCGCGACAGAGGTTGCCGAGAGAATTATCAACAACGTGAGAAACGAGCACTACCCAGGACATTCAGACGAGCTTGACGTCGAGTTGACGGTAAGTATCGGCATATCGAGCTACCCGAATCATGGGGCGGAGATTACCGATATTATCGAGCGCGCGGACAAAGCGCTCTATAAGGCTAAAGCACTTGGAAAAGACAGGTGCGCCATAGCACGGAAGAAAAATGTCCCTAAAAAACGGGGGCCGGGAACCAAAACGAGGAGTGCATGATGTCGCTCTCAAAAGAAATTCAGCAACTTTTGGA
>JASEGT010000072.1 GCA_030018005.1 Actinomycetota bacterium
CTGGTGATTTGGATTTCAGGTGGGGTAAAAATGCCTATTTACTGCGGAACTTCGGCTTACGAGCGACAGATGCTCGAGCGTGAGTTCTTCTTTTGCCCGTTGGTCACCGTGTACTTTGTAGCGCACCCAAGTATTGGGCGTAACCAGTACCATCGTTGTTATTCACCGCTTCCGATTGTCTTGCTTATTGAGCGACATTATCTGTATCGGTCTCTATTCTTTTCGGCTTGAAGGGTTCGAATTCTTTTATTTCGGGGGAGCCGCCATCATTGGGCAGGCTGCTTGTCGAGAGCATGTTTTCCAGTGGTGCTGAGGTCAAGTCGAGGCTGGTTCCTTTCGTATCCTCGTCTTGGGCTTTACGGAGAGCATCTGCAATTTCTTGAGCGCTATCGGAAGGCGTCTCGGCGGTTGCGGTTAGTTTAGCAATCGAGTCTCTTGCCGCACTGATCACAACCGAGCTTATGATGCTTAGCACAATCCATATGAGGAATGCGCTTATCGCGAAGACGATAAAAAAGCGCTCGACTATGACATAGAATATATCGCCGCCGGTCGCTAGCGCAAGAAGGGAAGAGACGAGGCTTAAGATGAAGCTGAACGCGACTGTTAGTTTCTTAACTGTCTCATTGGTCATCTAGTTTCTCCTAGGTGACCGCCGGCGTTTTCCGGCGCGGTCTATCTGCTCCTTAAAAAGATGGCCGACTATGCGGTCACGGTCTAGCTCGTCGATGAGGGCAAAGTGCACACAGAGCAGGCTCTTGCCCAGTATGGGCTCATCCGGGATACAGCGGACTACTTGGCCGACCAAGCTGATAGTTCTCCCGTTTGCGACCTCGATCTCCGTGCGCAACGGGGATCCAGAAGGCAGCTCAGCGTTCTTATCTATTATAAATGACATTCCGTTTCCGCTTAGGTCTTTTACCGGAGCCTCTATAAGGTCAGCTGTGAGAATGTCATCAGGGCCGTTTATCGGGCGATATCGCGCCCGCACAAGTGGCCTGGAAAGCCTGAAAAACTCGCGCCGCTGTACGCGAACGGTTCCTTTTAGGAGAGATAGTTTTAATTGAACCGGGTCCTGCTCGATTTCGACTACGCGGGCAGGGAATTTATAGATGCCGCCCTCCGTTGCGCAAACGATTAGGAATTCTTCGCCGGATTCTACTTCAACGGAGCGCGGTTGTTCCATCAAGAGTTCGCAGGTTATGGTTTTGAAGTCGTCTGAGGTTGAGCCGATTGTAAAAGGCCAGTTTTGACCGGGTCGTATCTCGATTGTAATAAACAAGCCTGGTTTCAGCACTTTATGGGTCTGCAAAATCTCACCTATCTTTCGAGCAGCCTGGAGAGGAAACCCCTTAGGCCGGTTCCTCCGCCTGTGCTCAAGCCATAGTCCTCCGGCACATCAAGCTTCGCAGCGATCTCCTTTATGCATTTCGATGCCCTTGAACTGGGGTACAGCGTCAAAAGCGGCTTCTGTTTTCTTACGGACATGTTGACCGATGGGTCCGTGATAATGAAGCCTATGGTATCTATGTGTTTATTGAGGAACTGCTTACACGCCATAGTTATCCTGTCGGCGATCTCGCGTCCCTCTTTTTCACTGGATACCATGTTGACTACTATTTTTATATCGACGCCTATATCCCGTTGCGTTAGTACTTTTATGAGGCCGTATGCGTCGGTAATGGCCGTTGGTTCGGGTGTTGTGATGATGAGAGTTTCGCGCGCCGCAAGAATGAAGGCGATGATATCCTTCGAGATGCCGGCACCTGTGTCTATGAGTGTAATGTCGGCCTCTTCGTCGAGGTCTACAAAGTTCTCGATAAGCTTCTGCTGATTTTCGTCGCTAAGGTTGGCCAGTTCCGGTATACCCGAGCCCCCGGGGACTATCTTTATGGACTCCGGACCGTCGACAAGAATGTCGTTTATCGATTTTGTCCCATCCACCAGGTGTTGAAGGTTGTATTTTGGATTTATGCCGAAGAGAACATCGATGTTGGCCATTCCCAAGTCGGCATCGAGTATTACTACTTTGCGGCCGCGCATCGCGAGGGCGATACCCAGGTTCGCGACAAGGTTACTCTTGCCGACTCCGCCCTTACCGCTGCTAACGGCGATGATTCTAGTCGGAGTCGGAACTGATTCTCGCGTAGCGGAAGCTCTCACCACCGGCTCGCTCAGGATTCTTGGTGTTTCGACGGACATCTGTTCTTGAGCGGGCACTGCGGCAATTCGCCCCTTGGTCGTATCTCTGTATGCTTGCACATCTCCGGCAGATGCAATCCGTTTCGTCGCGCGCTCATGCTTGGTCGTGCCCTTATCGTTCGGGTCTCGGCTTATGAGCCGTGACTTTTCGATATCACGTTTCGCCTCCGGTTTTGCGATGGTCTCGGGATGCGAAGAGCTGGGGTCGACGATTAGGTTCGCGCGGTCTCTTTCCTCCCTTATTTTCTGGGCAAGCTCGCGAAGCTTTTGTGCTTGATCATTCATCTAGCGGCACCCCTAAAATAATATTGGCCAGATGTTTGGATTCGGCGACGCTAATATCTTCGGGAACGTTCTGACCTATCGTCAAATAGGAAATCGGAACCTTGACCTTGTTTACGATGTTTAGAATCGTCCCCGGGGTGTTCGACTCGTCTAGTTTTGTAAAGATAAGTCTGTTTACGGGCACCGATGAAAAGCGAGTAATCGCGTGCATCTGGTCTGAAAGTTTCGTTGTGACGCTCAGGACCAGATGTATCTCATCCGGAGTGCAGATGTTCATTAGACCTGCCAGCTCGTTTATTTGGGCATCGTTATGCGGGCTGCGCCCGGCGGTATCGATGAACACAAGTTCCTTGTCGTCATGACGCTCAAGGGCTTCCCGCACATCTTGGTTACTGAAGACTATCTCAATAGGCGCCCCTATGATGTCCGCGTAGGTTCGAAGTTGTTCCACCGCCGCAACCCTGTACGTGTCGGCCGTGATGAAGAGCACTTTTCTTCCTTCATACAGACTATATCGAGCCGCCAGTTTGGCAATTGTCGTTGTCTTTCCGGCCCCGGTGGGACCGATAAGCGCTACTATTTTGCGCCCGCCCTCGGCTAGCGAGAGGGGAGGGCTGACTGGTAAGAGCTGAGCCATCTCCCGTGCCACGCTTTCTTGTAGCATGTCGGGGTCGGCCATTTGCGAAGTCGTAAGTTTCTCCTGTGCCGACTTCATCAGTTTCTTCGCGATATCGTCGTCGACCTTGTTCAACAGCAACTTCTCATAAATGTCCAGGAAGCAAGCGGGGACCTCTTGAAAGAGGGGATCGGTCAATTGACTGGCGATAGTCTTGACAATCGATTTTATCTCATCGATTTCTAATTGAAGCTGGTCAAAGCGCTCACCGAACACGACTGTTTTCCCGTCGATTTCACCCAGGTCGGCCTCGCCGTTCGATTTAGGTTGCGACACGTTTATATCGAGAGCCGCTGTGATTTCGACAGCGCTCTTATTGATCATATTAAACGGCCACGCTTTATGGAGCCGGCGAGTATGGAGTATTATAGCCTCCGGCCCTAAATCGGCCTTAACTTTTGAGATAGCTTCTTCCATGCTTGATGCTTCGTATCGTTTTATTTTCATCTTAGGCTCACCATCCCCACAGATTGAAGCTCAAATTCCGGTGCTATCTCATTGTAGGATAAAACAGCCAGATTCGGCAGTTTTCTTTCGATAATTTTTCGAAGAGCACGCCTCGTGTTCGCGGATGCAAGGACGGCCGGAGCCCGACCGGTGCTGAAAGCCTTTTCCAAAACATTCGACAGCTCGATTACGATTTTTTGCATTATGTCAGGGTCGAGAGCTATGCTTATTCCTTGATCCGTATACTCGACCGCTTCGGAAATCTCTTTTTCGATAAGCGGATCGATGGTGACTACGTCGAGCTTGCCGTCCTCGGATTGGTGTTGCCGACATATATTTCTGCCTAGCGCCGCCCGAACATTTTCGGTTAGTATATCGATGTTCTTGGTCATTCTCGCGTGGTCGCCGAGCGCCTCTAAAATCGTGACCATGTCCCTGATAGAGACCCGCTCACCCAAGAGATTCTGCAAGACCTGCTGGACTTCGCCGACTGCCAACACACCCGGCACTAGTTCGTCGACGACTATTGGGTAGTTCTGTTTTACATTGTCGAGCATCGACTGGACATCTTGTCGACCTATCAACTCATGGGCGTATTTCTTGACGATTTCAGAGACATGCGTGATTACCGCAGACGTTGGGTCGACCACCGTGTAGCCCAAGACCTCGGCTTCTTCGCGCCGCTCCGGATATATCCAACGAGCGGGCAAGCCGAACGCCGGCTCGATAGCATCGATTCCTTCTACTTTGCCGCTCGTCGTGCCCGAGTCGATAGCGATAAGCTGATCGAGGTAGACGGTCCCTCGTGCGATATCGACGCCTTTGATTTTTACGCGATATTCGTGCGACGGAAGCTGGATGTTGTCGCGGATGCGAATCGGCGGCACAATATAGCCCAAATCGATCGCGACCTGGCGTCGCATCAAAGTTATTCTATCTAAAATATCGCCGCCCTGGTCCGGGTCGACCAGCGGGACAAGGCTGTAGCCGATTTCAAGCTCCATCGGGTCTATCTGCAGCATCTCTATCAGATTGTCGGAAGCCGGTGTTTCTGGCTCGGTCACCGCTCTCTCATCTAGCGCCGGCTTATTCAATGCCACACGATTCACGTAGTATGCTGCTGCCGATGCCGCTCCGCCGAGCAGAAGGAAGGGTATCTTGGGCAGCCCCGGGGCAAAACCGAACGCTATGATTAGAACACCGGCGAGCATTAGGCCGCGCGGTTGGGCGAGCAACTGCCGCGAAAGGTCTTGGCCCAGGTCGCTATCGGAAGACATCCTGGTGACGACAACGCCGGACGCGGTCGAGAGCAGGAGCGCGGGAATCTGAATCGCTAAACCCGCGCCAATCGCTATACGGCCGAACGTTTGCATTGAATCTATGAGGCTCATGCCTTGCTGGGTCGCACCTATGATAAAGCCGCCGACTAGATTGACTATCGCGATAATGATGCCGGCAGTGGCATCGCCTTTCACAAATTTCGAGGCACCGTCCATGGCCCCATAGAAGTCGGCTTCTCTTTGAACCACGCGCCGCCTATCTTTTGCCTCGACCTCGGTGAGGATGCCGCTATTCAAATCGGCGTCTATCGCCATTTGCTTTCCGGGCATGGCGTCGAGTGTAAACCTCGCGGCCACTTCGGAGATCCTGCTGGTACCGGATGTGATTACGATAAACTGCACGATAACTAAGATAAGGAAGATTATTATGCCGACGACGTAATTATCGCCGATGATTATCGAGCCGAAGGCATCGACCACGCTGCCGGCACTACCGAGAGACAGAATAGCTCTCGTTGTCGAGATATATAAGCCCAGCCTAAAAAGTGTCGAAATAAGCAGGTAAGTGGGGAAAATCGAGAATTCCAGCGGCTCTTTGTTGTACATCGTGGTCAGAAGCGTCACTACCGCTACGATAATGTTAAAGACGAGGAGTGCATCTATGATCGCGCTCGGCATTGGTATGATGAGAAGCGCGATTATCAGCGCGATAATAATAGCGAGCACGGCGTCGCTATACCTGTTTAGTTGTCCCATCAATGATGCGGGTAGTGCTTGATCTTGTGCCATGTCTGTTCCGGCTATTCTAGGTGATGGACGCTGTCTTTATGCGCTTATTGTATACTATTAGCGCTTGAATATCTATTTTATGACATGCCGGTTGATTCAGGTATTTGCACCCCCTCTATGGGCGTGATGCGCTCCGGCTACTAGCTCGTTAATGTTGGCGCATGCCTTGTTCGAGTGCCTGAGCCTTTGCTGAGCTGGTATACGAAGGCTAGAATCTCGGCTACCGCTTTGTATAGGTCCGCCGGTATCTCCTGGTCGACATCGACCGATTTAAACAAGGCTTGCGCCAGCGGTTTGTCTTCGACAATCGGGATGGTGTGCTCTTTGGCCAGGGTACGTATCCGTTCGGCGACCAAGCGTTGCCCTTTGGCTATGACTTTGGGCGCACCCATGTTTGCCTGGTCATACTGGAGCGCTATGGCCAATCGCGTTGGATTGGTGATAACTACATCCGCGCTTGGAACCGCTTGCATCATTCGCTTCATGCTCATCTCCATTTGCTGGTGTCTGATCTTCGTCTTTATTTGCGGGTCGCCTTCAGACTGTTTGTGCTCATCCTTAATTTCCTTCTTGGTCATCATGATGCTTTTGTTGTGACTATGTCGCTGGTATGCATAGTCGAAGACAGCGATTATCAGAAGGGCGATGCCCGTCTTGATGCCTATTTCATAAGCGATCGAGCCAAGGACAACCAGCATCTGCCAAACATCGAGGTTTATGAGATTGATCATGTTCTCAAAATTGCCCGCAATGACCGAGTAGGAGATATAACCGATTACTATGATTTTGACAGAGGACTTGAACAGTTCCACAAATGCTCTTGGCGAAAAGAGCCGCTTCAGGCCTGAGATAGGGTTTATCTTCTTAAAATCCGGCACCAAAGGTTTCGCGGTAAACAAAAAGCCGACTTGGGCGAAGCTGGCGACAAGACCGACAACTGCGCCGACTACGATAACCGGCAGGAGATTTTTCGCGAAAAAAAAGGAGAGATTGAGGAAGAGGGTCGACAGAATCTGCTCATTCATATCGAATGAAGCGGGGCTCTGCAGGAAGTAGCGCATCAGGTCGGTTATCCCCTCAAAAGCGGTTTGCCCAAAGTTGCGCATAGCAAGCAGGATAGCGATGATGATAAAGGCCGAGTTAATCTCTGTACTTCGCGCGATCTGCCCTTTATTTCTCGTTTCTCGCTTGCGTTTAGGTGTAGCTTTTTCGGTTCTTTCCGAGTTTGCCATATTTCTACAGTCCTTATTTGATAGACCTGATCATTTGTTCAGGCATCTGGCCAAAAATCTGGCTCATATAAATTAAGAGCAGTGAGAGCATAGAGATTATCGCGATGAAGCCGACCGTTATTTTCAGCGGCATAGCCACTATAAACACGTTCATCTGGGGGACAGTCCGCGCGATAATGCCGAGCGCCAGGTCGGTGATGAGCAGCACACCGATTGCCGGTCCACCTATTTTCAAGCCAATCACGAACATGTTGGCGACCATTCCAACAAAATGACTAGTTATAGCAGGGCTGAATTCGAACATCGTGAGTGGTACGACATCAAAACTTTTTGCCAGCGCGGTGAAGAGAAAGTGATGGCCGTTGATAGCCAGGAACACCAGGATCGCAAGGAGGTTCTTGAACTGGCCCATAATCGAGACAGAGATGCTGCTTAGCGGGTCGATGACATTGACCATACCAAAACCCATCTGTATATCGATAATCTGTCCAGCCAGCAAAAAACCCATGAAGATCAGGGTCGCAGAAAATCCTATTAATGCGCCAACAGTCAGTTCTTTCGCTAACAGCAGCGCAAAGTCGATCATATGCATGCCCGGGTCGATGTTGCTCGGGATAAAAGGGAGGACGACAAGGCTGGTCATTAGCGCCAGCCCAACCTTCACCTGCGTCGGGATATTACGGCTACCGAAGATAGGTGCGAGAAAAAACACACCCGAGACGCGAGTGAGAACTAGCAGAAATGTGAGCAATCGTCCGGGTTCGAGCTGCAAAACGTCCAAGTCGTGCTCCTGTATTGCTTATCGCTTAGCCGACGGGCTCTTTTCAAGACTCATGCTTACGGCAAGACCTCAAGAGTCAACGGTCGGGCTACTTGATATAGGTCGGCAAATTTACAAAAATGCTCGTCGTAAAATCAATCAGCTTGGTGAGCATCCAGGGTCCGAAAATCGCCAGCGCCAGCATAGTTGCGAGTAGTTTAGGTATGAAGGTCAACGTGAATTCTTGAATCTGTGTCACGGCTTGGAGAATGCTTATGGTAAGGCCGGTGATCAAGCTGAAGATAAGCACCGGCAGCGCCATTTGAAGGGTCAAAATAAGGGCGTTTTTTCCTATTTCCATCGCCATTGAGTCTGTCATACGCACCCGCTCCCGCAATCAGTTGAATCCCATAACCAGCGCTCGTGTGACAAGATGCCAACCATCGACCAAAACAAAGAGCAATATCTTTATTGGCAGAGATATCATGACCGGAGGTACCATGAGCATACCCATAGACATCAGTATGCTGGCTACTACCATGTCGATTACGAGAAAGGGGATAAAAATAAGAAAGCCGATGATGAACGCGGCGCGCAGTTCGCTGATAATAAATGATGGGATAACAACATAGGTCGGTACGTCGGCGCGAGTTCGAGGCTGATCGAGCTTGGCCAGGTGGACGAAGAGCGCCAGGTCTTTCTCGCGTGTCTGTTTAAACATGAAGTCGCGTATCGGGTTGGATGCTCGCTCGAAAGCCTGGTCGAATGAGATCTGCTCCGCGGTATATGGCTTGATTGCGTCATCGTTGATCTGGCCCAAAACAGGCGCCATGACGAACAAGGTTAGAAACAGCGCTAGTCCTATAAGGACTTGTGTCGGCGGTATCTGCTGTGTTCCGAGAGCGTTTCTAATGAAGGCAAGAACGATGATTATCCTGGTAAACGAAGTGACCATAATCAATAAAGCCGGCGCCAGCGAAAGAACGGTGAGTAGTAGCAGCACCTGGAGGCTGGTCGAGATATCCTGTGGATTTTGAGCTGTTTCCACACCAAACGATATTTTTGGCAAAGGTATCCCGTTTGGCACCTGTTCTGCTCCTGAAACAAATCCGGTCATGACCGTAAAGAGCAGTCCCAGGGCCAATATCGTGATTTTGCGAGCAGCTCGTGACCGTGGCAAGAGCGCGATCATCTACTCTTTTCACCCCTACCCTTGTTCGTCGACGACGTGCCATCAGACCTTTTGCTATCTTGCTTCTTAATCTCCTCAAGGAGCTGGTTGATATTCTGTCCGGTGGAGTGGAGGTCATCTCTCCAGTGATTCTCAGTGCTAAGCGTTGACTCCGGCTCACGCTTTGCCGGTCGCCGAGATTTTGTCTGGGGTTTATTTTGGGCTCTTGAAAAACGACCGCTAAATTTCTCAAGATACGTCTGGAATGGTTGGAGCGGTTGTGGTTTGGCCGCCGCAAGGCCCCTGAGCGCCTCAACTTGCTCGAAGTCGTCGATTTCGGCGAGAGGATTAATGTTGTTGCCGGCAAGACCTAAGACCAAAACTTTGCCCGCCGCCTCCACAATGCATACCGCTTTGCCAGGCGCGAGATAGCGGATGTCAAGGACGTGGATCAGTTCTTGCCCGCCGGTAATAGAATTGTATTTTGTCGTAAAAACCTTTACACCGAATATTGCCAAGAAGCCGACCCCGATGACGAGTGCGAAATAAAATATGTATTTGACTGCGCTGACTACGGTCTGGAAGATTCCCGCCAAAAAGCCCTTTTCTTCTTGCGGCTCGCCCGGGTCTTGGTATGCGTCGAAAAGGAATTCGTCACTGCTTTTGGTTTTGGGTTGTGCGGGGGTTTTGTCGTCATCGCTTTGGTTTGAAGAGACGACAGCGTCCGCTTTCTCTTTAGGTATCCCTTCGTGCTCCTCTGCGCCAACGGCGGCAGTCTCTTCGCCAACAGTGCCGCCAACGGTCAACTCTACGCCGCCATCTTCGGTAAGCTGAGGTTCGGCGAACGCTACGCCGGTATAGCTTAGAATAAGAAAAGCGGTGAGCAATGCTAATATTGTCACTACTACAATATGTTTGAGCCTGAAGCGCAGGTTAAGCGAACCAGTGGAAACGATCCACGGCGCGAGGCCTTTTCGGCTCGCAAATCCAATCCGGTCTCTTTCGTTGATCATGACTACC
>JASEGT010000073.1 GCA_030018005.1 Actinomycetota bacterium
CGGGTACACGGGAGGGTCGCGGCCGAAGTTAAACGGCTGTGCGAAGAGCACCCTGTCTACAGCAACCTCGCTGCCGTAGGGCGCTAGAGAATTTATAAATTCATAATAACAGGATGATAAAGCTTAATAGCAGGTGACGCATTGGATAAGTCGCGCGTCGACCGCGTCGACCCGCGAAGCGTTGGAAAGACTGGAAGGCGCCGGGATGAGCATGGATTATGATGTCGAGCAGAGCGGTTTGCCTCTTTCAGAGCGGCCTTCCGATTCTAGGCCCTCTTGGGACGAGTATTTCTTAAACATCACCAAGCAGGTAGCGCAGCGCGCGACCTGTGTCAGGCGAAAGGTCGGGGCGTTGCTCGTGCGCGAAAAGCGGATTCTCGCGACCGGTTACAACGGTGCGCCGTCAGGTGTCCGGCACTGTATTGACATCGGCTGTTTGCGCGAGAGTCAGGGTGTCGCATCGGGTGAGCGCCATGAACTCTGCCGCGGCCTTCACGCCGAGCAGAACGCGCTTATTCAGGCGGCGCTCTACGGCATCGCGGTCGGCGGGGCGACGATTTATTGCACCCACCAACCGTGCGTGCTCTGTGCTAAGATGCTTATTAACGCGGGCATTAAAGAGATATTTTTTGAGCAAGGCTATCCCGACCTGCTCGCGCAAGAGTTGTTACAAGAGGCTGGGGTCAGGCTTTTGCAGATTTCCTTTGACAACAGCATCTGATTATATTTTGATTATTTATTAGCAATATAGAGTAGAAACTGGCAATCAAGCTATTGCAAGCACCTGTGATTTACTCTATAGTATAATTCGAGGATCGGTGTTCGTAATAAATGTTACAATCTGATGATGACCGCTGGCCGATGTGGGACACGCGACACGCATCCGATGGGGAACCCGAGAAATCCAGCAAAGCGGTCGATAAAAAGCAAAACGAACGCGCGCTTGCTGACAAGAAAATATCGACGAATGAGAAGAACAAGGCTGATACCCCAAAATCCTCGTTTAGGGATGCGATGAGGTTTGCTTCCCTTGGTACGGAACTTTTTGCCGCAGTTTTAGCTGGAATGTTGATTGCCTGGGCAATAAGCTGGTTTGTTAGTTTATTCACCGGTTATAAATCTACGTGGATTATAGTAATTGGGGTGTTTCTCGGAGCCGCAGCCGGGTTTTTAAATATGTACCGGGTTATCGTAGAGGAAGAGCAGAAAGAGCAGAAAGAGGAGCGAGAGCGGCGTGGCTTCTCGAAGTAGAAATAGACAAAACCCGTGCAATAAGCCCTCGTTTGAAATGAAAGAGATTTTGCTCTATGGGATTCCGCTTTGGGTAGGGTTGCCGCTTACAGGGTGGTACTTTGAAGGATGGCTGGGTCTAAAGAGCGCGATAGTTGGGCTTTTCATACTTGGGGTCTATATTGCAAGTGAAATCCTTGTTGAAAAAAAATCCCGTAAGATTTCCGGCAGCGACGCGGTAGCTTTGATGGTAGCTAGTTTTGGCATAAGACTAATTGTCCTACTAGTTGTAGCCCTTTTAGTAAACTATTATTCAGATTTAAATCTGCTGGTTTTATTGTTAACAGTCGCACTTGGCTTCACTGCTATGTTATTTATGAGCGTTAAGAACTGGCTGTAATGCTGGTAGATGATGGAGAGGAGTAGTTAGATTGTCGCATCCTGAATCAGTTTCACCGATGACTCAAATGTTTGAAGAGTTTGACCTTACTACCGAGCATGCTCAGCATTTCTTTGGAATCGACCTGAGGCCTTTAAATAAGCTACTGGCACAACTGCCGCTTCCCTTTGATATCTCTGTAAACAAAGCGGTAGTCGTACTCTGGCTGGCAGCGTTGCTCTCGTTCGGTTTGATCTTTTACGCGGGTAGAGGAAGAGGTCTTGTTGCAAAGGGTCTTAGAAATGCCATCGAGGCACTCTTTCAATTTGTAAAAACTGATATTGTTGAGGACAACATGGGGCATGAGGGCCGAAAGTGGCTGCCGTTTATCGGAGGCCTGTTCTTTTTTATCCTCTTCAGTAATTTACTCGGCCTTATCCCCGGGTCTTTCTCCCCTACGTCAAACATTAATGTCACTGCAACACTAGCCATTCTTGTATTTTTTTCGATTATCATACAAGGCATGATAAAGCAGGGAGGCTTCGGCTTTTGGAAAAATTTGGCGCCGAGTGGTTTGCCGGCGTGGCTTTATATCATTATGTATCCTTTGGAGTTCGTGAGCTTGCTCGCAAAACCATTTTCGCTGGCGGTTCGGCTTTTTGCGAACTTGCTCGCCGGCCACATCGTTATACTGTCGCTTCTTTCGCTCGGAATATTAGCAGGTAGTTGGTTGGTTAAGCCGGTTCCCGTGTTTGCTGCTACAGTAATGTACGGTTTTGAGATATTTGTGGCCTTTATTCAGGCATACATTTTTGCTATTTTGACGGCATTATATATAGGAACCGCAATACATCCTGAGCATTAGGAACTATAGGGAGGAGGTAATTTAATGGAAATCAATCTTGCACATCTTGGAGCAGGTTTGGCTATGGGTCTGGGTGCTCTTGGCCCGGGCATCGGCATTGGTATTCTTGCCGGAAAAGCCCTTGAGGGTATGGCGCGCCAGCCGGAAGCAAGCGCAACGATAAGAACGTCGATGTTTATCGGCCTAGCCTTTGCAGAAGCTATCGCACTCTATAGCTTCGTTATGGCAATCTTGCTGTTCACAAAGTAGGGACGGACGAGATTTTATAAGGACAGGTGGGATATAAGTGATTGCACTACAATCAAACCTTATATTCTGGACGATCGTCTCGTTCGGCCTTCTGGTATTATTACTCGGTAAATTCGGGGTTGGACCGCTTGTACAAGTTTTAGAAGCTCGAGAGCGTAGAATACGCGAATCGATCGAGCAAGCGGAACATGCAAGGCTTGAAGCAGAACGGTTGCTCAAGGAGTATGAGGAAAAGCTAGCCGAGGCGAGAGCCGAGGCACAAAAATTCATCGCCGAAGGCAAGCAACTTGGCGAAAACCTTAGAGCTGAGATTAAAGCCAAAGCTGATGAAGAGGTCAAGCTTATGATCGCTAAAGCGGAAGACCAGATCAACCGCGATGTAGAGCAGGCGATCAAAGAGCTAAGGACAGAGGTAGGCGACCTTAGCGTTACCTTGGCCGCAAAAGTAATCGAGAAAGAGCTGGATAAAGCTGCGCATGAGCAGCTTATCGAGAGCTATCTGAGTGAAGTAGGTCGTTTGTCATGAAAGACGAACGTGTAGCGCGGGAATACGCGGAAGCGCTGTTTGATGCAGCGATAAGCAACAACGCGCTTGAGAAAGTCGCCAAAGAGGTCGAACTCGTGGGTGAGCTTCTCACCGACCCGGAGTTCGAAGGGTATTTTCAGTCGGTAAAAGTGGGCGGTGAGCAGAAGAAGAGCGTTTTTAATAAAGTCTTTCTACATGAAGTATCGGTTATGACGCGCAACTTTTTCTGGATACTCTTCGATAATGGCAGGGAGAACTTGTTCTTAGCAATTCGCAACGAGTTCGACAATCTCTTGGACGAACATCAAAAGCGGGTTATGGCGCGGGTCATCACAGCGATACCGCTCTCCGATGACCTGCGAGCGAAAATCCAAGCTAAGCTCGAAGAATCTACCAAGAGAGAAGTAATACTTGAAACCGTTGTCGACCCGACAATTCACGGCGGAATGATGGTCTACGCGAATGGGCAGATCGTCGACGCCAGCGTAAAATCACGTTTAAGCGACTTACGCGACAAGCTAATTCAAGCGCGGTAAGGAGTAGGTTTATGAAAATAAAGTCGCGAGAGATTGCCTCACTATTGAGGCAGGAAATCGAAAAGTATGAACCTCAAATCGAGGTCGAAGAGGTTGGAACGGTTCTAGAGGCCAGAGATGGCATCGCGATAGTCCACGGCGTACGTGGCTGCATGGCAATGGAGATGCTCGAGTTCCCCAACGGCGCGTTCGGTCTTGCCCTCAACCTTGAGGAAGACAACGTCGGCGTCGTTATCATGGGTGACTACCTCGACATCGCCGAGGGTGATATCGTAAAGCGCACCGGCAGGATCGCTGAGGTCCCGGTGGGCGACGGTATGCTCGGCCGCGTAGTGAACTCGCTAGGTCAGCCGATCGACGGCAAAGGCGCAATAACACCGGAGGCACACCGCCCGATAGAGTGGCTGGCCCCAGGTGTTGTCCACAGGCAACCTGTTAAGGAGCCATTGCAGACCGGCATCAAGGCTATCGACTCGATGATACCAATCGGTCGTGGACAGCGCGAGCTTATCATCGGCGACCGTAGAACCGGAAAGACCGCGATCGCAATTGACGCGATCATCAACCAAAAAGACACCGGTGTTATCTGTGTCTATGTCGCTATCGGCGGCAAAGCATCGACCGTCGCTCAGGTCGTCGAGACCTTGGAGCGCCACGATGCTATGAAGTACACCATCGTTGTAGCCTCTCCGGCCAGCGACCCCGCACCGATGCAGTACATCGCACCGTACGGCGGCTGCGCTATGGCGGAGCACTATCTCTACAACGGCAAGCATACGCTGGTCATCTATGATGACTTGAGCAAGCAAGCTCAAGCGTATCGCCAGATGTCACTATTACTAAGACGCCCGCCGGGCCGCGAAGCGTACCCGGGCGACGTCTTCTATCTCCACTCGAGGCTTCTGGAGAGGGCCTGCAAGCTCAGCGACGAGCTTGGCGGCGGCTCTCTTACGGCGTTGCCGATTATCGAGACGCTCGCGGGCGACGTTTCGGCGTATATCCCGACCAACGTTATTTCGATTACGGACGGCCAGATATTCCTCGAGTCAGACCTCTTCTATTCGGGCGTGCGCCCGGCGGTCAACGTCGGTATCTCGGTATCCCGAGTCGGCGGTAACGCGCAGATTAAAGCGATGAAACAGGTAGCAGGGCGTCTAAGACTCGACTTGGCGCAGTTCCGTGAACTGGAGGCGTTTGCGCAGTTCGGCTCAGAGCTGGACAAAGCGACGCTGGCACAGTTGGCGCGAGGCCAGCGCATGGTCGAGCTACTGAAACAAGGGCAGTTCGTGCCGATGTCCGTCGAAGACCAGATTATATCTATCTTCGCCGGTGTCCGCGGCTTCCTGGACGACATCGACGTGACAAAAGTCGGTGCGTTCGAGAAAGGCCTACTCGAATTCGTCCGCAGCAACTACGCGGGCTTGGCGAAGAACATCGTCGACGAGAAGGTCATTTCAGAAGAGAATGAGAAAAAGCTCGGCGAAATCATCAAGGAATTCAAGACATCCTTCGCCAGCATGGCTCTATAGCTTGGGGATGATTATCCATGTCAAAGGCAAGAGCAGTACTTAGCAGAATAAAAAGTGTCGAGAGCACTCGCCAAATCACCAAGACTATGGAGATGGTGGCGACCGCTAAGATAAAGCGGGCGCAATCCCGAATCGAGGCGGCACGGCCGTATGCGATAAAAATGGTCGATGTCCTAAACAGCGTCGCCCAGCATGTCGGGGCGGGTAGCCACCCGTTGCTCGAGGTTCATGAAGAGACCAAGAATGTCGTGATTATTCCGGTCACTTCCAACCGGGGGCTCTGCGGGGCGTTCAATATGAACATCCTGCGGCGCGCGGAGGCGATATACCGCGAGGAGACGGCGCAAGGCCGCGAGGTATCTTTTGTGGCCGTCGGCCGCAAGGGCGCGGGTTATTTAAGATTTGCCGGCTATAACATTATAGCGGCGCATACCGAGTTTACCGACCGCCCGACCTTTATCGAGGCGACAGCGGTTGCGGATCAAGTTGTAGAGATGTATGAAGAAGGCTCGATCGACAAGGTCTACATCGTCTTCAATCATTTCAAATCGGCACTGGAGCAAAAGCCGACGACCCACCAGCTGCTTCCCATAAAGCAAGAGGAGATATCGGGCGGCGAGGCCGAAACGGGCGGGACGAGTGTCGAGCACGAGTTCGAGCCGGACGCAGTGCGAGTGCTATACGATCTACTGCCGCGCTATGTCAACACCGTCGTTCTTAGAGCGCTGATGGAATCGGCTGCCAGCGAGCACGCCGCGCGCCGGATAGCGATGAAGAACGCGACCGACAGCGCGACAGAGATGATAGAGAATCTCACCAGGTGGTACAACCGGGCGAGGCAGGCTCAAATCACGCAAGAGATCGCCGAGATCGTCGGCGGCGCCAATGCCCTGCAAGAGGCATAGATTTGTTTTGTAAGTTTATCGATGCCGACTTAGTTCGGCAATAGAATTGAGGTGAAGAGTTTAAATGGGCGTAGGTAAAATTGTGCAGATTATCGGTGTCGTTCTCGATGCGGAATTCGATGCAAGCGAGTTGCCTCCGATATATAATGCGCTCAAGATTTCGGCTGAGACGCCCAATGGGACTGTTGAGGTCATTGCCGAAGTGCAACAGCACTTGGAGGGCAATAAAGTACGCGCCGTAGCGATGTCATCGACCGACGGTTTGGTAAGGGGCATGGATGTTTTGGACACCGGAGCTCCGATTACCGTACCGGTCGGCGACGGAACGCTCGGGAGAATCCTTAACGTTCTGGGCCAGCCGATAGACACTGATACGCCGGTTCCGGCATCGGAGCGGTATCCGATTCACCGTAAGCCGCCGGAGTTCGACCAGTTGAAGCCGACTGCTGAGATTTTGGAGACCGGCATCAAGGTCATCGACCTCCTGGCACCTTATGTTAAGGGTGGTAAAATCGGTCTCTTCGGTGGGGCCGGTGTAGGCAAGACCGTTCTCATTATGGAGCTTATCCATAATATCGCGACCAAACACGGCGGTAACTCGGTCTTCACAGGTGTAGGCGAGCGCACACGTGAGGGTAACGACCTCTGGCTCGAGATGAAAGAGTCGGGCGTTATCGACAAAACGTCGCTTATCTTCGGTCAGATGAACGAACCGCCGGGCTCGCGCCTGCGCGTCGGCCTGGCCGGCCTGACCGTCGCGGAGTACTTCCGTGACCAGGGAAGAGACGTTCTTCTCTTTATCGACAACATCTTCCGCTTCACGCAAGCGGGTTCCGAAGTATCGGCGCTTCTCGGTCGTATGCCGTCAGCGGTAGGCTATCAGCCGACGCTCGGCACCGAGATGGGTGACCTGCAGGAGCGAATCACATCGACCCGGACGGGCTCCATCACGTCGGTACAGGCTATTTATGTACCAGCCGACGACTTGACCGACCCGGCGCCGGCGACCGCGTTTACGCACTTGGATGCGACGACCGTTCTCTCGCGCCAAATCTCGGAGCTCGGTATTTACCCGGCGGTCGACCCGCTCGACTCGAGTTCAAGAATTCTCGAGCCCGGCGCTGTCGGCGAAGAGCACTACACGGTAGCCCGTAATGTGCAGCAGATTCTGCAGCGCTACAAAGAGCTTCAGGATATCATCGCGATTCTCGGTATGGACGAGCTTTCCGAAGAGGATAAGCTTATCGTTATGAGGGCGAGAAAGATCCAGAAGTTCTTGAGCCAGCCCTTCAACGTGGCTGAGGCGTTTACCGGTCAAGAGGGTAGGTATGTACCGCTTGCCGATACCATCCGCGGCTTCAAGGAGATCGTCGATGGTATGCACGACTCGCTGTCGGAGCAAGCGTTCTATATGGTCGGCTCAATCGAAGAGGCTATAGAGAAAAATGCGGACATGGCCGCGCAGGTGGCTTCGTAAGGGGCGTTTACTGGAGGTTTAAATGGCTGATCGCAAGCTTCTATGCGAAGTGGTAAGCCCTGAGAATATTGTCTATAGTGGAGAAGCCGACATGGTAGTCGCTCTCGGTATCGAGGGTGAGCTGGGTATCATGCCGCAGCATATCCCTATCGTCACGCCGCTTGCCCTTGGTGAGTTGCGCATATTCAATGGCGGGCAGCGCGAATTCGTTGCCGTGTTGGGCGGATATCTCGAGTTCAGAGAGAACAAGTTGACGATTCTGGCGGACGCCGCAGAGCTTTCGCACGAAATCGACATTGCCCGGGCCGAGGCGAAACGCCTCGCGCGGGAACAAGAGATAGCCGAGGCGAAAGCTTCAGGCAAGATGCTGCTTGAGGCTGAGGTAAGCCTGAGAAAAGCGCTTGTCAGGCTCAGGGTGGCACAAAAAGGCTAACCAACGCTGGAATAACTTAATAATCGGAAGCCAGAGAAGGATTTCAAGGTTCGAGCCTGAATTCTTTGTCTGGCTTCTGCGTTGTTGGGTGATATCGGTTACACTATAAGCCAAGGACTTCGTGTTTCTTTGTTTCCGTCAAACGCGTCTGCAAAGTAATACTAGATTGACCGGCGTCAAGTCCTTAAGCTAAGCTCTTTCTTTAGGGCGTTTTCGTAGCGGAGTGATTCTTAGTATACGCTCCACAGTTGAGGAGAAATAAAGTAATGGACAAGGGTTCCAGGTTCGTTGTCGAGGGCGGCAACCGGCTCTCAGGAAGAATAAAGGTGGGTGGCGCGAAAAACTCCGCGCTCAAGCTGATGGCGGCGGCTTTGCTGACGGAAGAGACGACGATTCTCACGAACGTCCCGATAATAAATGATGTCAAAACGATGGCGGCGGTACTCGAAAGGTTGGGCGCCAGGGTCGCTTACAGCGAACCCGGCGTCGTCGAGATAAAGCCGACGTATCCGCTATATCCAGAAGCCCCTTATGAGCTGGTAAGCCAGATGAGGGCCTCTATCATCGTGTTAGGGCCGCTATTGGCGCGGCTTGGCAAAGCCCGGGTCGCGATGCCCGGCGGCTGCAATATCGGCTTACGTAAAATTGACATGCACATACGCGGCTTGGAGGCGTTCGGGGCACGCTTCGAAGTCGGCCACGGCTTTATCGAGGCTTACTCGGAGAAGTTGGTCGCCGCGAAGATAGCTTTGGATTACCCGAGCGTCGGCGCGACCGAGAACCTGCTGATGGCGGCTACTCTGGCAGAGGGTGAGACGGTCATCGACAATGCCGCCAGGGAGCCGGAGATAGTCGACTTAGCCGACTTTCTAAACATGATGGGCGCCAAGATAAAGGGCGCCGGTTCTTCGACAATCGTAGTCGAGGGTGTAAATAAACTCCACGGGGGCGAATACCGTGTCATGCCCGACCGTATCGAGGCCGGTACGTTTCTAGTCGCCGCCGCAATCACCAAGGGCGACGTCGTGCTCGAAGACGTATGCCCGGAGCACTTAGAACTCGCCGTCAACAAGCTTCGTAGTATCGGCGCTATCGTCAAAGTGGGCGAGAACGAGATTCGAGTCATCGGGCGAGACATTATCCGTCCGGCAGACTTAGCCACGCTGCCGTATCCGGGATTTCCCACCGACCTCCAGACCCAGTTTATGACGATTTTAGCTATCGCCGAAGGGACGAGCATCATCACCGAGAACATCTTTGAAAACCGCTTTATGTTCGTCGCGGAGCTCAACCGGATGGGTAGTGACATCAAGACCGAAGGGCGTCACGCTATTATTCGAGGCGTATCCGGATTGAGCGGGGCACCGGTAAACGCACCCGACTTGAGGGGCGGCGCCGCGCTGGTAGTCGCCGGCCTGGTCGCTGAAGGCGTCACCGAGATAGCCGACATCTACCATATAGACCGGGGTTATCACAATTTCGAGCAGAAATTGCGGGCGATAGGCGCGAGCATCGAGCGCGTCAGCGACACAGACCGCTCGACCAGGTTGAAAATAGTCAGGTGAGTTCTTAACTTTCATATATAAACTTAGTTAGCCGGCATAGAAAACAATACTCATGACCTCATCACAACCGAGTAACCCTGAATCGATAGCATCCATCAAGGGCATATATCGCAAGTTGCCGAA